>NZ_JAMYTF010000010.1:0-170439 GCF_040322295.1 Mesorhizobium sp. M0159
CAACCGGCTGCGGTGCCGTCACCACCGAAAGGATGACGTTCTGCTCGTGCAGCACCTTGTAGTGCTTCAGGCTGTGCATCAGCGCCGTCGGCGCGCTCAGCGGGTCGCTGGTCAGGAACACCGCGGTGCCCGACACCAGATGCGGTTTCTTCTTCAGCAGATTGCCGGCAAGGAAATCCAGCGGGATCTCGTTCCGGCGCGTCTTGTCGAACAAATAGCGGCTGCCGCGGATCCAGGTCCACATAGTCATCACGATAACTGCGGCGATGGCAAGCGATGCCCAGCCACCTTCAAACACCTTGACTATGTTGGCGGCAAAGAAGCCGGTATCGACGAAGGCGAACACGGCCATCAAGGCGATCGCGACGCCGAGCGGCCATTTCCAGATGCGCGTCATCACAACAAAAAGCAGCACATTCGTCACTAGCATGTTGCCGGTCACCGAAATACCGTAGGCCGAGGCCAGGCGGCTGGATTCGCCGAAGCCGACCACCAGCAACATCACCACCAGCGCCAGCATCAGGTTGATGCGCGGCAGATAGATCTGGCCCGACTGTTTTTCCGACGTATGCTGGATAACGAAACGCGGCAGCATATTGAGCTGCACCGCCTGTCTGGTCAGCGAAAAAGCGCCGGAGATCACCGCCTGGCTGGCGATGACGGTCGCCGCCGTCGCCAGCACGACCATCGGAATAAGCGTCCAGCCCTGGTTCATCTCGAAGAATGGATGACCGACAACGCCGCCATTTGCCAGCACGAAGGCGCCTTGCCCGACATAGTTGAGCAACAGACAAGGGAACACGATTGCCAGCCAGGCGAGTACGATCGGCTTGCGGCCGAAATGGCCGAGGTCGGCATAGAGCGCCTCGGCGCCGGTGACGGCGAGGAAGACCGCACCAACCGTGACGAAGGCGACATCGGGCGAGTTGACCAGGAACGACACGATGTAATGCGGGCTGATCGCCAGCAGGATTTCCGGATCGGCGATGATGTGGTTAATGCCGGAAAGGCCGATGGCCAGGAACCACAGAGCCGTGACTGGCCCGAACACCAAACCTACGCCGCCGGTGCCGAATCGCTGTACCGCAAACAGGATCGCCAGGATGGCCAGTGTCAGCGGCACCACATAGGGCTGGAATGTCGGCGTGACGACATTCATACCTTCGACCGCCGATAGCACCGAGATCGCCGGCGTAATGACTGCGTCGCCGAAAAAAAGCGCCGCGCCGACGATGCCGATGCCGAGGATCACCGCCGAGCGCGTCGGGAAACTGTTGCGCGCCAGCGCCATCAGCGACAGCACCCCGCCCTCGCCTCGATTGTCGGCGCGGAGCACGAACATGATGTATTTGATGGTGACGGTGATCGTCAGCGACCAGATGATCAGCGACAACACGCCGAGGATGTCGCCACGGTTGGCGACGTTGCCACCGGCCGATGCATGCAACGCCTCGCGAAATGCATAGATCGGGCTGGTACCGATATCGCCGTAAACCACGCCGAGCGCGCCCAGCATCAGCACCTTGGTGCTGTGCTGCTCGACCTCAGAATGGCTGGATTGTTCGACAGGTTCTGCCTCGTTACCAGCATTGGTAAGGGCCATGGACGACACTCCGGTAAGCGGGCGGTGCTCTACGCTTGCTGCGCTGCAATATCAAGTGCCGTCACGTAATGGCTCCGTCCCGATATTGCGAGTCCTCCACGACTTGGCAGACTCAGTCCGATCGGCAGACCACCTGGAATGTCGCAACGGACACGTTTTTAAATAGCCACCTGCGTCCCGATCTCGACCACCCGTCCGGTCGGGATCTGGAAATATTCCGTTGCATCGGCCGCCGAGCGCGCCAGCCCGATGAACAGCTTGTCCTGCCAGACCGGCATGCCGGAATTGGGCGACGCCTTGAGTGAGCGCCGCGACAGGAAGAAGGACGTCGTCATGATGTCGAACTTCCAGCCCTGCTTGCGGCAGATCGCCAGCGCACGCGGGATATTGGGCTGCTCCATATAGCCGAAGGTCAGCGTCACCCGCATGAACAGCTCGTTGACCATTTCCATCTTGACGCGCTCGCTGTCGGGCACAACCGGCTGCGGTGCCGTCACCACCGAAAGGATGACGTTCTGCTCGTGCAGCACCTTGTAGTGCTTCAGGCTGTGCATCAGCGCGGTCGGCGCGCTCAGCGGGTCGCTGGTCAGGAACACCGCGGTGCCCGACACCAGATGCGGTTTCTTCTTCAGCAGATTGCCGGCAAGGAAATCGAGCGGGATCTCGTTCCGGCGCGTCTTGTCGAACAAATAGCGGGTGCCGCGGATCCAGGTGGACATGATCAGCCCCATGCCGCAAGCGACCGTGATCGACACCCACCCGCCTTCGAGGATCTTGACGACGTTTGCAAGGAAAAATCCGGTATCGATCGTGCCAAACAGCAGTGTGAGCGCGGCTGCCAGTGCAAGCTGCCATTTCCACCGGAACCGCATCACCACGAACAACAGGATGGTTGTCATCAGCATTTCGCCAGTCACCGAAATGCCATAGGCGGAAGCCAGCGAACTCGAACTGCCAAAGCCGACCACCAGCAGCATCACGCCCAGCGCGACCACCAGATTGACCCGCGGCATGTAGATCTGGCCGGATTGCATCTCGGAAGTATGCTGCACCTCGATACGTGGCAGCAGATTGAGCTGCACCGCCTGCCGCGTCAGCGAGAAAGCGCCGGAGATCACCGCCTGGCTGGCGATCACCGTCGCTGCCGTGGCCAGCCCAACCATGGGCATTAGCGCCCAATCCGGCAGCATCTGGAAGAATGGATTGGTGGGTTTGCCACCGTTGGCCAGAACGAACGCGCCTTGTCCGAAATAGTTGAGGAGCAGACAAGGGAACACCACGGAGAACCACGCCAGCACGATCGGCCTGCGCCCGAAATGGCCGAGATCGACATAGAGGGCTTCGGCCCCGGTGACCGCCAGGAACACCGCCCCGACCGTGACGAACGCACCGGTAGGCGTATTGGCCAGATAAGCGACGGCGTAATAGGGATTGATCGCCAGCAGGACCGACGGGTCGTCCAGCAGATGGTAGACCCCGGCGGCGCCGATCGTCAGGAACCACGCTGCCGTCACCGGTCCGAACACGGCCGCCACCCTGCCGGTGCCAAAGCGTTGCACGGCAAAAAGCATTGCCAGGATGATCAGCGTGATCGGAACAACATAAGTTTCCAGCGTCGGGGTCACCACTTCCAGGCCCTCGACCGCCGAAAGCACGGAGATGGCCGGCGTTATGATGGCGTCGCCGAAAAACAGCGCCGCGCCGCAAAGTCCGATCCCCAGAATGAACCGGGCTCCCTTTGGATAAGCGTTGCGCGCAAGCGCCATCAGCGACAGCGTGCCGCCCTCACCCTTGTTGTCGGCTCTGAGCACGAAAGCGACGTACTTTATCGTGACGATGATCGTCAGCGCCCAGACGATAAGCGACAGCACGCCAAGGACGTCGTTGCGCGCTACCGGTCCCGACGATGCGTGCAGCGCTTCCCGAAACGCGTAGATTGGGCTCGTGCCGATATCGCCGTAAACCACGCCCAACGCGCCCAGCATCAAAACTCTGGTGCTGTGCTGCTCGGCCTTGGAGTGGCTGGATTGTTCGATGGGTTCTGCCTCGCTACCAGCGTGGGCAAGGGCCATGGACGACACTCCCATAGACGTGCGGCGCTCTATGCTGCGGGATGGAAAGGACGCGCTGCCGTGCCGGGAACGCATGGCCTATCGGCTCGCCTTTCTCTACCAGCCACAAGCCTTCAGAAACCGCCTGACCGTTGCGGCCATGCCATACTCCAACGCATCGGCTGTCAACCCATGTCCGATCGACACTTCGGCCAATGCCGGGATGCGCCTGGCCAGCGCCGGCAAATTGCTCACCACAAGGTCGTGCCCGGCATTGACCTGGAGCCCTGCGGCCAATGCGGCATCCGCCGTCTTTCCCAATTTCTCCAATTCCTTCGCCGCTTTTGCCGAATCGGAATGATAGCTGCCATATGGACCCGTATAGAGTTCGATCCGATCGGCGCCGGTGTCGCGAGCGGCGTTCACGCCAGCGGGATCCGGATCCGAAAACAGCGACACGCGAAAGCCTCCCTTCTTCAGGCGCTTGACGACCGGTGTCAGGAACGCAGCCTCGGCGGCGAAGTTCCAGCCATGGTCGGAAGTCGCCTGCGCCGGGTCGTCGGGCACCAGCGTCACCTGCTCGGGCTGATGCTTTTCCACAAGCGCCAGGAACTCCTCGGTCGGATAGCCCTCGATGTTGAATTCCGCATTCGGGAACTCGTCGTCGATCAGCGCCCTGATCTGCGGCAGATCGGAATGCCTGGTGTGCCGCTCGTCGGGTCGCGGGTGCACCGTGAGCCCATGCGCGCCGGCGGCAAGGGCAATGCGTCCGAGCCCGGTCACGCTTGGCCACGGCAGGTCGCGCCGGTTGCGCAGCATGGCGATCGCATTGAGGTTGACGGAAAGCTTTGCAGGCATTTGCACGGCTCCAGGCTGATCTTGGCGCGCATCTATACCGCCTTTAACGGGAACAGACAGAGGGTTTCAGGTGTTCCAAGGTGTGTGAAGAAAATCGAGCGCAAGGAGTTCCCTGTTGAATTTTCTCGAGGCCGTGCCGGCGGTTCGCCGCATCGACACCGATCGCGAAGATCTTTTCGCCATCGATGTCGTCGGCCATGTCGCAGCGGCTGACGCCGAAAACCTGTTCGGATTGCTGGAGGCGGCCTATGCGCTGCATCCGAAGATCGACGTGCTGGTGCGCCTGATCGACCATGAGGGTGTCGACTGGGCCGACGTATCGGACGAGACGATCGAACAGGGCATAGCTCATGCCGTGGAGCATATCGGCAGCTGCGCGGCGATCGGTGAGCCGAACTGGATACCGGAGGCAAGAGCCTTTTTGCCTGCCTCTTTGCCTATCGAACTCCGGCATTTCGAGGCCAAGGACGAAGCCGCCGCCTGGGAATGGCTTGACGCCAGACCGATCGCCCAGCGCTGATACGACGGACCTGACAGCCCTATCGGACGATCGTCAGCCGTTCGGCCGCGCGCGTGATCGCGGTGTAGAGCCAACGCTGGCGAGTTTCCTTGAATGCCCAGCTTTCGTCGAAAAGCACGATCTCATTCCATTGCGACCCTTGCGCCTTGTGCACGGTCAGCGCGTAACCGTAATCGAAATCGTCGAAGCGCTTCTTCTGCTGCCAGGGAATGTCGGCGTCGGGATCCTCGAATGCGGCTTTGAGCAGCTTGATCTTGGCGACGCCGCGATCCGGGTCATCTTCCTCCGGCGAAACCAGCAGATTGATGCCGGGCTTGACCGTCTCGCGCGACGAGGTCATCACCTTCCACAGCGAGCCGTTGAGCAGTCCCTTGGCCGGATCGTTGCGCAGACAGACCAGCTTGTCGCCGGCTTGCGGATAATCGGCGTTGAACCCCTTCAGCTCGCGCAGCCGCTGGTTATAACGGCGGCGCGTGCGGTTGGTGCCGACCAGCACCTGGTCCGCTTTCAGCACCAATTCCTGGGTGACGTCTTCCTTGCCGATCACCTGCGCCGCGCCATAGTCGCCGCGCATGAATTCGCGGCCCTCGCGCACGTCGAGCGCCAGCCTGATGATCGGGTTGTCGCGCGCCTGGCGGTGGATTTCTGTGAGCAGAATGTCCGGCTCGTGGTCGGTGAAGAAGCCGCCGCCGGAGATCGGCGGCAACTGGCCGGGATCGCCGAGCACCAGGATAGGGGTGCCGAAGGTCATCAGATCGCGGCCAAGCTGCTCGTCGACCATTGAGCATTCGTCGATGACGACCAGCTTGGCCCGAGAGATCGGGCTTTGCCGATTAAGCGAAAAGGTCGGCGACATCGAGGTCTTGCCGGTCACCTCGTCCGCTACCGATTCCTCGCCTTTCGGCCGGTAGATCAGCGAATGGATGGTGCGGGCATTGACCGCGCCCTTGGAACGCAGCACCTGCGCCGCCTTGCCCGTAAACGCGGCGAACTGCACCTGGCCGTCGACATGCTCGGCGAAATAGCGCGCCAGCGTCGTCTTGCCGGTGCCGGCATAGCCGAACAGCCGGAACAGCTGCGGCTTGCCGGCTTTCAGCCAGCCGGCCACCGCCTTCAGCGCCTCGTCCTGTTGAGGAGAGAATTCCATCAGCGCGACAGACCGGATTCGCGAGGGAAAGACAAGGTGACTGCCGTCACCATCAATTTTCATCGCCGGCAATCACGCCGCTGCGACAGGGTCAGGCTATCAGTGACGAACAGGAACGTAAAGAGAACAAGGCCAGGCGACCGCAGCTTACCCGGCCCGCTGTGGATCGTTCTCCAGCTGGATCGGCTTGCCATGCGGCGTTGCGTGCGCGGCGCGTTCCCAGGCAGCGGCGAGCGCATCGACGTCGCGCTTTCCGGCAACGCCCTTGGCCAAAAGCAGCTTTTCCAGCGCTGCCAGCCAGTGCTCGTAGTAATCGTGACCGTCGCGCGCGGCGCCCGGCCGCTTCACCTCTGCCGACAAAGCATCCGCCCATTCGCTCCACGAAAACAGCCCGTTGTCGTGCAGTGCTACCGTCATGGCAAAGGCCTCTGCTTGCCACGGCTCGGCAAACACAGGCGCCTCGACACCGGCGGGCAGCATGGCGGCGACTGAGCCCGTCTCACGCCGGCTCAAGGTAGCTCTCCCAGGCATCGATCGACACGACAAGTGTCGGATCGGCGCCCTCGCCCCAGATTTCGCCGCCGGTGAAGGACACCGTATAGACCCATTGCGGGTTTTCGCCCTGGCCGTGCGCATTGGTGTCGGGAAAGACAAAGCCGTCGCGCACAGCCTCGACGACGCCTCGCTTGCCGCGTGCATAGCGCGGCAGTCTGGTGTGGCCGGTCGGATGAAAGTTCCTGGTTCGCACGGGGTCGCCCGCCTTGAACCGCGCAGGCACGGCGACAGGCCGGTCGCAGTGCCCGCCCTTGGCCAGCACCGCCGGAACGTCCTTAGCCTTCAGCACCCGTTTGGGGGTCGCTGCCGGGTCGACTGCGTCGCCCGTAGCCAGGTCGCGGTCGCTGACGAAACCATGGCGTTTGAGCAGCACCTCCAGCGCCTTGATCCATATCTGGTAGTAGCTGGAGGCATAATAATCCGCTGGATGCAGCGATTCCCGCGCGTGCCGACTCTCGTCGATGGTCCAGGCGCCCATGGCGCCGGCGCACAACGTCACGCCCAGCGCCCGCCTTTCCCAATCGGCATGGAAATAGGGTTCGTCCGGTTCGGGCGCGACCGGCCCGAAACCCATCTGACCGCCGAGATCCTGCGGCCCGTTCATGCCGGTTCCCGCACCAACGCCGTGCCGATCATGGCATCGCGCGTCACCAGATCGGCGAGCCGTGCCTCATCCCAGCCCTCGGTGCCCCTTGGCTGCATAGGCACCACCAGATAGCGCAGCTCGGCGGTCGAATCCCACACCCGGATTGTTGTCGTCGCCGGCAAGATTAGCCCGAATTCCTCGAGCACGCCGCGCGGATCGATCACTGCGCGCGAACGGTAGGGCGGCGCCTTGTACCAGACCGGCGGCAGGCCGAGAACCGACCACGGATAGCAGGAGCACAGCGTGCAGACGACGAGGTTGTGCGTGTCGGCCGTATTGAACACCGCCTGCATGTGCTCGCCTTGCCGGCCGGTGTAGCCGAGCGATTCGATGGCCGCCGTCGCATCACGCTTCAGCCATGCGGCAAACCCGGGATCAACCCAGGCCTTCGCCACCACCTTTGCGCCGTTGCGCGGCCCGATCTTGGTCTCATAGGTGTCGACGATAACATCGATCGCCGCCGGATCGATCAGGCCTTTGCGGGTGAGAATCGTCTCCAGCGCGCGCACCCGCGCCGCAAAAGGATCAAGCTCGTTGTCGTGGTCGTGATTGTGCGGCATGGCGTCAAATTACGATCGCGGACCCCCGGCCGCAAGCACCACGGCTTGGGCCAGCGCTATTCGGCTGCCGCCTTCTGCGGCACCGGTTCTTCCTCCTCGTCGAACAGTGACGGCTGGTCGACCGCTTCGACCGGGCTCGGCTCGCCCCGGCGCCGTGCCCACAGCCTGACCAGCCAGCCGGAAAAATGCTCCATGTAGACGTAAATGACGGGCGTGACGAACAGCGTCAGTGCCTGCGAGGCGACAAGACCGCCGACCACCGCCACGCCGAGAGGCTGGCGCAATTCCGCGCTGGCGCCGGTGCCGAGCGCGATCGGGATGGTGCCCATCAGCGCGGCAAGCGTGGTCATCATGATCGGCCGGAAGCGCATCAGGCAGGCCTTGTGGATGGATTCGACAGGCGACATCCCCTCGCGCCTGAGTTCCAGCGCCACGTCGATCATCATGATGCCGTTCTTCTTGACGATGCCGATCAGCATCAGGATGCCGATCACCGCGATCACCGAAAGATCCATCCCCGCCAGCCGCAGTGCCACCAGCGCGCCGAGCACCGCCGATGGAAGCCCGGTCAGGATAGTGAGCGGGTGGATGAAGCTCTCATAGAGCATGCCGAGAACGATATAGATGGTCAGAATCGCGCCGCCGATCAGCAGCCCCTGGTTGGAAAGCGAATCCTGGAACGTCTTGGCCGTGCCCGAGAAGGCGGTCGAGATCGTCGGCGGCATGCCGATCTTGTCCTTCAGCGCGTTGATGTGGCTCACGCTGTCGCCGAGGGCCACGCCTTGCGGCAGATTGTAGGAGATGGTCACTGCCGGAAGCTGGCCGAGCTGGTTGACGGTCAAAGCACCGGCGGTCCGATCGACGCGGGCGAACGCACCGAGCGGCACCAGGCTGCCGCTCGCCGTTCTCACCTTGATGGCCAGCATCCGCTCGGGCGACCACTCGATCTTCGGATCGAGCTCCATGATCACGTCGTAGCTGTCGGCCGAACCGAAGATGGTCGACACCTGCTGGGTGCCGAAACCGCCATAGAGGCTGGAGCGCAGCGTGTCGGTATCGACGCCGAGGTTCGCCGCCTTGTCGCGGTCGATCACCAGCGTCGCCTGTAGCGCGTTGTTCTGCAGGTCATTGGTGACGTCGGTGAAGGCGGCATGATCGGCAGCCATCGCGTCCGTCAGCCTCTGCGCCCAGACGTTCGTCAGGCCGGTATCGAGGCCCTGAACGGCAAGCTGGTAGGCACTCGCCGAAGAACGCGCGCCGAGCCGCAGGTTCTGCACCGGCTGCATGTAGGTTTCGATGCCGGGCACATTGGCCAGCTGGCGCCGCAGGTCCGTAAGCACCTTGTCGATGTTCGGTCGCTGGTCCTTGTCTTTCAGCTGCACAAACAGCTGGCCCTGGTTGAGCGCATTGTTTCCACTGCCCGCCGACCAGCCGACATGCGCGACGTAGGGCGAATGGGTGAAGACATCCGCCACTTGCCCCTGCAGCTTCACCATCGCGTCAAACGAAATGTCCTGGCGCGCGATGGTCGTCACCGAGACCTGGCCGATATCCTCCTGCGGGAAGAAGCCCTTCGGCGAAATCTGGATCAGCCACACCGACAGCCCGGCGGTCACCAGGAAGACAAGGAAGACAAGGAAATTGTGGCGCAGGCAGAATGTCAGCAGCCTGTCATAGCCCTGCATGAAGACGTTTTGTCTATGGCCTTCACCGTGCGCTGCTTTCTGCTCGGCTTTCGATAATGACAACAGCCGCGAGCACAGCATCGGCGTCAGCGTCAGCGAGACGAACATCGACGCCAGGATGGCGACCGTCACCACCACCGCGAAT
Organism: Mesorhizobium sp. M0159; assembly: GCF_040322295.1. NCBI lineage: Bacteria > Pseudomonadati > Pseudomonadota > Alphaproteobacteria > Hyphomicrobiales > Phyllobacteriaceae > Mesorhizobium > Mesorhizobium sp. M0159. The sequence goes on from NZ_JAMYTF010000010.1 coordinate 9,771, forward strand.
TCGTTGAAGATGCGCCCGATCACGCCGCCCATCAAAAGCACCGGAATGAACACGGCGACCAGCGAGATCGAGATCGAGATGATGGTGAAGCCGATCTCGCGCGCGCCCTTGAGCGACGCCTCGAGGGCAGAGAGCCCGTCCTCCTCCATATGGCGGAAAATGTTTTCGAGCATGACGATTGCATCGTCGACGACAAGACCGACCGCCAGCGTCAGCCCCATCAATGAGACGTTGTCGATGGAAAAGCCGAACAGGTACATCACGCCCAGCGTGGCGATGAGCGAAATCGGCACCGCCACGGCCGGGATGACCGTCGCCGTTACCCGGCGCAGGAACAGGAAGATCACCATCACCACCAGCGCGATGGTGAGCAAGAGCGTGAACTGCACGTCATCGACCGCCTCGCGGACCGATGTCGAGCGGTCGTTTAGCAACTGGATGCTCGCCGCTGCCGGCATCTGATCGTCGAAGGAAGGTAGCATCGCCTTGACGCGGTCGACGACGTCGACGGTATTGGCATCCGGCTGGCGCTGCACCGCCATAATGATGGCGCGGGTGCCGTCATACCAGCTTGCCGTCGTCGTGGTCTCGACCGAATCGATGACGCGGGTCACCTCGCCGAGCCGCACCGGATGGCCGTTCTTGGTTGCGATGATGATGTTGGAGAATCCTGCCGCATTGGTCAGCTGCGTGTTCGCGGTGATCGTCAGCTGCTGTTTGTTGTTCTTGAGCACGCCGAGCGGCGTGTTGCTGTTGGCCGAGGCAATGGCCGTCTGCAGCTGGTCGATCGAGATGCCGCGAGCGGCGAGCGCCGTCGGATCGATCTGGACGCGGACGGCATATTTTTGCTGGCCATAGATCGAAACCTGCGCAACGCCGTCGATCGTCGACAGCGACGGCGAAATCACATTCTCGGCAAACGCGTCGAGATCAGTCAGCGGAATTGTGTCGCTGACCAGCGACATCAGCAGGATCGGCGCATCGGCTGGATTGACCTTGCGGTAGCTCGGCGGGCTGGTCATCTCCGGCGGCAATTGTCGTTGCGTGCGTGCGATCGCTGCCTGTACGTCGGCGGCGGCTGCATCGATGTCGCGGTTGAGCACGAACTGAATGGCGATCGAGGTCGAGCCGAGCGAGTTGGTCGTCGAGATCGAATCGATGCCTGCGATAGTGGCAAACTGCTTGATCAGAGGCGTTGCCACCGAGGTCGCCATGGTTTCCGGCGAAGCCCCGGGCAGCGAGGCCGAGACGTTGACAACCGGAAATTCGGCGCTTGGCAGCGCCGCGACCGGCAGGAATTTGTAAGCAAATAGCCCGCCCAGAACCAGGGCGAACGACATGAGCAACGTGGCGACGGGCCTGCGGATGCAGAATTCGGAAATCATGGCTGTGTTCCGCCCGTCCGGTCAGCCTCGGCAACCTTCGGAGCCGCCTGATCGCCGGTGCCGGTCGAAGCCTTGCCTTCGCGCACCGCCGCGCCGTTCTTCAGTTTGGTCTGACCCTCGACGACGACACGCTCGCCGCTTTTCAATCCTTGGCTGATTGCGGTGTTGGTGCCTTCTGTCAGCGCGACCTGCACGGGCCGCATTTCAACGGTGTTGTCCGGCTTGATCACATAGACGAACGGGCCCTTCTGGCTGGGCTGGACGGCGACCGTCGGAACGGACGTCATTTGTGGCATGATGCCGGCATCGAGCACGACGTTGACGTATTGGCCCGGCCATAGCGAAAGATCGGCGTTGGGCACACTGGCCCGCGTTGCGATCGTGCCGGACGCCGTGTCTACGCTGGAATCGACGAAATCCAGCGTTCCCTTGCCGATCGGCTTCGGGTCGCCGTCCTTGGTCAGCGTCACCGCACCTTGCTGCGGCGCTGCCAGCGCCTTGTGCAGCAAGGCAAGATCGCTTTCGGGGAGATTGAAGTTCACCTGCAGCGGGTCGACCTGCGTGATCGTCACCAGTGGAGTCGACGTGCTGCTGCCGTTGCTGGTGGTGACGAGATCGCCGACGGCGACGTTGACTGCGCCAAGCCTGCCGGAGATCGGCGCCCTGATCGTGGCGAAGCCAAGCTGGATTTGGTCTGCATCGATCGTTGCCTTGTCGGCGTCGACGGTGGCCGCGGCGGATTTCTGCGCCGCGACGGCCTGATCGTAGGTCTGCTGTGTTCCGGCCTGCCTGGCGACGAGATTTTTGGCGCGCTGAAGATCGGCCGTGGCGCTGGCAAGCAGCGCCTGGTCTTTCGCGAGCGTCGCCTGATCGCGTGCCAGTTGTGCCTTCAACGAGCGATCGTCCAGCGAGAACAGAAGGTCGCCGGCCTTCACCATCTGTCCGTCCTTGACCGCGATTGCGACGATCTGACTCGATATCCGCGCGTTGATGCTGACCACGGCAGGAGAGGACACAAAGCCGATGGCATAGCGCCGGACCGGGAAATCGGCCGTCGTAGCCGTGGCGGCAACCACCGAAGTCGTACGCGCGGCATTTGCTGCTGCAGCGGGCTTGTCCGCCGTCGCCGTCTGATTCGCCGACAGCATCTGCTGAAGACCGCTCATTGCGCTGGGCGAAAGATAGAGCCACGCCGCGGCAACGCAGGCTGCAGCGATCACCGCTAATACGATCTTTCCGCGCATCGACAAAAGGCCTTCTCAACGCGACACGCCGATTTCCGCTGGTCGCACTCTAGCTCAACTCGCAGCCTCTTGCCGCGATTTTGCCAGATAATAGAGGATGCCGAAGGCGAAAAAGGGCCAAAACCCGTCATTACGAAGATTTAATGTGCAGTGCACAATAGAACGGCAGCTAACGCAGCATCGGCCACAGCGTCGCCGCAAGCATCACGCCCATGGCGATGTTGAACCATTTGAGCCGCACCGCATCCGCCAGAAAACCGCGCAGCGCCATGCCGAAACCGGCCCAGGTCGAAATGCTCGGCAGCATAACGACGGCGAACGCGGCCGCGATCAGCACCACCGACACAAACCGGCGTTCCGGGTTCGTATAGACGGCCATGGCTGTAATCGCCATCACCCAGGCTTTGGGATTGACCCACTGGAAAGCCGCAGCCTCGATGAACCGCATCGGCTGGCCCTTCGCCTCGCCTTCGCCGCCGAGCGAGCGCGACATGGCGATCTTCCAGGCGAGATAAAGCAAGTAGAGGCCGCCGGCGATCTTCAACCCGGTATGCAGGACCGGAAAGGCCGTCAACACGGCGCCAAGCCCGAAGCCTACGGCAAGCAACAGCACGAGGAAGCCGAAGCCGATGCCGAGCATGTGTGGCACGGTTTTGACCAAGCCGAAATTCACGCCCGAGGCCAAAAGCATGAAATTGTTCGGACCCGGCGTGATCGAGGTCACGAAGGCATAAACCAGCAGAGCAAGGAATGCATCGAAGGTCATGGAGGATCGCAATGATCAATAATACTGAAATACTGACTTAAATCGATGAAGTGCTGAGTGCAAATGCAATTCGTTGGTCCACGCGCCCTAAGCGTTCCTTCATTTCTTAGGCCAATATCCGCTGAGAACATCTATCTGCGGTAGGCTGCACCGACCATAGATCTGAATCCGGGGCAGTTTCGCGCTGACGGCGCACGCGTCGCAGCCCTTTGCGTCTCGGCGTATTCTCCGGAATCTTGACGCTGTGCGCCAGACCCAGGATCGCCAGAACCTGAATGAATAGCCAGCCGAGATCGATCTGTCCGTGTTCCAGACCAAGCCGTGCAGACTCGGGAAACGCGTGATGGTTGCCGTGGAAACTCTCGCCGAACGTTACCAGCCCGAAACGCGGCAAATTGTATCCTTGCACGGCAACGTCGTCGACGCGCCATCCTTGCTCCCTATCTCGGTGCGCAAAATGCCCAACCAACCAATGCCCGGTAAGCGACACTGAAACGCGCACCGCGATTCCCCATACCACCCAATCCCAGCCGCCAAGCGCGAAAAAGAGGATCGCCCAGGGCAGTTGTTGCAGCATCCAGGTGCGTTCGACGAACTTGTAGAACAGGTCATTCCTGATCGAGGGTTCGATGACGAAGGTGGGTGGATTGCGCAAAGCGACCGCGCAATGCATCTGCCAGAAGGCATCGGTGAAAAATGGCCGACGATGGGCATGGAGATCGTGACATGCGGTCTGGCGCTGAGCCCAGTCACGAATATCGTGAGCATAGATCATCCCAAAAGGACCGGCCATGCCGACGAGCACGCCAAGGTAGACCAGCGCATGCTCGACCCAGATATGAACCTTGAACGAACGGTGGATGAGCAGACGGTGCATCCCCACCGAGTGTCCGGCGCAGATTGTCGCCGCCGTTGTCGCAACGAATAAGGCGAAGGCACTCCAGCTAAATGTCATCGGTCCCAACACAATGGCGGCGATCGTCATCGCCCCGACCCAGATCGACTTTGCCGGCACCCACACGACTTTGCCGTCTTCGGCGTCACTGTCCTGTTGGGAAATCATTCTGCCCGTGGATATGGTTTTCATCGGTACCCCTCCTCCTGCATGAACATTTCCGGACCACAGCCTTGCCTTCTGGCGCGTCTTCCGTTACTTAGGCAGTAAGCTAATCGTCTACTACTACGAATTAGGTATTTAGGCAATAGTCTAAATGAAAATAAGAAAAGCGGACCGAGGCGCAGCCAACGCCTCGGCATCACAAGGTGGCAGACAGTGATCGAAGATGCAGAGCACGCAGCGGATGCCGAAACGGCTGCTCACGCAAATGGCGCGATACAGCGCGTGTTTGAAGCGCTATCTTCAGCGCCCCGGCGCAAGATCCTCGCCTATCTTGCGCACTCTTCCCTAACGGCGGGCGAGATCGCGGCGCGCTTCGAGATGTCGAAGCCGTCGATCTCGCAGCATTTGAGCATTCTGGAGACGGCCGGGCTCATCGCCAAGGAGCGGCACGGACAGTTCATCCACTATTCTCTGGTCCAGAACAATCTTGTGAACACGCTGAATGGATTTGTTCAGGATGTCTGCCCGGTATCGCGCCCTATCAAGAGAGAAAGCAAAGAACTTGGTCGAGGCGAGGCAGCGCAAAGATCGCACTTGCGCAAATCTGAAAAGCCCTAGCGGCTTTGCATCGTTTTCATGAGCGCCTTGGCGTATCGTCAGGCGTCAAATTCCACAGCGATCTCGCAAGACTTTTTGTAGGCGGCCATCGCCTCGGCTTCGTCCACAGAGACGCCTTCACCATGCTGAAGGGCGCTGCCATACATGGTGCAACCCCAGGCATCGCCCTCATTGCAGCTCAGCTTGAATGTGCGATAAGGGCAAGATTCATTGGCACTACCGGCGGCAAGCAGTTTGTTTAGCCCAAGCCGACCCAAGAGAATTCCCGCGCCGCGATTTGTGCAGCCGCCGATACTGCCAGTAGCGCAGGCCTGGGCGAACATCTCCTCGGTCCATTGCTTGTCTTCTGGCGAGTGCTCCTGGATGACCCTGGCCGTCTCGAAACAGGCTTCGCCCCTGCGTCCGTCGAAACACCGCTTGGCACAGGCCAAGACGTCTTTCTCACAACCTTGGTAATCTATTCCCGGCGTGGAAAAGAGCGCGTCATCGACGCCCGACGCCCTGCGCCAAATATCGGCCGGGCATTGTTGGAAATAGTAGCTCGGTGTGCCCCTGCGGTCGATTTCTTCAAACAATTTCGGCAGCACTGACTTGTCGAATACCGGCTCCTGGCTGGCCGCCGCCGTCGTGACCGCAAGAACGATTGCGCCGGCGCCTGCTAGAATTGCCGCCGCGAGCATTATGATCACATCCCTTGCGGGCCGCGGTTCATCGCCGCCACTCCGGTACGGCAGATTTCAACTAGCCCGAGCGGTTTCATGATGGCGATGAACTGATCGAGCTTGGAGCCCTTGCCGGTGATCTCGAAGATGAAATGCTCGGTGTTGGCATCGATGACGCTGGCGCGGAATGCATCGGCGAGCCGGAGCGCCTCGACGCGGGCTTCGCCGGTGCCGGCGACCTTGACCAGCGCGAGTTCCCGCTCCAATGGCCGCTCCTGTCCGAATTCCTGCGACCGCACGGTGAGATCGACGACGCGGTGCACCGGCACGATGCGCTCGAGCTGGTGCTTGATCTGCTCCAGCACGTGCGGCGTGCCGCGCGTCACGATGGTGATGCGCGACAGGTGCTTTTCGTGCTCGGTTTCCGAGACCGTCAGGCTCTCGATGTTGTAGCCACGTCCGGAAAACAGGCCGATGACCCGCGCAAGCACGCCCGGCTCGTTGTCGACCAGGACCGAAAGCGTGTGGTTCTCTGGTTTTTCCGTCTCCTTGGCGATAAAATAGGCGGAGCCGGTCGGTTGCAACTGTGCGTTCATGACATGGATCTCGATTTCAAACTTTTGCGCTAATCTGCTGTTTCCGCACAGCTTCCTCGAACCAGGCTACACCAGTTCCCTGCCCTTGGCGTCGATCGCGTTGGCTACAGCTTCGTCGGTCGCCTCGTCAGGCAACAGCATCTCGTTATGCGCCTTGCCCGACGGAATCATCGGGAAGCAGTTGGCGAGCGTCGCCACGCGGCAGTCGAACAGGACGGGCTTCTTGACCCCGATCATCTCCTTGATAGCGTCATCGAGCTCGTCCGGCTTGTCGCAGCGAATGCCGTGGCCGCCATAGGCTTCGGCGAGCTTGACGAAATCCGGCATCGCCTCGGTGTAGGAGTGCGACAGCCGGTTGCCGTGCAGCAGCTGCTGCCACTGCCGCACCATGCCCATATATTGGTTGTTGAGGATGAAGATCTTGATCGGCGCCTCGTGCTGCACCGCCGCGCTCATTTCCTGCATCGTCATCTGCACCGAGGCGTCGCCGGCGATATCGATGACCAGCGCATCCGGGTGCGCGATCTGCACGCCGAGCGCGGCCGGCAGGCCGTAGCCCATCGTGCCCAGTCCGCCGGAGGTCATCCAGCGGTTCGGCTTCTCGAAATGATAGTGCTGTGCCGCCCACATCTGATGCTGGCCGACCTCGGTGGTGATGTAGGTGTCGAGGTCCTTGGTCAGCGCATAGAGCCGCTGGACGGCATATTGCGGCATGATCACCTCGTGGTTCATCTTGTAGGCGAGCGAATCGCGCGCGCGCCATTTGGCAATCTGCTCCCACCACGGGTGAAGCGCTTTCTTGTCGGCCTTGGCGGTTGCCCGCCACAGCCGCACCAGATCCTCCAGCACACGCCCGACATCGCCGATGATCGGCACGTCGGTGTGGACGTTCTTGTTGATCGACGACGGGTCGATGTCGATGTGGATCTTCTTCGAATTCGGCGAGAACGCGGTGAGCCGCCCGGTGATGCGGTCGTCGAAGCGCGCGCCGATGCAGAGCATGACGTCGCAATCGTGCATCGCCATGTTCGCTTCATACGTGCCGTGCATACCGAGCATGCCCATCCAGTTCTTGCCCGACGCCGGATAGGCGCCGAGGCCCATCAGCGTCGAGGTGATGGGAAAGCCGGTGAGGTCGACCAGCTCGCGCAGCAGATGGCTCGCCTCCGGGCCGGAATTGATGACGCCGCCGCCCGAATAGATGATCGGCTTCCTGGCGCCGGCCATCAGCTCGACCGCCGCCTTGATCTTTTCCAGATCGCCCTGGACCTTCGGTTGGTAGCTGGTGCGCGGCGCCGTCTGCGGCGGGACATAGATACCCTTGGCGAACTGCACGTCCTTCGGAATGTCGACGACGACCGGACCGGGGCGCCCTGTGGTTGCCACATGGAAGGCCTCGTGGATCGTTGCCGCGAGCTCGTTGACGTCCTTCACCAGCCAGTTGTGCTTGGTGCAGGGCCGCGTGATGCCGACCGTGTCGCACTCCTGGAACGCATCCGAGCCGATCAGCGAAGTCGGCACCTGGCCGGTCAGGCAGACCAGCGGGATCGAATCCATCAGCGCGTCCTGCAATGGCGTCACCGCATTGGTGGCGCCCGGCCCTGAGGTCACCAGCATGACGCCGGCCTTGCCGGTCGAGCGCGCATAGCCTTCCGCCGCATGGCCCGCGCCCTGCTCATGGCGGACGAGGATGTGCTCGACCTCGTCCTGCTGGAAGATTTCATCGTAGATTGGCAGAACCGCGCCGCCCGGATAGCCGAAAACATGCTTGACGCCGTTGTCCTTCAGCGCCTGCACCACCATTTCGGCGCCAGTCATTTCGCCCCTTGGCATTTCAGTTCTTGGCATCTCGCGCCGCTCATTCTGTCCACTGCTCATCGGTCTGGTCCCGTACTGTTCGCCATCTGGCGATTGCTGGTCGTTTAGTCGTATTTCGGGCAATAAAAAAGGCCCCCGAGGGAGCCTGTGTCTTGCGCATGGGAGGTCACCGCCCGGCGGTTACACCGCCTTGCCCACGCGCTTTCCTACGAGAATGAGTGCCTTTTTCATGGTGGCGGACAATAGAATTGGTTTGACGCCGCTGTCAACGGCGAATGTGCACTTGGCCTGACGTCGGCACATCCGCCCATTGTGCACCCGCGCCGCCTTTCCGCCGCGCGGGTGTTCCGTTTCAGGCGCAGAGCACCACACCCCTCGCCTTGGCCCAGCGCTCGATGATCTTGCGCTCCTCGAGCGAGGCGAGACGATTGCCGAATCCGCGCACCTGCACCGCACGGTTTTGCGGGTCGAGTTCGATCGTCAGCAACCGCTCGATCTTGCCGAGCGCCGAGCGCCGCAGCACCCAGATCGAGGCATTGCCGGCGATGCATTTGGCCGCGTATATCGAGACGCAATGATGCATCGCCCGGCTCTCGGCGACCAGATCCTCAGCTGTCTTCAACTGACGGACGAAGAAACGCTCGCCATGCGCCTTTGCCTCCTTGGTCGACGGCTGCCAGTCCCAGTCGTCCAGGCACGAGCCGTCCCAGGCGCGACCCTGCGACTGCGTCCCGGCAGTACGCGTGGCCCGCCCGGCAGCGCGGCGGCGCATTGCCTCGATGCGTTCGATCGCGGCAATGTCTCGATGCCATTCCAGCATCTGCCGACGCAGCGAGGCAAGCGTGCGACCCTTCAGGCTGTACGCGGCATCGCGCTGGTGCACGGCGCCGATATAGTCGCATAGATCGTCGATCTCCTCCTTCGACGCGGGTTGCCCGCAGAAGAACCGTGTCACCTCGCGCCAGAAGGCCAGATCGTTACGTGGCGTGCGCGCGATTTTCGACTTGGCAAGTCGGGCCGCCAACCCGGAATCATCCGTGTAAGACCGGGCGATCGCCACCCAAAACGCCTCGTCGAACCTGAAATCGCCGGGCAAGTTCAAGAAGCAATGCACCTCCTTGCGAGACAGCCACGCACAGGCGCCCGCCTTGTAGAACGAGTCACCACGCGCCACTGCGATATACCAAGCCTTGCGAAGCGCAATCTGGAGGGCATTCAACCCCGAGCTGTCCAGCCAGATCCCCTCGAGCGCGGCTGTAACCGGGTAGCGCGCATAGAGATGACGCGCCGCGGCCAGCCGCAGCCGCGCGGGGTCGCGCGTCTTCAGCTTTGGACGCCACAGCGCGCCGTCGCGGATCGCCATGCCGGCAAACCCCCGACGTGCCTCGTCGAGCGCCCGCTCGAAATCCGGAGCGGGACGCGGGACGGGAAAAACCCGCCGCAGCGTTACGGCATATGCTTCAATGCGTTCGCGCTCGGCATCCTGCCTGCGCTGGATCATGGACTTTGCCATGGCCGTTCTTCCTGATTGGAACCCTGTCGGCCGCACGCAATTCCAGCGTCGGCACGGAATGTGTCGATCTGGATCGCCGGGTCATTGACAGGTCTCCTTTCAGGACGGATCAGAATGGGCGGCTTCTCTAAGCTCGCCGCCAATTTGACGCAAGAGCTATTCTTTCCATGCCCGCGATGGTCTGACGGTGTTGCAAAGGTGCATCGTTGTCGCCATCACCGTGTCCGGCCGACGCGTTTCCAGTAGATGAGGGTGCCTGTCAGCCCGCCATGCGGCTTCAGCGCATAATCCGGTATTTCGCCGGCCAGCGTGAAGCCGAGCTTTTCATAGAGGCCGGAAGCCCCCTCCTCTTTTGCCGTGTCGAGGACCAACAGCGTGCGGCCTTTCTCCACGGCAACGGCTTCCGCCGCCTCCATCAGGCGGGTTGCGATGCCCTTGCCGCGATAATCGAGGCGGGTCATCAGCTTGGCGATCTCGGCCCGGTGCGGCTGGTTGGGAGGGCAGTCGAGCAGCAAGGTGACGGTGCCGACCAGAGCCTCGCCGTTCCAGGCCCCAAGCACCGCCCTTTCGCCTCTGGCGGCCGCATGAAGCGACCTGTTCCAGAAGGCCGCGGCCATCTCCGGCGCCAGCGGATGCATGAAGCTGACCGAGCCGCCGGCAGCGACTGTCCCGATCAGCAGATCCGCCAGCATTTTTTGCGTTCCGTCAGTACTGGTGAGTGGCCTGATTTCGATCGAACTCATGTGGTTCCCCTGCGCCGTCCGTCAATCGAAATGACTGGTCCGCTTCCGCTTCCTGGCCCGCCGGATTTCCGCGATGCGATCGGCGTCTTCCTCTTGCAGATGTCGCCCGCGTTCCAGCAGTTCGAGCGTGTATTCCTCATAGGTCAGGCCCAGCCGCTCGGCCTTGTCCAGCCGCATCAGCATGATCTCGCGGCTCGGCGCTTTCCACGCCTGGGCATGGGCGGTCCGCCAGGCAAGAAACACATAGGGCTCACCCTTGCCCCAGGGCGGACCGTTATAGTCGTCGAGCGGCGGACCGCCATTGTCGGAGCGTTTCGGACGGCGCGCCTTCACCTCAGCTCCTGGCCAACGCAACCAGATAGTCGGCGGCGTCCGGCCCCGGAGCGTGAAAGACGCAATCGGATGGCGCGCCGAGCGCCAGGCAGTCGCCGGGTTCGAGCCGGTGAACGATGTCCCCCTCGGTGAATTCCAGCCGCCCGGAGATCAGCCATATCTGTTGCCTAATGAAGGCATAGGACGCCGCCGGGAAACTTACCTTGGCGCCGGCCGGCAACTGGATCCGGATCAGTTCGAGGGGCATGTCGGCGACCGGCGAAAGATGCCGCCGCACATAACCCGTAGCCGGATCGCGCCAGAGCGGCTGGTCACGTTCGCGAAGCAGGCCACCGCCCTGCAATTCCGCCCTTGCGATCAATGTGGACAGCGTCATGCCGAAGGCGGCCGCAATGCGCACAAGGAGTGCCGCCGTCGGGCTGGTCATGCCGCGTTCTACCGTGCTCAGCATGGCTTTCGAAACATCGGACCGCTCCGCCAGCTCTGCCAGGGACCAGCCTCGAGCCACTCTTTCGGCATGTATTCTTCTGCCGATGGTCGAGGAGATGTCGTTCGCTATATCATCCATTAATCCAATATATCGAAATTTTTCTACGGAGCAACGGCCGTTTCATCCATTTTTCGCACACTCCTTAATGTCCGCTAAACCATCCGGCCTCATCCCACCTTAACCCCGTTCGCCTAGGCTCATCGCTTGGGAAAAGGGATCGGCGTGTCCATGCTCGTTGAACGCGAAGCCTCCATTGGGGAACCGACTTTGCTGGAGCGCCGCAGGGCGGAGCAGAACGACAAGCGCATTCTGGGCAATGTCGTGCAATGCGACGGCGCGCGCGCCACCATCAGCGCCTATGCCGACGATATCGAAGGCACGGTCACCGGCCTGTGGAGCGTCGGCAAGATGATCTCGATCAATCTCGGTACATCACGAACCGTCGGCCTGGTCTATGAAATCGCCAAGTCGGATCGTGCCTGGAGCAGCGAGGGCCAGAATCCGATCGAGGTCAGCATCGAATTGATCGGCGAGGTGCGCGACGGTGCCGGACCCGGCGCGAAGCCGATCTTCGACCGTGGCATCACAACCTACCCGCATATCGGCGCCATTGCCCATCGTATCCGCAGCCGCGACCTGCAGGCCGTCTACGATCTCGCCGGTCGTCATTCGATCACCATCGGCACGCTGTCGCAGGACGAGGCCATCGACGCCAATATCGCCATCGACGATACGCTGGCGCGCCATTTCGCCATTGTCGGCACCACCGGGGTTGGCAAATCGACCGCCGTGTCGCTGCTCTTGCGCAAATCGATCGCCGCCCGGCCCGACCTGCGCGTGCTCATCCTCGATCCACACAACGAGTTCGCCGCGTCGTTGCCCGAATATTGCGTCAGGGTCGATTCGACGACGCTCGACCTGCCCTTCTGGATGTTCAAGCTCGAGGAATTTGCCGAGGTGCTGTTTCGCGGCCGCGAGACGGTCCCGGAAGAGGTCGACGCCTTGCGCGATCTCATCCCCGCGGCCAAGAACCTCTACCGCAATCCGAACTCCGGCAACTATCTACGGCGCAGCACCGATGCGCTGACCGCAGACGCGCCGGTGCCCTATCGCATTGCCGACCTCATCAAGCTGGTCGACGAGCGCATGGGGCTGCTGGAAAGCAAGAACGATCGCCCGACCCTCAGGTCACTGAAGACACGTATCGAATCGGCGGCATCCGATCCGCGCTACCGTTTCATGTTCAACTCGCGCCTGATCGAGGACACCATCCACGAGACGATCGGCAACATCTTCCGCGTGCCGCATCACGGCCGCCCTGTGACCTGCTTCGAAATGGCCGGCATGCCGTCCGAGGTGGTCAATTCCGTATGCTCGGTGCTGGCGCGGCTGGCCTTCGACCTGGCGTTGTGGAGCGAAGGCCGCCTGCGGCTGCTCTTCCTGTGCGAGGAAGCGCATCGCTATATGCCGGCCGATCCGCGCCTCGGTTTCGCGCCGACGCGGCACGCGCTGTCGCGCATCGCCAAGGAAGGCCGCAAATATGGCTGTTATCTCGGCGTCGTCACCCAGCGCCCGGGCGAACTCGACCCGACCATCCTGTCGCAGTGCTCGACGTTCTTTGCCATGCGGCTCGCCAACGAGCAGGACCAGGCGATCATCCGCTCAGCGATCGCCGACTCCTCGGCTTCGACGCTGGCGTTCCTGTCTTCCATGGGCCAGCGCGAGGCCATTGCCTTCGGGGAAGGCGTGGCGACGACGATGCGGATGAAGTTCGAAAAGCTCTCAGAGGATTTGATCCCCGGCACCGCCAAGCGCGCGGACGCCTTGCGGTCCGAAACCGGCGACGAGGTCGACCTCGTGGCGATCGTCGAACGGCTGCGCAACGTGCCGAAATCACAGCAGGCAATGCCTTTCGCGGAAGTCGTCGATCAGGGCCGGCAGGCCGGCGATTCGGACTATCGCAAGCCGTCGGCCGCACGCACCCAGCGGAACGACGATTTCGACTTGCGCTACGGCCTCAAGCCGGCGACCTTCGGCCTGCGTCCCCCAGAATGATTGAGCCGAGCGACTTTTAGGCAGCGCTCGCAGATGTCAAAGCTGAGTTTCGATGGCTGTCTTGTCTATAACTGACCACACCTGGCGAATTTTCCCTCTCTGAAACTCATAAAATACGTTCTCGGCAAACGAAATTCTCTTCCCGCTTACATCGAGCCCAAGGAACGTTCCCCTTGGCGCGCAGTCGAAGCTTAGCCGGCTCGCTACATAAGGCGGATCGGCAACCAATAGCTGAATGTCGAAGTAAAGGTCCGGAATTTCGTCGAAGTCTCTCACCAACATTTCGAGATAGCCGGACAATCCGAGCTTGCGACCGTTGTGGGTCACTTCATCATGAACAAACCGCCCCAGATTTGGCCAATCCTGCTTGTTCAGGCATGCAATATAGCCTCGGTAAAGATCGGAGAGATCGGATTTAGTCACGGCAACACCTCTATTTCCGGCAAGCCCCGCAAAGGCAGCATCTCAGCTTGACTGGGTGACGTCGGTCTGCGTGCACCGGAAACGCAGAAAACGATACCAGACGGCCGGCATCAGGAATTCAATGACGGAATTTCAGGCACACACGCGGTTGCGCCCTTGCCTCTTCGCCTCATAGAGCTGGCGATCGGCGCGGCGATAGAACTCCTCGGCGGTTTCCTTGCGATCCCAGACGGCAAGCCCGACGCTGGTGGTGATTTTCAGTCGGACATTGCCCGTCAGCACCGACATGTTGGCGATCGCCTTGCGGATGCGCTCCGCGAATTTGGATAGCAGCTCGGCGTCCATATTGGGCGTGACCACCGCGAACTCCTCGCCGCCCAGGCGCGCCACCACGTCGTGATAGCGTGTCATGTCCTTGAGACAGTTGGCGACCGCCCGCAACACCTCGTCGCCGACATCGTGACCGTGGCTGTCGTTGACCTGCTTGAAATGGTCGAGGTCGAGGATCATCAGCCCTACTGGTTTCTCGATGCGACGGAACTCTTCGAGATATTCCTTCAGCGCATCGTCGAAATAACGCCGGTTCTGCATGCCGGTGAGGCTGTCGGTGAGCGCCGCATGCTCCAGCGTTTCCGAACGCGCGCTGAGCGAAACGGTCATGGCGCGCAGCTTGCCTTCTTCCGTCGCCTGCTTTCGGATCAGCGGGTAGATGAAGAAAATGCCGAAGAACAGCGCAGTCGCCAGCAGCACGCCCGTCGCAAACAGCAGCTTGTTGAGATAGACGATTTCATCGAGTTCCGAAGGCGTATTGCTAATGTCGGCGGCCAGGGTTTGCAGGAGCCCATAGGCGTAAAGCGTCACCAGGCCGGCGGCCAGGATCACAAAAATAAAGACGAAAAAGGCTGATTCCGCCTTGTGGAAACGCATCTGCTCCCCGTTGGAAAGTTCGTAACGATCTTATGGCATGCGGGAACTTACGGACAGTTAACCTGGACAACTTCAACGCGAAATGTCCCCTCGGTGTCGACTTTTCAGGTTGCGCTCGAATGAGGGAGTGAGAGCATCGAGTCGATCCCCTCACCAGGACGCAATCTCTGCCATTCCGGGCCCAATTGGTGCCTGAACCAGGTCGCCTGCCGTTTGGCATATTGCCGCGTCGCGATTTTCGCGCGCTCGATGGCCTCGGGAAAACTGAAGGCGCCGGCCAGCGCGGCCTGAAGCTCGCGAACACCGATTGCTTTCATCGCCGGCAGGTCGGGATCGAGGCCGAGCGCTGAAAGCTGTTTCACCTCGTCCAGTGCCCCCTTGTCCAGCATGCGGTCGAAGCGAGCATCGATCCGCTCCACCAGCGCCGCTCGCTCCGGCTCGATGACGAAAAAGCGCGCGCTGCTCCTGTCGATCAACGGCCGGCCACGCGCGGCCTGCCAGTCCAGGATGGAACGCCCCGACGCGTCGAGCACCTCCAGCGCCCGCACGATGCGCTGGCCATCCGTCGGCTTAAGCATCATGCCGGCCGCAGAATCCTCGCGCAACAGGATGCGGTGCAATCTCACTGCGCCCTGTTCCTGGAGCTCGTAGCGCCAGCGATCGCGGATCGACTTCGGAATGTCGGGCATCTCCGAGATACCTTCCGTGAGCGCCCGGAAATAAAGCCCGGTACCGCCGACGAAAATCACTGGCCGCTCCGAGAGCGTGCCGTCGTCGATGAGCTTCGTGACATCACGCAACCAGGCGCCGGTGGAATAGGCGGTGGACGGATCGACGTGTCCATAAAGAAAGTGGGGGACGCGGGCGAGTTCGGCAGGACCAGGCCGCGCCGTCAGCACGTCGAGCACCGAATAGCCTTGCATAGAATCGGTGTTGACGATGACACCGCCATTGCGCTCGGCGAGGTCGAGTGCGAGCGCCGACTTGCCGCTGGCGGTCGGCCCGGCTATCAGGATCGCGTTCTTCACGCGGCCTTCGCCCGCCTGTCCGCTGGAATTTTCGATGCCGCTGATCGCCACGCTTCTATCCCATCCCGCCGGCCGCGCATTGACGCCGACGCTAGCGAATATGGCCTCGCGGTCGGTCGGCGCAAGCGCTGTTCGCTGGCTGGCCGAAGGCATCGCCTGCGAACTCGACTTGCCGGAGACCGCCGACGCTTCCGAAATAACGGCGCGCCTGCAGGCCGCGCTTGCTTCCGAACCGATCGACGTGGCCGTCCAGCCGGCTGAGAACAGGCGCAAGAAGATCCTGATCGCCGACATGGATTCGACAATGATCGACCAGGAATGCATCGACGAGCTTGCCGACGAGATCGGCGTCAAGGATCGCGTCGCCGCCATCACGGCGCGATCGATGAACGGCGAGATCGCATTCGAGCCGGCCTTGCGCGAGCGTGTGGCGCTGCTCAAGGATCTCGATGCCGCAATCATCGACCGCATCATCGACAATCGCCTGACGCTAGCCTCCGGCGGCCGCACGCTCGTCCAGACAATGGCGGCCAATGGCGCCTGGACGGCGCTGATCTCCGGTGGTTTCGACATCTTCACCACCCGCATCGCAGCATTGCTCGGCTTTCACGAAAATCGCGCCAACCGCCTGATCGAGCAGGATCGCCGCTTCACCGGCTTGGTCGCCGAACCGATCCTCGGCCGCGCCGCCAAGGCCGAAGCCCTTATCGAGATTTCCGCCCGCCTCGGCCTGACGCCTGCCGATGCCATTGCCGTCGGCGACGGCGCCAACGATCTCGACATGATCCGTCTTGCCGGCATCGGCGTCGCCTTGCATGCCAAGCCGGCCGTGGCAGCCGAGGCAAAGATCCGCATCGACCACGGCGACCTCACCGCCTTGCTTTATCTGCAGGGTTATCGCCGGGAGGAATTTGTCGAATGACGCCGATCCGCACCGAGCGCCTGATCCTGCGCAACTGGGGAGATCGTGACCGCGAGCTCTTCCATCGCATCAATTCCGACGAGCGCGTCATGGAATTCTTTCCGTTTCGGCGCGACCGTGCCCAGTCGGACGCCAAGATGGAGGAGTTGCGCGCGGCTATCGATCGCGACGGCTTCGGCTTCGCGGCCGCTGAGATCGCAGCCACAGGTGAATGCATCGGCTTCGTCGGCATAACCCGAACCGATCATTTGCCATTCCTGCCGCCCGGCACGATCGAGATCGGCTGGCGGCTGGCACCCGAATTCTGGGGCCGCGGCTATGTCACCGAAGCAGCCGAAGCCTGGCTGACCTATGGCTTTGAAAGACTTGGCCTCGACGAAATCGTGTCCTTCGCAGTCAAGGATAACAGCCGGTCCACTGCCGTCATGGAGCGCCTGGGCATGATCGCCGACCCGGCCTCCGACTTCGACCATCCCGGTGTTCCGGACAGCCACACCGCACTCAGGCGACATGTCTTCTACAGGCTGCCACGCACAGACTGGCAGGCAAGAAAAAGGGCGGCCCGCTAGCCGCCCTTTTTCGTTTCAAGATCAGAGTGTTGCAGGCTCTTCCGGACTCAATCCATCCGGATTGTCACAAACCTCAGCTCGCCGGTCTTCGACGCCAGCATCAAAAGCGCGTTCTTGCGCCCCTGCTCCTTCAGCGCGCCGATCCGGTCCATGACGTCCTTGGGCGTTGCGACCGATTCCTGCGCGATCTCGGTGATCACTTCGCCCGGCTGGATGCCGCGTTCGGCAGCCGCCGAATCCTTGGAGACGTCGGTCACGACGACGCCGGAGACGTCGGCGGCAATGCCGAACTTCGTGCGCGTCTCCTCATTGAGCTCGCCGATCGTCATGCCGAGCACGGCAGCCGTCGAAACCGCAGGCGCCTTGTCGGCATCGTCCTGGTCGGTGTTGCCGTTTTCACCGCCGCTGGCAAGCTTTTCGCCGTCCTCGAGCCGGCCGAGCGTCACCTTGACGGTCTGCTCGACCCCTTTGCGCACGATGATCACGTCGACCGCCTTGCCGACCGGGCTCTCCGCCACGACGCGCGGCAGGTCGCGCATTTCATGGATGTCCTTGCCGTCGAATTTGATGATGACGTCGCCGGCCTGGATTGTGCCGTTGTCGACCGGCCCGCCCTTGATGACGCCGGCGACCAGCGCGCCCTTGGCGGTCGCCATGCCCAGGCTTTCGGCAATGTCGTCGGTCACCGGCTGGATGCGCACGCCGAGCCAGCCGCGCCGCGTCTCGCCGAACTGGCGAAGCTGGTCGACGACGCCCGAGGCAAGCTGCGACGGGATCGAGAAGCCGATGCCGATCGAGCCGCCCGATGGCGAGATGATTGCCGTGTTGATGCCGATGACCTCGCCGCTGCTGTTGAACAGCGGTCCGCCGGAATTGCCGCGGTTGATCGCGGCATCGGTCTGGATGAAGTCGTCATACGGGCCGGAATTGATGTCGCGATTGCGTGCCGAGACGATGCCGACCGTCACCGTGCCGCCGAGACCGAACGGATTGCCGATCGCCATCACCCAGTCGCCGACACGCATCGTGTTGGAATCGCCGAACTTCACCGCCGTCAGCTTGTGCCCTTTCGGATCGACCTTCAGCACCGCGACATCGGTCTTGGTGTCGGTGCCGACCAGCGTCGCCTTGAGCGTCACCCCATCGGAGAAATTCACCTCGATGTCGTCGGCATCGGCAATGA
The DNA here is from genome assembly GCF_040322295.1 of Mesorhizobium sp. M0159. Taxonomy (NCBI): domain Bacteria; kingdom Pseudomonadati; phylum Pseudomonadota; class Alphaproteobacteria; order Hyphomicrobiales; family Phyllobacteriaceae; genus Mesorhizobium; species Mesorhizobium sp. M0159. The sequence goes on from NZ_JAMYTF010000010.1 coordinate 28,106, forward strand.
CGTGGTTGTTGGTCACCACGATGCCCTGCTCGGCGTCGACCACGAAGCCGGAGCCCAGCGACTGCACCTTTTGCCCGCCGCCGCCCTTGTCGCCGCCACGGTTCTTGAAGAAATCGTCGAAGAAGTCCTGGAAGGGCGAGCCCTCCGGCAGCTGCGGCATCGGCACTGCGCCCGGCCCCTCAGTGCCTTTAACAGTCTGCGACGTCGAGATGTTGACCACGGCGCCAAGCAGGCCGGCGGCGAGATCGGCAACCGAGGGCGGCCCGTCGGCTGCCATCGTCGGCGCCACGAACGACGGAACGGCAACGGCGCCGACCAGAAGCGCAGCGGCCCCGGCGATGAACGTCCGCCTCGCTGCACGCAGAAGGGTGGTGGATGTCATCGAAAGGCCTCCGGGTGTTCTGAAAAAAAACCGCTTCGGCAAAAATGCCGGTCCGCGTCATGTTGGCAAGAAATAAGGCACGTTTGCGGCTATGGCTACCGCCAGAGAATAAATCCTCTGTTACGCCGGCTATCCCTGCACCGGCCCTACTGGCCGGTGCTTGGCTGCGCTGCCGGTGGGGCGGGAGCGGCAGGTGCTGGCGCTGGTGCCGCCGGTGCCACAGGCGTTTCCTTGCTGTCCGGGTCGCGGAAGAAGCGGAAGAACTCGGAATTCGGCGACAGCACCATCGTCGTTCCGGCGCTGTTCAGCGCCGTGCCATAGGCATTCATCGACCGATAGAAATCGAAGAAGGCCGGATCGCGCTGATAGGCCCCGGCAAACGTGGCACTGCGCTGGGCTTCACCTTCACCGCGCAGGATTTCAGACTCTTTTTGCGCTTCGGCGACGATTTCGACCACTTCGCGGTCGGCGCGAGCCCTGATCCGCTGCGCTGCCTCATTGCCTCGTGCCCTCAGCCGCTCGGCTTCGGCGAGACGTTCGGCCTTCATGCGATCGAAGGTCTGCTGCGAGACTTCGACCGTGAGATCGGTGCGGCGGATGCGGACATCCTCGATCTGCAGGCCAAGCGAGGTGGCATCGGGCCTCAGCTGATCGCGCACCTCGCGCATCATCACCGCGCGCTCTTCCGAGAGCGCCGCTTCGAAGTCGCGCAGGCCGTAAACGCGGCGCAAGGCGGCGTCGAGACGCGTCCTAAGCCGGGCCTCGGCCAGTTCGATCTGGCCGGACACCGCGGCGCGGAACACGCGCGGATCCGAGATACGATAGGCGATAAAGGCATCGACCTCATAGAACTTGCCGCCCGAAACCTGGACGCGGATGTTGTCGAGGTCGAAGCGCAGGACCCTGTTTTCGATCAGCTGGACGGTGTCGGCATCGAAGAAGGAGAATGGCGCCTTGAAATAGATGCCCGGCTGGTTCTTGACGTCGACGATTTCGCCGAACCTGAGCACCAGCGCCTGCTGGCGCGCATTGACGACGAAGACCGACGAATAGAGCAGGAACAGGATGACCGCGGCGATGACCGCAATGACGGGAAGACGGTTGGCCATCACTGGTTTCCTCCGGTGGCCGGTGCCGGCGCCTTCTGCTGCAATGCCGGCAGCGGCAGGTAGGGAACGACCCCTTGCCCGTTGCCTTGCTCGACGATGACCTTGCTCGAATCCTTCAGCACCCGCTCCATCGTTTCCAGGTAGAGTCGCTTGCGCGTCACCTCCGGCGCCTTGGCATATTCGTCATAAACCGAGATGAAGCGCTGCGCCTCGCCTTCGGCCTCCTGCACGACCCGGTTTTTGTAGGCGGCCGCGTCTTCGCGGATCTGTGCGGCCGCACCGCGTGCCTGGCCGAGCTTCTGATTGGAATACTGATTGGCCTGCTCGACGAACTTGTCCTCGTCCTGCTCGGCGCGCTGCACCTCGTCGAACGCGTCTGCCACCTCGCGCGGTGGCGCGGCGTCCTCGATCGAAATGGCGTTGACGTTGAGGCCGGCCTTGTAACCGTCCAGCGTCGTCTGGATGATCTCACGCACCGACGCCGCGATGCCTTGCCGGTCGTCGCGGAAAATGTCTTGCGCCGGGCGCCGGCCGACCGCTTCGCGCATCGCGCTTTCGGCGACCTGCTGCAGCATGCCGTCCGGGTCGGACACGTCGAACAGATAGGCCTTAGGATCGGAGACCTGATAGGCCACAGAGAACTGCACATTGACGATGTTCTGGTCGCCGGAAAGCATCAGGCCATTGCCGCTGGAACTGCCGCCGCCGATACTGACAAGCTGCTCGGCGATGTTGGCGGTCTCGACCGTTTCGATGGGCCACCAATGGAAATGCAGGCCAGGCTGCGACAGCTCCGCCTTCGGCTTGCCGAACCTGAGTTCCACCGCAACTTCGTCGGGCTGCACGGTGTAGACCGCCTTGAACGCCCATAGCACCACCAGCGCCGCGGCAATCAGCCCGAACACGGCAGGGCTCGCGCCACCGCCGCCCGGCAGCGCGCGCCGCAACCTGTCCTGCCCGCGCCGGATGATATCCTCGAGATCGGGAGGCGAGCCCTGCGGGCCGCTGGGTCCTTTTGGTCCCTGACCCCAAGGCCCCTGATTGTTGCCGCCGCCCCACGGGCCGCCGCCGCCGCTCTTGTCGTTCCAGGGCATGAATGTCCTTTCGCTTGGAATTCCCTCAAGCGCCGGCTCACCGGCGCAAAATCCAATATTATTATTCTATAGGGATGCAGCGGCACGCTTTCAACGCGATCGGCTGCCGCCACTGTCCGCCTTTTGGGTCCATCTAGACCTGTCGCGACCCCTTTGTCGCCTTCAATGCACGTCGCGGCGCCGCTCGTAAACCGAATAGCGTGTCGCATGGCTGTCCTTTTCGCCAGCCTCCACCTCCTGTGAGCGGACGATCCGCCACAGCGCCGGATCGATCGGCGGGAAATGGGCATCGCCGTCGACCGCGGCCAGAACATGGGTCACGTGCAGCCGATCGGCCAACGGCAGCGCCTGAGCGTAGATCTCGCCGCCGCCGATGACGCAGATCTCGTCGGCGCCGGCCATGCAGCGCCCGCGCACCGTCGCCAGCGCGATTGCGTCCTCGATCGAGTGCGCGACTTCGACGCCCTCGGCGCGCCATGCCCTGTCTCGTGTCACCACGATGTTGAGCCTGCCCGGCAATGGGCGGCCGATGCCTTCATAGGTCTTGCGGCCCATGATGATGGGCTTGCCCATCGTATCGGCTTTGAACCGCTTGAGATCGGTGGACAGCCGCCACGGCAACCCACCCTCGCGCCCGATCACGCCGTTCTCGGCGATGGCGACATAAATCGCGAGGTCCATCAGCCGCCGTTTCCGCCATCGGATGGCTCCAGCAGCAATATGTCGATATCGTGCTCGGGGTAGAAGTTCTGCGCCTTCATCTCGAACGTCGTCGGTCCGATCTTCCTGACGTTTTCGCCGCAAAACGAGACCAGGTTCTTCGCATCGCCCTTGTCGACGGTCAGCTTGAAACTGCCGATGTTTCCCGACGCCCAGTTGCCGCCCGTGGTCAGGATATAGGCGATGCGGTTCTCGAAATATTTGGGGTAGCCGTCGGGATCGTCCTTGGCTGCCTTGCGCACGGCATTCTCGAAGGCATCGTCCATGCAGTAGCGTGTCTTGTAGGCGGCATACTGACCCTGGAACTGGCCGTCATAGAAGAAGCTGACCGAGGAGGTGCCGCCGACGCTCGGCTTGTAGCGATGCGAGACATGGACCGCCTTGTTGGCCGGAAACGTCGAGCGCCACCAATAGGTCGAGCGCAATTGCCAGAACGGCGTATAGACGGTCATCATGCCCGAACCGTCGTCGGCAGTGTCCTCGATGATGATGCCGCGGTTGACCCAGTCGTCGGCGACCGCTTGCGGCAGCCTTGCCAGCGCCGCCTTGGCCGCATCGCCGAACGGATAGAACGGCACGCCCTGCGCCTTCAGGTCAGCGCCGATGTCGATGCCGAGCGCGAACACCTTCTGCTCGAGTTGCGGCTTTGCCGGCACCCCGTCGATCGTCACTTCGAAGCCGAGGAAATTGTCGCTCTGCGCCTCCGGAATCGCCGGTATTTCTTCGGGGTCGCCTTCGATGTCGGGCATCGGAAAGGCGACGATCGCATCGACATCCTTGTCGGTGTTGTTGCGGAAGACGTAATCGACCATCACTTTTTCCGGCGAGATGTAGAGATCCTCGCTTTCCATCGCCACCGCATCGCTGCGCGAAAGGATCAGCCCACCGGTGCCGAGTTCGGCGACCGAATCATTGGCGAGCGCAGGCGTAGCCGAGAGCGCCAAGGCTGCGGTCAGGACGTAACGGAACATGGAAACTCCCCCGGCGAGAATGCCAATATGACTCTAGCTGTTCAATATGGCGTTTCAAAGCCTTTCGGCAAATGCGCCGGCGCCTGCCGGCATGTCGTGTCGGTCTAGACACGCCGGTCCCGATCGGGCAGGAGTTCGCCCATGCGCAAGCTTCTCGTCATCGGCATCGGCGCCGGCAATCCGGAGCACATGACGGTCCAGGCCATTAACGGTCTCAATCGGGCCGACGTGCTGTTCATTCCCGACAAGGGCGCCAAGAAGAACGATCTCGCCGAATTGCGCCGCCAGATCTGCGACCGCTTCGTCATTAATCCGAACTCGCGCCGTGTCGAATTCGAGGTGCCGGTGCGCGCCGAGCCGGCGCCTTCCTACCGCTCGACCGTCGACGACTGGCACGAGGCGATCGCCGCGATCTACGAAGGCCTGATCCGCGACGAACTCCCTGAAGATGGCTGCGGCGCCTTCCTGATCTGGGGCGATCCGTCGCTCTACGACAGTGCGCTGCGCATCCTCGAGCGCGTGCGCCTCAGAGGCAATGTAGCGTTCGAGCTGGAGGTCATCCCTGGCATCACCGCCATCCAGGCACTCGCAGCCAGCCATAAAATGGCATTGAACCGGATCGGCGACGCCATTTTGATCACCACCGGCCGCCGGCTCGCCGAGGAAGGTCTGCCCGAAAACGCCGGCAGCACCATCGTCATGCTGGACGGCAAATGCGCCTTCAACACGCTGGACGACAACGACGTCACCGTCCACTGGGGCGCCTATCTCGGGACGCCCGACGAGATCGTCATCTCGGGCCGGATTGGCGACGTCGGCGACAAGATCGTGAGCACCCGTGAGCAGGCCCGCCGGAAAAAAGGCTGGATCATGGACACCTATCTGCTGCGCAAGCCGGGCGAGCCTAAGAAGTAACAGGGATCACACGCGGCATGAATTCCGCCGGCGTCACGCTGCGTCGATCTCGGCCTGCAGCGCCTCCATATGCGCCGCCGCTGCTGAAGACGCAGCCCGCTCGATCGCGCGGAAGCGGCTGACCACAGCAAGCCCGACCGACGTCAACTGGGCGCCACCGCCTTTTTTGCCGCCCGTCTGTGCCGCAACCAGCGGCTTGCCGAACACGCGGTTCATGTCTTCGACCAGATCCCAGGCGTGCTTGTAGGACATCTCCATGCCGCGTGCCGCGGCCGAAATCGAGCCGAAGGCGGCGATCTGTTCCAGAAGCTCGATCTTGCCCGGTCCGATGCGGCCATCTGGATCGAGATTTATCCGCAAACTCAGCGACGGCATTTGCTCCTCCGCGGTCACGCTATTCTACAAGTTCTGCAGCGATACCGCTATTCCAAAACGATATAGCGAATCATCGGCCGTTCACTCATCCGCCTCGGCGGGCAGGCCGGCGCCGGTATTCGCCCGGTCGAAGCTCACCGTCTTGACCACGGCGAAGACCTGTCGACCAAGCCGAAGCCCCAGTGTCTGCCGCGACTGTTCGGTGATGCGGGCAAGCACGGTTGCGCCATTGCAGTCGAGGCCAATCTCGACCGTAGGCCCTTCGCCCGGCTCTATCGCCACGATCGTGCCCGGCAATATGTTGAGCGCGCTGAGGCCAACCGGCTGCTCGGTGGCGATCATCACGTCGCGGGCACGGATGCGGACGCGCACCGGCGCACCGGCTGGCGTTGCCAGAAGCGGCACCCGGATATCGCCCGCCAATGAGCCTAGCACCGTCATGCCAAAGGCTTCGTCGTGGCGCAGAACCGCGGTATCCAGCACGGCACCGCCCTCGCCGCGCTCTTCGGCCGGCAATAGATCCAGACGCTGCATGATCGCTCCGGTCGGACCGGAAGCGGCGACCTTTCCTTGCATCAGCACCACGACGTCGCTCGCCAGCCGCGCCACTTCGGCGATCGAGTGGCTGACATAGACGATCGGGATTTTCGTCTCGTCGCGCAGCCGCTCGATATAAGGCAAGATCTCGGCCTTGCGCCCCTCGTCGAGCGAAGCCAGCGGCTCGTCCATCAGCAGCAATTTCGGACTGGCAAGCAGCGCCCTGCCGATTGCCACACGCTGCTTCTCGCCACCGGAGAGTTTTGCCGGCCGCCGGTCGAGCAAATGGCCGATCCCGAGCAGTTCGACCACGCCATCGATATCCGCGTAACGCTCAGCAGCCGGCGTGAACCAGCGGCCATAGCGCAGATTGCTCGCCACGCTCATATGCGGAAACAGCCGCGCATCCTGGAACACCATACCGATCCGCCGTTTGTGCTTCGGCACGAACAGACCGGCATCGCTATCGACCAGCACGCGGCCCTCTGCCGCGATACGACCTTTGTCGGGGCGGATCAGCCCGGCAATCAAATTGATCAGCGTCGTCTTTCCGGAGCCGGAAGGCCCGAACAGCGCAGTCAGCCGCCCGGCGCTTTCGAAGCGGGCATTGACGGTGAAATCGCCAAGCCGGTGGCTGATGTCGACCTGAACCGTCATTCGATGTCCATCCGCCGGCCGACGCGCCGCGCCAGCACTTCCGAGGCAACAAGTGCCGCCATCGAGATGACGATCGAGATCAGCGTCAGCCTGAGCGCGCCGGCGTCGCCGCCGGGAACCTGCGTGAAAGTGTAGATCGCCGACGGTAGCGTCTGCGTCTCGTTCGGAATGTTGGAGACAAAGGTGATCGTCGCGCCGAATTCGCCCATCGCCTTGGCGAAGGAGAGGATCGCACCGGCGATCAGGCCGGGCAGGATAAGCGGCAGCGTGATCGTGCCGAATACCCATAGCGGATTGGCGCCGAGCGTGCCGGCGGCCGCCTCGATTTTGCGGTCGACGGCCTCGATAGACAGCCGGATGGCCCGCACCATCAGCGGAAAGCCCATCACGCCGCAGGCGAGCGCGGCGCCAGTCCAGCGGAAGGAAAAAACGATGCCGAAATGTTCGGCCAGGAAAGCGCCGGCCGGACCACGTTTGCCGAAAGTCAAAAGCAGCAAATAGCCGGTCACCACCGGCGGCAGGATCAGCGGCAGATGCACCAGACCATTGAGCAGCGTCTTGCCCCAGAACTGGCCGCGGGCAAGCACAAGAGCGATCAGAATGCCCGGCGGCAGGCTGGCAATCATCGCCACGGTCGCCACCTTGATCGACAGCCGGACCGCATTCCATTCGTCGGGAGCGAGATCCAGCAGCCAGTTCATGTGCGGTGCCGTACGTCAGTTGCTCGGCGCGAGGATTGTAAAACCTTGCGCCTTGAAGAGTTCGCCAGCCTTGGCGGATTGCAGGCATTTCAGGAATGCCGGGGTATCCCTGCTCTTCGAATCCGCAAGCTGGGCGACTGGATAGATGATCGGCCGATGGGTACCCGCGGGGAAAGTGCCGACCACCTTCACGCCAGGCTCCGCATGCGCATCCGTGGCGTAGACGATGCCGAGTGCTGCCTCGCCGGTCGATACCAGTTTTAGAGCGGCGCGGACATTCTCGGCCTGCGCCACCTTGCCTTCGACCGAAGACCAGACACCGAGCGATTCGAGCGCCGCCTTGCCGTATTTGCCGGCTGGCACTGCCTTGACATCGCCCATGGCAAGTTTGCCGTTACCGACCAGCCCGGCAAGATCGAAACCCGTTTCGATCCTGGTTTCAACCTTGGAATCCCGCGGCGCAACCAGCACGATCTGGTTACCGAGCAATTTCACTTCGGTGCCGGGCTTGGTCAGCTTCCTGTCGGCAAGATATTTCATCCAGTCGAGATCGGCCGAGATGAACAGGTCTGCCGGCGCGCCGCTTTCAATCTGCCTGGCCAGCGCCGAGCTCGCCGCGTAGGAAATGGTCGCCGCCTCGCCGACATCGGCCTCGCAGGCCTTGTTGACGGCATCGAGCCCATCCTTCAGGCTCGCCGCGGCAAACACGACCACCTTGTCATCGGCATGGGCCGCCGGCACCGCGGCCATCAGCATGGCGGCGAGACCCGCGATGGCAATCGTCGTCGAACCTTTGCGCGCCAGCATGAAACTCTCCTCGTCTCAGAACGCCCGAAGCCGTCCATCGATATATCCATGTGAACATAACAAGGAAAGGCTCTTTACCGCCGACGGCATTCTGAGCTGAGGTTTTCCCGGCCTGCGATAATCTTCGTTGGATACAGCGGTACCGAGGCCGAAGGAAATATTCACATGAAAATCAGCGACCAGGGATTGCGCGTCAAGTCGACGTCGGCCAATCAAGATGGATGCTGACAACGCCCGAAGGCGCAGCCGCAGTAGGCAATGTCGACATGCACGGTCAGCTATGGTGCTAGACCGCGATCGGCGCCTTGATCGTCGCGTCGGCGAAATAGTTCTCGAGCCGGAAATCCTCGAAGCGGAAGGCAAAGAGATCCTTCACCTCGGGATTGATCCACAGCGTCGGCAACGCCTTGGGCGTGCGCCGCAATTGTTCGCGCGCCTGCTCGAAATGGTTCGAGTAAAGATGCGCGTCGCCGAGCGTGTGGATGAAATCGCCGGGTTTCAATCCGGTCACCTGCGCCACCATCAGCGTCAGCAACGCATAGGAAGCGATGTTGAACGGCACACCGAGAAAGATATCGCCCGAACGCTGGTAGAGCTGGCAGGAAAGCTTGCCTTCCGAAACATAGAACTGGAACAGGCAGTGGCAGGGCGGCAAGGCCATGGCCTCCACCTCGGCCGGGTTCCACGCCGAAACGATCAGCCGCCGCGAATTAGGATTTTTGCGTATCTCCTTCAGAAGATTCGCAATCTGGTCGATGGCGCCGCCATGGCCGTCCGGCCACGACCGCCATTGTTTGCCATAGACCGGGCCGAGATCGCCGTTCTCGTCGGCCCACTCATCCCAGATCGAGACGCCGTGATCGTTGAGATATTTGATGTTGGTGTCGCCGGCCAGGAACCACAAAAGCTCGTGGATAATCGACTTCAGGTGCAGCTTCTTGGTGGTGGTGACCGGAAAGCCGCGGGCCAGGTCGAAGCGCATCTGGTAGCCGAATACCGAGCGCGTTCCGGTGCCGGTGCGGTCGCCGCGATCGGCGCCGTTTTCCAGCACATGCTTCAGAAGGTCGAGATACTGGCGCATCGGCTCCGGTCCGATTCGGGTTGTCAGCCATCATAGCCGAATGACCGTCGGCCGAACACAGCAAAGCGAGACGATTCCAGCAGAAGCCTCACCAGCACCGGCGGCGAGGTTGCTCAGAGCGAGCCGAGCATGCCCAGATCCTTGGCGACGAGGTAATAGAATGTCACCCGGCTCTTGCTGTTGTCGGCCGCCATAGCCTTGCAGGTCTTTTCGATAGCCGCATCCGCCTTGGCACCGTCGGTGACGCCGAGCTTGCCGGCGACCCAGCTGTTCCTGACGCGCTTCAGTTCCTCCGGGTCGGTGCAGGACACCAGCGAGGAATCGCGGTTCCTGAGCGCGATGCCCAGATGCTTGACGATCTTGGCGACCGCGTCGGCATCCGCCGCCGCATCATATTTCTTTACGTCTGCGAGATAATCGGCCATCGAATTTCCCCTCGTCGGCGCCACGGGATCCGGTCAGTGAGGATCGTGGCGCGCTGCCGCAAGTATGCGCTAGGTCTCCTCACCGCCACAAAGCTTCGGTTGAGACCGGCTGCAAGTCAACCCCTTGATGATCCACTTTGACACGGACGAAAGTGGCATTCCGGCCTTTCATTTTCCACCGTCAGTCCCTATATTCGCCTCGTCGGCTCGACCGACTATGGCGATAAACAGGCGATGAAATAAGCCGTTCGGACCCGGGGGCGGTACCCGGCGCCTCCACCAAAAACCGCTGCTCAGGAGCGGCTTTTGCTGGGGGCGAAATAGGATCGACGAAGGTGTAAAGATCGTACTTTTGCCCGGCATTGTACCACCGTTATCGGGCTAAACTTATAGTTGCCAACGACAACTATGCGGAAGCACGTCTCGCCGCGTAAGCGGTGCGATAGCTTCAATTCAAGCCCTAGTGGTTCGCACTTCTAGGCGGGGTTCGGAGGTACCTGGCAACAGAAACCTCCATTTCTCCCTCTCGACATATGCAGAAGCAGGCCCCGCCGGCCGGGCTTTCATGTGCCCTGACGGGTCCAAAAAACCCCTGTCTTCATACTTCCCCATCCAATCCATGGATCAGAAATGCGAAACGATTCCAATCGGTTTTTCGTGCTGACCGGCGGTCCGGGCTCAGGCAAGACAACGTTGATCGACTCTTAAGGTGGCAGGCCTCGCACCTCGGGCGAAGCCGGGCGCAGCATCATCACGACGAATTGGCGATAGGCGGCAAGGCCCTGCCCTGGCGGCTCTGTTCGCCGAGTTGATGCTGTCTTGGGAGTTGCGCTCCTACCGGATCGCGGGCGAGCAATCCGGCCTGGTCTTCTTCGATCGCGGCGTGCCGGACACTCTTGGCTATCTGCGCCTGACCGGGGTGCCGGTTCCCGATCACGCCACGAATGCCGCCCGACGCTTCCGCTATGCCAGGCGCGTCTTCGTCGCGCCGCCATGGCCGGAAATCTTTCGGCAGGACAACGAACGCAAGCAAACGATGGACGAGGCTGAACGCACCTTTCACGCACTCGTCGCCGTTTACACGGAACTAGGCTACGAGCTGGTGCCGCTGCCCTTGGCGCCCGTCGAAACGCAGCTGCGGTTCGTCCTCTCCGAGACAGCGTCGTAGCGAAGCGCCGCAAGCGACGGTTTTGCGAAAGCCCAAGGGCCTCCCATCATCGGAACCTCCGATGGCAGCATTCGTATCTTCCCGTTTCCCTTCTCTAATGCCTTGCGGGACAAGGCCTCAGTTTCTCGCCGCATATCAGTCAGGCCCCGGCGAGCTATCTGATGGAGATAAGATGAACCAGGAAACCACACCAAAACACGAACGCATCCTGATCGTTGGCGGCAGTTCCGGTATGGGGCTGTCGCTTGCCGAACAGCAGCTTGCCGCCGGCGCCGAGGTTACGATCGTCGGCCGCTCCGAGGACCGGTTGTCGGCCGCACGGCAGCGCGTGCCTCACCCGGAAAGGCTGAGGACGATCGCAGCCGACGTCACTAGCGAGGACGAGGTCCAGCGCCTGTTCCAGGATGCCGGCACGCTCGACCACATCGTCTCGACCGCCGCCGACGTTACCGGCGTCTATGTGTTGCTTCCCGAGATGGATATCTCGGTGGCGCGGAAAGTGATGGATTCCAAAGTCGTCGGGCCGCTTCTTCTTGCCAAGCATGGCGCGCCTCGTCTGACGCCCGGGGGATCGATCACGCTGACCTCGGGCATCGCCGCCTATCGTCCGGCGGCGAAAGGCTCGGTGGTGGCAGCCGTTAATGGGGCACTTGGCTCACTCGCCTACGCTTGCCGTCGAACTGGCGCCGATCCGCGTCAACGTCGTCTCGCCGGGCTGGGTCGACACGCCGATTTGGAATGCCGTCGTCGGCAGCGGAAAGGTGGCTGCGCTGGAGGCCATGGCAAAGCGTCTGCTCGTCGGCCGGATCGGCCAGGCAACCGACATTGCCCAGGCCATCACGTCCCTCATGCACAACGGCTTCATCACCGGAACCGTGCTTCATGTCGATGGTGGCCAGCGGCTGGTCTAGTGACGGCCAGACCTCGCGAACCATTGCGAGGAACAGCCGCATGACCGGCGCTTGAATGCGCCGGTGGCGCCATACCATGATGACCGGCGTCACCGGGCTGCTTGCGACCCAAGGCAACACGACAACATTGGCGTCAGCCGCGGAAGCCACGAGACGCGGAACCAGCGCGCATCCAAGACCGGCTGCGACAAGGCCCCGTATCGCACCCATGCTGGCGAACTCGCCGACGAGTTTTGGACGGTCAGGCAACGTTGCGGCAAACGTTTCGTCGAACATCCGCCTATAGACGCAACCGGGCTGGGTCACGAGGAAGGCCTCGTCAGCCAGATCGTCGGGCGTTATGGCAGAATATCCGGCCAACCGGTGATTTGCCGGCATTATGGTGACGAGCTCTTCTACTGCCACTTGCTCGCTTCGCAGGTCCGGCGCCGCCGCCGGGACGGCTCCGAAATGGAAAGATACGTCCAGCGCCCCGCTTGTCACGCCGGCACGCAACCCACTGCTATCGTCCGCCCTGAGGTTCAGTTTCACATCGGGATGGCGCCGATGGAATTCCGCCAGCAGAGCTGGCAAGCGTGTCGAGCAAAGCGTCTCCAGGCCGCCGACAGTCAGGCGACCGGCAACCGTGCCGCTCGCGTCGGCGACTGCGGAACGGGCTTCGTCCGCGAGGTCGAGGAGATCGTTTGCGTAGTCCAGCAGGCGTTGTCCCGCCGCCGTCAGCTTCAAGCCACGCCGTGATCTGTCGAACAGCGACGTGCCCAGATCGCTTTCCAGCGCCTGGATCTGTTCGGTCACGCTCGATTGGGCAAGATGAACCCGCTCGGAGGCGCGTGTGATGTTCAAGGTGGTGGCGACCGCCACGAAGGTCTTGAGATGTCGAAGCTGCATGTCCTGAACCCGTCATATAGGCATAGGCTGCTTTGAACCGGGACCGCAAACGTGAAAAGGCCGGGAACATCGCCCGGCCTTTTTGTCTCGATAGGCGAAGTTTACTCCGCCGGCGCTTCCGCGACGTCCCGGCTGCGGCCGAGCGTTATTTTGGCCAGTGTGAAGGAGATCGCCGCGCAGAGCGTGATGCCCGCCACCATCGGCAGCGGCGTGCCGTCGAAAAACACGCCGGCGACGCCCATGGCGACCGCGCCGATGGCGAAGTGCAGCGTGCCCATCAGCGCCGACGCGGTACCGGCGATCTCGCCATGCTCTTCCATGGCCAACACCGACGTCGTCGGGATGACCAGGCCGAGAAAGCCGTAGCCGATGAACAGCAGCGCCGCCATCACGTCGAGCCGGTCGACACCCGATGCCATCACCGCGAACAGCACCACCATCGTCGTCGCATAGCCGGTCACCGCGACGCGCACCACGCGCTGCAGCCCGAACCGCTCCGACAGCAACCCGGTCAGCTGCGACATGCCGATGAAGGCAACCGCATTGATCGAGAAGAACACGCTGTAGACTGAAGGCGACAGCCCGTAATGGTCGATCAGGATGAAGGACGAGCTCGACAGATAGACGAAGAAGCTCGCAATGCCGAAGCCGGCGATGGCCGTCAGGCCAAGGAAGTTGCGGTCGCCCATCAGGAAGCGGTAGCCGGAAAGTGCCGTCCCGAAGGACGACCCGGCGCGCTCTTCGACCGGCCGTGTCTCCTTGAGCGAGGTCGACAGCAGGATGGTGGCGAGCACGGCCGCGCCCGTCACCGTCCAGAACACGGCGCGCCAGCCGAAATTCTCGATGATCTGGCTACCGGTCAGCGGTGCCAGGATCGGCGACACCGAAAACACAAGCATCAGCAGCGACATCAGCTTGGCGGCCTCGGTGCCGGTATGCAGATCGCGCACGATCGCGCGCGGCACGGCCATGCCGGCGCTGGCGCCGAGCCCTTGCAGGAAGCGGAAGGCGATCAGCCATTCGATCGAGGGAGCCAGCGCCGAGCCTACGCCGCCGACCATGAACAGCGCCAGGCCGCCGTAGAGTGGCAGCTTGCGGCCGACCATGTCGGAGATCGGTCCGACGACGATCTGGCCGAAGCCCATGGAAAGAAAGAAGATCAGCAGGCTCATCTGCACCGCGGCAGTGCCGGCATGCAGATCCTCACCGATTGAAGGCAGGGCCGGAAGATACATGTCGATGGCAAACGGGCCGATCGCGGACAATAGGCCGAGCACGACCGCAATGCGGAGGAATTTGGCGTTCATGATAGCAGGCTCTTTCGAATTCTGGTTGCCGCCGAGGACCGGCGTGTAACCCTAGGACGTTCCATCCCGTGGAGTTCCGACTCTTCTGCGGAACGAAACCCCCTTCGTGCAAGTCCACAAATTTAGACAGGCTTGTCTAATTCGTCAACCACCTCTATATAGTTTTGCATGAAGGCCAACGTCTCTCCTGACATTTTCCCGCCGCGAGGCCACGAGGCCAAGCGCATGTCGATTGTCGATACCGCCGCCTCGGTCTTCTGCCGCGAAAGCTTTGCCGGTGCCAATATCGACATGATTGCCGCCGAGGCCGGCGTCTCCCGCCAGACCATCTACAATCATCACGGCGACAAGGAAAAACTCTTCGTTGCCATCGTCCGCGACCTCACCGAACGTTGCAATGCCGGCATCTTTGCCACGATTTCCACTTTTCCCGATCAGCCGAAGGATCTCGAGGCCGACCTCATCGCCTTTGCTGTGCGGATGAACCACAACTGCATCTGCAACCGCGACGGCAAATTCCTGCGCAAGCTGATCCAGACCGAGGGCGGGCGCTATCCCGAGTTGTTCGCCGAATGGCGCGAAGAGGGACCGGGCAGGACATGGCCGGCGATCGCCGCCCGCTTCGCCCGCCTCGCTCATGCCGGCTTCCTTGATATCGACGATCCCGATGTCGCAGCGCGCCAGTTCATGGCGCTTGCCAATGCCGAGTTGCAGACGACGTTCATGCTCGGCGGCACACCGACCGAGGACGAGGTGGTGCAGTCGGCGACAAATGGCGTGCGCACCTTCCTGCGCGCCTTCGGCAAGCGGCAGCCTATGGCCCGGGCAAGCAAACAGGGCGCGCTCGCCAGCGCTTGACGATCAAAGCCGTTTGACGATCAAATCGTCGCCAATGGGCTTCGCTTCCGCACGCCGGCGATCTATATCCGGTTTACGCCGCGCTCAAGCTTGATTACAGCTATCAGGACGATTCAACGGAACCCGACAGCCACATGGCCGACGACCACATCCGCTACGACATTCTGGCCCAGGAGGCGTTGCGCGGCGTCATGCGCAAGGTCCTGGCCGAGGTCGCGCGCACCGGTCTCCCGGGCAACCATCATTTCTTCATCACCTTTCTCACCGGCGCGCCGGGCGTGCGCGTGTCGTCGCGGCTGCGCGAGCGCTATCCCGAACAGATGACCATCGTCATCCAGTTCCAGTATTGGGACCTGAAGGTGAGCGACACCGGCTTTGAGGTTGGGCTGTCGTTTTCCGACGTGCCGGAGAAACTGGAAATCCCGTTCTCGGCCGTACGTGGCTTTTACGACCCGTCCGTCAACTTCGAGCTCGAATTCGACGTCAAGACCGATACCCCGGCGGAACAGGAGACAAAGGCCAAGCCTGCTCCCGAACCGCTGGCCATCGTCGCCGAGAAAAAGCCCGAGACGAAGAAGAAAACCGCCGAGGCGGAAAAGAAGCCTGCCGCGGCCGACGCCGGCGCCAAGGGCGCCGACGTGGTGTCGCTTGACGCCTTCCGCAAGAAGTGACCCGACGGGCGGCGTGACATGGCCGAGATCGTCAATCTCCGTCAGGCACGCAAGCAGAAGGCGCGAGCCGAGAAGGAGCGCCTGGGCGAACAGAACCGGGCGCTGCATGGCCGTTCCAAACCCAGCCGGGATCGCGACCGCCTGATCGCCGACAAGGCCGATAAATTCGTCGCCGGCCATCGCCGCGAAAATTCGGGCGATTCGGACAAATCCGATGCTTGAAGTGTGAGTAGGATCGTCTCGTGAGCCCGGTGGAAAAGCGCTCGGTCACCATTCGCGGCCACCGCACCAGCTATTCGCTCGAAAAGCCTTTTTACGACGAACTGGGCGCCATCGCGGCCGTGCGAAAACTGACGCTCGCCGCGCTTGTCGCCGAAATCGACGAGAGCCGCCCGCGGGATGCCAATCTCTCCTCGGCGCTCCGGCTCTATGTGCTGGATTGGGCCAAGCGCGGCAAGTTGTAGCCTTCAGGCAACGCTATCCTGTTTCCTGCGCCGGATACGGAAGCCCAGCAAAGCCGAGCGGTCGCGTTCTTCGGCCTGCCAAGCGGCGTATCCTGCAGTTTCAGGTCGGCGAGCGTGAACTGGCCAAAATAGGCGATGTTCGTGGCAAGCCGGATCAGCTTCAAAAGGGCAATGCCGGCAAACAACCCCGCCGTCGCAACCACCACTGCTATGCCGGCAATGAGCAGCACCCGGGCATCGGTGGTAAAATCGCGCAGATGGCCGGGGTTGGCGTGATCGGACTTCATTTGCAAACCTTGCTTTCTGGCGGCGTGCCGACTTGCGCATGGGTCGCCGGCCGTGCCACCGAAGATGGCGGGCACGAGCCATGTTGGTGCGCTCTGTATCGTAACGCGATATAAATGTTCAAGGCCCGTTTGCGGCTTTGTCGGAAAGGAATCGATGGCAGACACTTCGAAGCCACAAAAGCGCGGCGCAATGATCGGGCCGGCCGACTACCAGAGGCTGTCCGAATTTCGTTACCTGATCCGCTGCTTTCTCGAATTCAGCCAGATCCAGGCGCAGGAAGCCGGCCTGACACCACGCCAGCATCAGGCCCTGCTTGCAATCAAAGGGTTCCCCGGCGGAGGGCCGGTGACCATTGGCGACCTCGCGGAGCGCCTGCGCATCCGCCATCACAGCGCAGTGGAATTGGTCAACCGTCTTTGCGAAGCCGGGCTCGTCGCGAGGGACCACGACGAGGAGGACCACCGCCGCGTGCTGCTGCGGCTGACCGAGCGCGCCGACGACAGTCTCGCCAACCTGTCAGCCGCTCATCTCGACGAACTCGGGCGGATCGAGCCGATGCTGAAGCGCTTGCTTGCTGGACGCGACACATAAGGGATGCGCCGTCACCCGCCATTCAGCGATTTTAGCAGATCGTCGATCGACGAGGGATCGAACTTGAGCTTTGGCGGGGGCTGCACTGGCGGTGGCACGTTATTTGCGGCCGGTGGCGCCCGTTCCGCTCGCTCCGCCGCGGCCTTGCGTTCGGCGTCGAGCCTTGCCTTCTCTTCCGAGGCGATCCGCAACGCCTCTTCCGCCCTCTGGCGTTGCTGTTCTTCGGCCTGCGCTGCTTCCTCGGCAGCCTGTTGCGCCGCCTTGGCTTTGGCTTCGGCCTTTGCAGCCGCCTCGGCTTTCGCCCTGGCCTCGGCTTCGGCCTTCGCCGCTGCATCCGCCTTCGCCTTGGCTTCAGCCTGCGCCCTGGCCTCCGCTTCGGCTTGGGCCTGCGCCTCAGCTTCGGCCTTTGCCTTGGCGTCCGCTTCAGCCTTCGCTTTGGCCTCAGCCTGCGCCCTCGCCTCCGCATCCGCCTGTGCCTTGGCGTCCGCTTCAGCCTTCGCCTTGGCTTCAGCCTGCGCCCTCGCCTCGGCTTCGGCTTGGGCCTGAGCCTCGGCTTCGGCCTTTGCCTTGGCGTCGGCCTCGGCCTTCAGCCGCGCTGCTTCCTGTTGTCTGCGCAGTTCCTCCGCCGCTCTTTCACGCTCGGTTTGCAGCGCAGCGTAGTAGCGCACCTCACGCCGCAGCCTTTGTTTCTCGAGCAGTGCGGCTTGCATGGCTTCGACCCGCTGCTGCTCCTTTTCCAGCGCACGCTGGGTCAGGAACTGTGCCAGCGGCTCGCTGTCGAACTGCCGTTTGGTGGCGCCAAACGGCCCGTCGACGCTGAAATTCAAAATCGGTTCGGAGCCGACCAGCGCCTCGTCGCCGGGCCGGTAAGCGATCTCGCCCTTGGCATCGACGGTGCTGGTATTCAGATCGGCGGTGATGTCGGCGGACAGCGTCGCGCCCGGGCTTTCGAATTTGACCGGTGGCGTCCTCAGCGTGCCGCCCGCGATGGTGAAGGCAATATCGGTGTCCTGCGCCGGAAAACTGCCCGACGCGGCGATCTGCGGCACAAAGCCGGCGGTCTTCGACGCGTCGATATCGCGCCCTATCGCGTCGGCCTTGGCGATGAATGCGCCAAAGGCATCGGGATTGAAGCCGGCAATAGTCATGCCCTTGAGCGTTGCCGTGCCGGAACCGGACAGCGCCGCAACCATCGCGTCGACCGATTTGCCGCTGGTCGAAAGCGCCGTCGAGAACTCGCCGCTTCCGCTGATGCCGGCCTCCGGCAGCACGGCTGCCAGATCGGCGCCGGCGAGTTTCATCTGACCGGAGAAAAGCCCGGTGCCGTCATTGTTCTTGAGCTCGAACAGGCCACTCAACGCGCCGCCGAGGAACTTTGCCTTGAGGTCGGAAACGCGGATGCCCTCCTGGTCGAGCTGCAGCGACAGCGCAGTGTCATAGGCGGTGGCAAGCGGGCCGGCGGCAAGCGACGCCGCCGTCAGATCGAGATCGGCGGTAAATGGCAGACTGGATTTCTGGCTGAACGGTGCCGTCGGCCAGGTCCTGTCATTGACAAGGAAGGCCTGGTCACCGAACAGCATCACCGCCATCGGATCGAGGTCCAGCTCGTCCAGCGACAGCGCGCCGGCAAGATGCGGCAGCCCCTCTTTGATGTCGATATTTACGTCACCGGAAACCGCCGCTTCGTTGACGGCGCCGCTGAGGCCGCTCAGCACCAGGAGACCATTGCCGTAATCGGCATCGGCCGCAAGCGACGTCGACATGCCGGTGCCCATGCCGGGCAGGCCGACGCCGGTCGTCATCAGCCATGGCTCGATGTCGGCCGTTTCAAGGCTGACCTTGCCCTTGGCGGCCGCGCCTTGAGGCGTGTCGGCAATTGTCCCGTCGAAACCAGCTTTGAAGTCGTTGCCGGCCAGGCTGAAGCGTGTCGCCAGGCCGCCGCCAAGCGTGCCTTTGGCCGAGACGTCGGTGGTCGCCTCGCCGAGCATGCCGAGTGGCAGCGCCGGCAGACCGTAAAGCGCCAGCAGCGCGGTGGCGTCGGCGTTCCTTGCGTTGAAGGTCAGCGTCACCGGCGCTTCGAGAGGCCGGTCGAGCGCCCCTTTGCCGGACAACGACGCCGAAAAGGCCGAGCCACCGGCCTTGCCCTGTGCGCTCATTGCCAGTCCGGTCGTACCGTCGCCATTGTCTGCGGCACTCGTGACCGCGTCGATACGCGCATCCTGGAACAGCTCGGGATAGGCACCAGCACGCTCCGCCAGCCCCTTCAGCACCGCATTATCCGGATAATGCCGGACGGCGACGTCGATCAGCGGCTTGAGGTCGACGGCGACCAACGAGGCGTCGAGCTTACCGGTCGGGCTCGCCGGGAAATCCTTGATCCGGCCGGTAGCGCTGATCGAGGCGCCGGCAAGCCCGCCAACCGACAGCCGGTCGATCTCAAGCAACCCGTCGCGCAATCTCAGCGCGGTGTCGACGCTATCGGCGGTCAACCCACCGGCGCTGACCGGCCCGGCCTTGATCTGGAAATCGAGGTCGCGGTCGGAAAAGCGGTTGGCACCCTTGTCGCTGACGAAGATCGAGGCGAAGGCGGCGAGCCCATCGACGTCGAGTTCGCCACCTTCCAGTTGCATCAGCACCGATGGCCTTGTGTCGTCGGGCTGGCTGGAATCGATGCGGCCGGAGAACTTCGCCTTGCCGAGGATGAGTTCGAGATCGCTGAAGGCCTGGTGTTTTTCGCTCAAGTCGACCTTGGCCTTGAAGCCGGCAGCCGGCAAACGGCGGATCGCCTCGTCGACGTCCTTAGACAGCCATGCGGCAAAGCCGGAGGGCTGCGCCACCGCCAGAAGCAGCGATCCGGTGAAACCGAAATGGTCCTCGACGCTGACCAAGCCATTGGCTTCCAGCTTAGCGCGGCCGGGCAGCGTGGCGGCCAGCGATTTTACCGCCCAGCCGCCCTCGGCCGGTTCGGCGGACAGGTGCACGTCGCGAACGGTGGTATCGCCTGCCACCACGGCCGGCAGTTTCACCTCGACCGTGCCCGGTATGGTCGGCTTCGGCAGATCGAGCAGCGCCTGCTCCAGCGCCGCCACCCGCTCGGACAGCGTCAATCCGGCACCGGCCGCCGCCCCCACGGCCTCGTCGAACTGCACCTGCGCGCCATTGGCCTCGATCGAGAAATGCGGCTTCAGCCCAAGGTCGACCGCAGCCTTGCCGTCGGCGGTGTAGGGATTGTCGAGCGGTCCGGTCTCGAAGCGAAATTCGTCGACGCCGAGCTTCTGATGGTCGAGCGAAAACTTGCCGTTCAGCCTGAAGCCCGGGTCCGGTTTGCCGGCGCTGACTTTCAGTGCCTCGCCGCCGGTGCCGCGCAGCTGCGCCGCAGTTCGGTCTGCGCCCGATATCTTGAACTGGCCCGAATAGACCGCGGCGCCCTCGACGAGGCCCACATTGCCGTCGGTCTCGATGACCAGCGGATAGTCATCCGGATCGGCCTTGAGCCTGAGCCGCATTTGCCCGTCCGGTTCGGTCTTGCCGGTGGAAGCGGCGATCGTGGTCCGCAACCCGTCCAGCAACAGCGAGCCGTCCAGCCGCCAGGGGCCGGCCAGCGACTTGGCCGAGATCGTCGAGTTGATCTCGGAAATAAGATGGCTGCGCCCGCCGGCGGCGTGGCTGAGCGCGATCTGTCCTTCCGTCACCGTCAGCTTCTCGATGGAGATCTGGCCGGGATCGAAGGGCGAAGACGGCCGTATCGTCCAGTCGACCGTGCCGTCGGCGGCGATGTCGATGCTCGCCTTCGGCCGCACCAGCCGCATGTCGAAGATCAGCACCTCGCCGCGCAGGAATGGCGCGAGTTCTGCATCCATCGAAAAGGTTTCGACGGTCATCGCCGGCTGGCCGTTGGGGCCACCGGCAACGGCGACGTTGGAAAAGGTCACCGAGGGGAACGGCAACAGCCTTGCCGTTGCATCGCCTCGCACGGTCACCTTGCGACCCAGGACGGCACTCGCCTCGCGCTCGAAATCGGCACGGTAACCTGTCCAGTCGACAAAGTACGGCACCACCAGCGCCGCACACAGCACCAGCACAAGAAGCCCACCGAAGATCACGAACAGGCGTGCGAGCATGAACTCCTAGACAGTTGATAGTAAAGTCAGTGGCACTCTACCCGCATCAGCGTGTCGATAAAGAGGCAAATCGGGGCGCGGCAGCGGCCTGATGTCAGTCCTTTCCCGGCAATATCTTGCCCGGGTTCATGATGTTCAGCGGATCGAGCGCCTGCTTGATCGTGCGCATGATGTCGACGCCATGGCCGAGCTCATGCCGCAGGAAGCCGATCTTGCCTTGCCCTATGCCGTGCTCGCCAGTGCAGGTGCCGTCCATGGCGATGGCGCGCATATTGAGCCGCGCCACGAATTTTTCCGCCAATGCGATCTCCTTCGGGTCGTCCACGTCCATCAGCACCAGCACATGGAAATTGCCGTCGCCGGCATGGCCGACGATCGGCGCGATCAGGCCCATCTCGGCGATATCCGCTTCGGTCTCGGTGACGCATTCGGCAAAGCGCGAGATCGGCACGCAGACATCGGTCGAGAGGCCCTTGGCGCCCGGCCGCAGCGTCAGCGACGACCAGTAGGCATCGTGCCGGGCCTTCCACAATTTCGTCCGCTCTTCGGCGACGCTGGTCCACAGGAACGGACCGCCGCCATTTTCCTCGGCGATCATGCCGAAGGTCTCGGCCTGTTCGGCGACGCTGGCATCGCTGCCGTGGAACTCGACGAACAGGCAGGGGCTCTCCGGATAGTCGAGCTTCGAATAGGTCTTCATCGCCCGCATCTGCAGCGCGTTGACCAATTCTATGCGCGCCACCGGAATGCCCATCTGGATGGTCGCGATCACCGCGTTGCACGCCGCCTCGAGGCTGGGGAACGGACAAACGCCGCCTGAAATCGCCTGCGGAATGCCCTGCAGCTTCAAAGTCAGCTGGGTGATGATGCCAAGCGTGCCCTCCGAACCGATCAGCAGCCGCGTCAGATCATAGCCGGCCGAGCTTTTCTTGGCGCGCTTGCCGGTCGTCACTGCCTCGCCGTCGGCCATCACCGCCATCAATGACAGGACGTTTTCGCGCATCGTGCCGTAGCGCACCGCGTTGGTGCCCGACGCTCGTGTCGCCGCCATGCCGCCGAGCGAGGCATTGGCGCCCGGGTCGATCGGAAAGAACAGGCCGGTGTCGCGCAGGTGCCGGTTGAGATCCTCGCGCGTCACGCCGGGCTCGACGGTGCAGTCGAGGTCCTGCGGATTGACCGCAATGATGCGGTTCATGCGTGACGTATCGAGTGAGATGCCGCCGCCCGGCGCATTGGTGTGGCCTTCCAGCGAAGAGCCGACGCCGAAGGCGATCACCGGCACGCGATGCGCCGCGCATGCGCGCACGATCTCCTGCACCTCCTCCGTCGTCTCGGCAAAGGCGACGCCGTCCGGCGCCTGCGTCGGGATATAGGTCGTAGTGTGCGCGTGCTGGGCGCGGATCGCCTGGCCGGTCTGGAATCGCTCGCCGAGCCGCTGCTTGAGGATGCCGAGTACGGCGGCGATCCCTTCTTCGTTGCGCTCGACCGGATTGAGGTCGCTTAGAGCCATCGATTCCTCCGCGGATGGACCAGCGTCCACCCTTGTTCTGCATCTACGGATGCGTAGTCTCACCAACCACGCTCTGTCCAGTCCATGCTCATCCCGGCATGACGAGAAGGAAGTTTCCGATGCCCATCCCCGCCCCTTTCGTCTCTCGCGCCATGGACATCGAGGAGGCCTGGATCGACTACAATGGCCATCTCAACATGGCCTATTACAACGTGCTGTTCGACCGGTGCTCCGACGAAGCCTTCGAGATGATGGGGATGGGGCCGGACTATGTAAGGGAACGGCGGCTGACCATCTACACGGCGGAAGTCCATGTCTGCTACGTCCAGGAGTTGCATCTCGACCACAAGGTCACGGTCTCGTTCCAACTCCTCGACCATGACGAGAAGCGGCTGAGGGCCTATCAGGAAATCCGGCATCTCGACGGCTGGCTTGCCGCCACGTCCGAAACGCTGTCGCTGCACGTCGACATGGCTGGCCCGAAGGTAGCGCCCTTCCCCGCCGACGTCCTGGCCAGGGTGGAAGCGATGCGCGCCGCCCATGCCGCCCTGCCGATGCCGGAGCGCGCCGGCCGCTCGATCGGTATTCGTCGTAAGCCGGCTTGAACCACGGTCAAACCGCCGTTAACCTTACCGAGGTTTTAACGTGAACAAGCCGAATTGAGACGTTGAACGACTCAGCGCGGCGTTGGAAAACCGTCCGCATCGAATTGCGATACGGGCGGCGGAGCAGCAGCGGTTCGGGGAACGTGCATGAAAACCGATATCAAGGTCGAGGCGGACAGGCTGGCGGCTGATCCACGCATCACCGACTATGATTTCTGGCGCTCGCTGAAGAACCTCAATAACGAGATCTTCCACATCGCCAACAACAACGAGCCGATCCCCTTCGCCATGATCCGCTGGCGCGCCATCCTGAAGCAGGCGCGGATGAAACGCGGCCACGCCTGAACGGTGGGGGAAGAAACAGACCGGCCGTCCGGTTTGCATTTCTGATGATGTGCTGACGAACGATCCCAAGCGTCAAGGCTGGCGCTTCACCGCCCCCAGCGGCGAGCGCGCTGTCACCGGCGACGACTGGATGATCGCCGTATTGGTCATCGCGAACGGAATGATCCGGTCGATCACCCGCTCGAGCTCGGCCACCGAGGCGACATGCGCCAGCGCGATGAAACAGTCTTCACCGGTGACCCGGTCGCATTGGGCGATTTCCGGCAGGTCGCGGATGATTTCGGCCACGACGGCGAGCTGCCCCGGCACCGGCCTGATGCGCAGCCATGCCGACAGCTTCATGCCGAGCGCGGCCGGATTGATACGCACCGTATAGGCCTCGATCACACCGCTTTCCTGCAGCCGCTTGATGCGCTCGGCAACGCTCGGCGCCGACAGGCCGACCGACCGCGCCAGTTCGGCGGTGCTGGTGCGCGCGTCCTTTTCCAGCAGGCGCAGGATTTTCAGGTCCGCCGGATCCAGATCGCTATTTTCATTTCGAAGGCGTTTCAGCGGAATACTTCTTGCTTTCGGAAAGGAAATGGCCGCAATGCCCGGCCATCATCCATATCAATGGCAAAAATCGCCTGCGATACTGATCCCATGCAAGATCGGACGCAAGCCCCCGCAGCAAGTCCGGCACTCGCCGGCCCCGCCTTTACCTTGGCAAACGCGGTCCCGCCGCATCTCTGGTTCGGCGTCAGCGCCGTGTTCCACTATCTCGGACCGGCCTTGGCGGTGCTGCTGTTCCCGCATGTCGGCGTGCTGGGCATGGCTTGGCTGCGCATCGCCACCGCGGCACTCGTCTTTGCCCCATTGACCCGGCCATGGGCGGTCTTCGCCCGCGCCGATCGCTCGACGCGGTTGTTGCTTGTGGCTTTCGGCGCCTGCCTTGGGGTGATGAATTGCTCGTTTTACCTGGCGCTCGACCGGCTGCCGATCTCGCTGGTGGCGGCGATCGAATTCGTCGGCACCATCGGCGTTGCGCTTGTTGGCCTCAGAAGCCCGCGCAATCTCGCCGCCCTCGCAATCGCTGTCGCCGGCACCCTGTTGCTGATCGACGTCAAATGGTCGAGCGATCCCGTCGGCCTGTTCTGGGCCTTCCTCAACGGCACGCTGTTCGTTGGCTACATCGTGCTCGGCCACCGCGTTGCGCGCGGCGGCGCCGGCGATGGCATCGCCGGGCTGGGTGCCGCCATGGCGGTCGCCCTTCTCGTCGTTCTGCCGATCGGTTTCGCCGATGCTCTGCCGGCTTTCTCGGCGCCGCCGCTGCTGCTTGCGGCGGTCGGCGTCGGCATCTGCTCGTCGGTCATTCCCTATATTTGCGACCAGCTTGCCATGTCGCGGCTGCCGCGCTCCAGCTTCGCGCTGATGCTGTCTTTGCTGCCGGTCACCGCGACGTTGATCGGCGTCATTGTGCTGCGGCAGGTGCCGAGCCTCACCGACTGCATCGGCATCGCGCTGGTGGTGGCCGGCGTCGCCCTTCACAAACCGGCGCCGGCGCCCACCTGATCAGGCCAGCTTCTCCTTGAGGAAAGCGATCGTCCGGCCCCAGGCGAGGTCAGCCGCCTTCTTGTCGTAGCGGGCCGCCGACGTGTCGTTGTTGAAGGCATGGTTGGCGCCTTCATAGACATAGACCGAGTATTCGACATGAGCCGCGTCGAGTGCCTTCTTGAAGGCATCGATGCCGGCATTGGTGCGGGTGTCGAGCCCGGCATAATGCAGCATGAGCGCGGCCTTGATCTTCGGCACGTCCTCGGCCTTTGGCTGCATGCCGTAATAGGCGACGGCGGCGGCGAGGTCCGGCGCGTTGACGGCCAGCATGTTCACCGTGCCGCCGCCCCAGCAGAAGCCGACGGCGCCGACCTTGCCGTTGCCGTCCTTGTAGCCTTTGAGATAGGCGACGGTTGCCACGGCATTGGCGGCGACCTGTGCTGGATCGAGCTGGGAAAACAGGTCACGTGCCCTGTTTTCATCGTCCGGCGTGCCGCCGAGCGGTGTCATGAAGTCCGGCGCAAGCGTCACGAACCCTTCCAGCGCCGCGCGCCGCGCCACATCACGAATATGCGGGTTGAGACCCCTGTTCTCGTGCACCACGATGACGGTGCCAAGCTTGCCGGTCTGGTCCGCCGGCCTGACCAGATAGCCCTTCATCTCGCCGCCGCTGCCGGGATAGCTGATGTCCTCGCCTTTCACACGCGGATCGTCTTCCGCGACGATTGCCGCCTGGGCCGAGTTCGCCGCCAGCAGCGGCGCGATCGCGGCAGCTGCCGCACCCGATCCGGCAAGCCTGGTCAATTGCTCCATGAAGCGCCGCCGGTCGAGCGTCAGATGCGTGTATTCGTCATAGGCATCGATCATCGCCTGGGTAATGACAGGCTCGGCGGCAGTGGGTCCGGCAGGTGTTGTCATGGCGCGCTCCTCGTCGGCCCCCCGCGGCAACATAGAGCCGAAGCTTGTCTGGTCCAGTCACGGCTGAGTGAGGCTGCCATAAGTCCCTGCACGAGGGCCGTGATGCCGCGCGCCCCACTGTCGTTAAATTTTGGTCCTTTGTGGCAATGCTAAATGCACGCACCACCATATAAAACAAACTTACCAGGCTAGGCCTCGCTCGCGCCATTTGGCGAGGAAAGAATGCCTGATTGACGACGAAGGAATTACGCCCATGACCTTTCCCTCCCCGCTTCTGGCAAGTGGGTTCGCCCTCGCCGCTATGGCTTTGCTGGCGCTGTGGTTCACTGCCTTCACCGCATTCAAACGATCGTTGATCAAGATCCGCGCCAACCGGCACCCGGCCGCAAACACCAAAGCCTGAGGAAAGGTCATGGACGTTCAGGACATCATCAACACCGTCTCCCAGAAATCCGGTCTCAACCAGGCTTTGACGGAAAAGATCGCCGGCACGATTTTCTCGGTGCTCGAACACGAAGCGGAAGGCACGACTCTGTCCAGCTTCTTCGGCAAGATCCCGGGAGCCGACGCCTTGGCCAAGCAATATGATGTCATGGCTCCCGGCGCAGCTTCCGGTGGTGGCCTGCTGTCCTCGCTGGAGGGCGCGCTCGGTGGCGCTCTCGGCGAAAAGACCGGCGCGCTGATCAACGGCGTCGCCATACTCAAGGCATCAGGCCTCACGCTCGCACAGATCAGCCAGGCCGGCACGATGCTGGTCCAGCAGGCCGAGACAGCCGCCGGCCCGCAGCTGACCAGTGAGGTACTTGCATCGGTACCCGACCTGAAAGGGCATCTCGGGCTCTGAAGGAACTTCTCTATTTCGGCAGCGTATAGGCCATCACATAGTCGCCCGGCTTGGTACCGACCGAGCCGTGGCCGCCGGCAACGATGACGACCAACTGGCGCCCGTCGGCTACCGTGTAGGTCATCGGTGTCGACTGCCCGCCCGCCGGCAGCCGCGCCTGCCAGAGCTGTTTGCCGGTTGTCAGGTCATAAGCGCGCACATAGTCATCGACCGCCGCACCGAGGAAGGCGACGCCGCCGGCAGTGATCATCGGCCCGCCAATGCCGGGCACGCCGACCTTGAATGGCAGCGGCAATGGCGTCATGTCGTAGACGGTGCCGTTGCGATGCTTGTAGACGATCTTTCCGGTCCGAAGGTCGGCACCCGCCACATAGCCCCAGGGCGGCGCCTGGCAGGGAATGCCGAGCGGCGACAGGAACGGCTTCAATATGACTGCGTAAGGCGCACCGTCATTGCGGTTCAGGCCCTGTTCGCTGCCCTTGGTGTCGCCGGGCGGCGGCACGTCGGCGCGCGGCACCAGCTTGGAGATGAACGCCAGGTATGTCGGCATGCCGAACATCACCTGCCGGACCGGATCGACTGCCACGCCGCCCCAGTTGAAGGTGCCGAAATTGCCGGGGTAGATCAGCGAGCCCTGCAGCGACGGCGGCGTATAGCGGCCCTCATAGCGCAACTTCCGAAGCTCGATCCGGCAGGCCAACTGGTCGAACATGGTAATGCCCCACATGTCCGCGCCGGTCAGCGGTTTCGGACTGAAGCTCAGGTCCGAGACCGGCTGCGTCGGCGAGGTATGGTCGCCTTCGATCGCGCCGCCCGGCGCCGGCACTTCCTTGACCGGAACGATCGGCTCGCCGCTGCGCCGGTCGAGCACATAGAGGTCGCCCTGCTTGGTCGGCCCGACCAGCGCCGGCACCACGCCACTTTCCGTGGTGATGTCGACCAGCGTCGGCTGCGCCGGCACGTCCATGTCCCAGAGATCGTGGTGCACGGTCTGCCGCACCCAGCGCAATTGTCCGCTGTTGAGATCGAGCGCGGTGATCGAAGAGGAGAATTTCTCGTCATTGGCACTGCGTCCGGCACCGAGTTGGTCCGGCGTCTTGTTGCCGAGCGGCACATAAAGCAGCCCGAGCTTCTCGTCGACGCTCGCCGTCGACCACATGTTGGGTGAGTTGTTGGTGTAGGTCTGGTCCGGCGGCAGCGGCGTCGTCTGATCCGGATTGCCGGAATCCCAATTCCACAACAGCGCGCCGGTGTCGGCATCGTAGGCACGGATGACCCCGGACGGCTCCTGCGTCGAATAATTGTCGTTGACCGCGCCGCCGACGATGATCTTGTTGGCGACGATCAGCGGCGCCGAGGTCGAATAATAATAGCCCGGCTTCGGATATGGCATGTTGGCGAGCAGGTTCAGCGTGCCGCCTTCGGCGAAAGTCGGGCAGACCTGGCCATTCGCCGCATCGAGCGCGATCAGCCGGGCGTCGGATGTCGGCAGGTAGATGCGTGTGGCGCAGGGCTGGCCGGCGGCGACCTTGGCATCGGCATAATAGGACACGCCGCGGCAGGTCTGGTGCTGGCGGTCCTTGTTGAGCTTGACCTGCGGATCGAAGCGCCATTTCTCCTTACCGCTCGCGGCATCGATGGCGATGGCGAAATTATGCGGCGTGCAGATGTAGAGCGTGTCGCCGATTTTTAGCGGCGTCACCTGATAGGTCGTCTCGCCGATGTCGTCGGGCCCTTTCACGTCGCCGGTGCGATAGGTCCAGGCCGGCTGCAGATTGGCAACGTTTTCGGCGGTGATCTGGTCGAGCGGCGAATAGCGCTGGCCATATTGCGTGCGACCGTAATAGTGCCATTCGCCAGCCGGCACGTTGCCGCCGAGATCGGCCGTCGGCGTCACCTTGTCGGTGTTGAGTTCACCCGCAATATCCTTTGGATCGGTCGTCATCGAATAGCCGGCGACCGCAAGCGAGGCCAGCACGGCGAGGATCAGCGGCGCGCGTCCGTCGGGACCGGTAAGCCCGCGCCGCGCCCATGGCGTCAACAGCCATAGCGCGACAAGCACGATGATGCCGCCGCGCGGGCCGAGCTCCCACCAGTCGAAGCCGGTCTCCCAGACCGCCCAGGCGAGCGTGCCGAGCACGATCGCCGCGTAGAGCCACAGCGCCGTGGATCTGCGCCTGTAGAGCAGCCAGGCCGCGACAAGGAAAGCTAGACCGACGATGACGTAGTACCAGCTGCCGCCCAGCGTCACGAGCCAGATGCCGCCGCCGCCAATCGCCAGGCCGATGAGGAAAAGGATCAGGGAGGTGATGACCACAGCCAAGACGGTGCTCCTTCGACTGGTGCGCTCCGCGACGCGTCCATGGGCAACCCCGCATTGCGTTCCTGCCCCCACGCAACTTTCTCCGGCCCGCTTCCCCTGTCAAGCAAGCTCGGCGTTTTACGGTGCCGGCCCATCGCAAGCCCGGCGTTTTGGTTAGCAGACCCATTCAGATTGTGAGTCTACCGACTGGACAGAGAACAAAACGGAGACACTTCTGGCCTTTCGCTGCCGAATCACTACATTCGGGGGAGATGTCCGGCTTTTCGGAAGACATGCCCTTTTTTGACGAACCGAACGCGCGGCCCGTGGCCCCGTCGGGCATTGCCGCGCGCGCCATGGCTGCCCGCAGCAACCAGAACAACGCGCCCGATTATCTCAACGGCCTCAACCCCGAGCAGCGGCTGGCGGTGGAAACCACCGAAGGCCCGGTGCTGGTGCTGGCCGGCGCCGGCACTGGCAAAACGCGCGTCCTGACCACCCGCATCGCCCACATCCTTGCCACCGGCAAGGCTTTCCCCTCGCAGATCCTCGCCGTCACCTTCACCAACAAGGCGGCGCGCGAGATGAAGCAGCGCATCGGCCTGTTGATCGGCGAAGGCAATGTCCAGGGCATGCCGTGGCTCGGCACCTTCCACTCGATTGGAGTGAAGCTGCTGCGCCGACATGCCGAGCTGGCCGGGCTCAAATCCGACTTCACCATTCTCGACACCGACGACGTGGTGCGCCTGATCAAGCAGCTTATCCAGGCCGAAGTGCTGGACGACAAGCGCTGGCCGGCCAAGCAGTTCGCCCAGATGATCGACGGCTGGAAGAACAAGGGCCTTGGCCCCGCCGACATCCCCGAGGGCGATGCCCGTGCCTTCGCCAACGGCAAGGGCCGCGAGCTCTACAAGGCCTATCAGGAGCGGCTGAAAACGCTGAACGCTTGCGACTTCGGCGATCTCCTGTGCCATCCGATCCGCATCTTCCGCGCCAATCCGGACGTGCTGAAGGAATACCACAAGCGCTTTCGCTACATCCTCGTTGACGAGTATCAGGACACCAACACCGCCCAGTACATGTGGCTGCGGCTGCTGGCGCAGCGGCCGCAATCCTCCCCCCTTGAGGGGGAGGTGCCCGCGAAGCGGGCGGAGGGGGTTGCCGCAGAAGGCACCGCTAGAGCGTCGAGCACTGCCGCCGGTAGGTCGAGCACTGCCGCACGGACCCCACCCGACCGGGCTTCGCCCGGCCACCCTCCCCTCAAGGGGGAGGAAAGCCCGCGCCTGTCCACCGTAAATATCTGCTGCGTCGGCGACGACGACCAGTCGATCTATGGCTGGCGCGGCGCCGAGGTCGACAACATCCTGCGCTTCGACAAGGATTTTCCCGGCGCCACCATCATCCGGCTGGAGCGCAACTATCGCTCGACCGCGCACATCCTCGGCACCGCCTCCCACCTCATCGCCCACAATGAGGGCCGCTTCGGCAAGACGCTGTTCACCGAAAAGATCGCCGAGGACGACGAGAAGGTGCATGTCCATGCCGCCTGGGATTCCGAAGAGGAGGCCCGCGCCGTCGGCGAGACCATCGAGGCCTACCAGCGCCAGAAGCACAATCTCAACGACATGGCGATCCTCGTCCGCGCGTCCTTCCAGATGCGCGAATTCGAGGACCGCTTCGTCACGCTCGGCCTCAACTACCGCGTCATCGGCGGCCCGCGCTTCTACGAGCGCCTCGAAATCCGCGATGCGCTGGCCTTCTTCCGCGTCGTCGCACAAGGCGCCGACGACCTCGCCTTCGAGCGCATCGTCAACGTGCCGAAGCGCGGCCTTGGCGAGGCCACCATCCGCCAGATCCACGACACCGCACGGGCGCTGCGCATCCCGATGTTGGAGGCGGCGGCAAAACTCGCCGAAAGCGACGAGCTGAAGCCGAAGCCGCGCGCCGCACTGCGCGAGGTATCGGCCAATTTCGAGCGCTGGCAGAAGGCGCTGGAAACCACGCCGCACACCGAGCTCGCCGAGACCATTCTGGAGGAGAGCGGCTACACCGACATGTGGAAGAACGACCGCTCGGTTGAAGCGCCCGGCCGCCTCGAGAACCTCAAGGAGTTGATCCGCTCCATGGAGGAGTATGAATCGCTGCGCTCCTTCCTCGAACATGTCGCGCTGGTGATGGACGCCGAGCAGAACGCCGAGCTCGACGCCGTCAACATCATGACGCTGCATTCGGCCAAGGGCCTCGAATTCGAAACCGTTTTTCTCCCTGGTTGGGAGGAAGGTCTTTTTCCGCACCAGCGTTCCCTCGACGAGGGTGGCCGCTCCGGGCTGGAGGAGGAACGCCGCCTCGCCTATGTCGGCCTGACCCGCGCCAAGAAGAACCTGCACATCTGGTTCGTCTCCAACCGCCGCATCCACGGCCTCTGGCAGTCAACCATCCCGTCGCGCTTCCTCGACGAACTGCCGGAAGCCCATGTCGAAGTTTCCGAGAGCGGCAACTCCTATGGCGGCTACGGCAATGCCTATGGTGGCGGCTCGTTCGCCTCCGGTCGTGGCGGCCAAGGGGCAGGCAGGCAGAACCCCTATGGAGCATCGCGCTTCGACAACATCGGCGGCAATAACGGCGCCGAGAAATCCGGCGCTTTCTCCAGCACCTATGCGACGCCGGGCTGGCAGCGTGCTCAAGCCAACCGCACCGAGGCGACCGACCGCAATTGGGGCACGCGCTCCGGCCACCAGGTCGAGCGCATCGGCTACGGCGAAACCGACTCCGGCTACGGCGCCGGCCGCACCTCGGTCAAGGGGCGCACAATCGACGGCGAGCTGGTCGCCAAATCCGTCGCCGACACGCCGTCCCCCTTCAGCGTCGGCGACCGCGTCTTCCACCAGAAATTCGGCAACGGCAACATTTCCGCCATCGAAGGCAACAAGCTGACCATCGACTTCGACAAGGCCGGCCAGAAACGCGTGCTGGACGGGTTTGTCACCGGGGTGTGAGGCATGTGGAAAATTGTCTGGCACCCCCAGAACAAATAGGGTACAATCGCTTGCAAGGTCGCGTCTTGTCGCGCAACAGCCCTTCGAGGCCTTCCTCGGCAAAGCGTTCCTGCCAGCGCCACACGCAGGTCTTGGACTTGCCGGTCTGCCGCATGGTCTCGACGGTGCCGACGCCGTTGGCGCTCAACAGGATGATTTCGGCGCGCCAAACATGCTTTTGCGGCGCATTGCGGTCTTTTACGACAGCCATCAGTCGCTGGCGATCGGTCGGCGAAACGGTGAAGGATATTCCTGTGCGCACGCGCCAGACTCGCATTCGCTTTCGCCGAAGGGAATCCCAAGCCGGATTCTTATGTTAGGCTATGTTGGGCCGATACCAGTAGGTAGCTTTTTGAGTCACACAAGGAGAAATCTTATGGGACTGACGCTTCGATCAATTGCGTTGCTCTTTGCTATTTCTCGTTGGCTGTGCCGAGGCACATGAGGACACGATGAGAAGCGCAACAAATCTGGCCGCGTCCGCACGAGACTATCCGGCCAAGCCGGTACGCATCATTGAGCCGTTCGGGGCGGGCGGCGGGCCTGATCTGTTGGCCCGCGCCCTGGCCCCGAAGCTTTCTGAGCTGTGGGGCCAACCGGTGACAGTGGAGAACATCCCAGGTGCGGGAGCCACTGCGGGCCCTGCCCAGGTCGCGAAGTCACCGGCCGACGGCTACACGCTGCTGATAAACACCAACGCTCAGGCATACAGTGCGGCGCTCTTGAAAGACCTCCCGTATGACCCGTTGAAGGATTTCATTCCGATCATTCCGCTCACGAGGCAAGCCTACGTACTCGTGGCAGGCAAGGCGACTGGTGTCACCACCGTCGGCGGACTCATTGCGGCGGCGAGGGCGAAGCCAGGTGAGCTCAAATTTGGATCCACCGGTATAGGCACCGGCACACATGTTGGAGTCGAGAAATTCAATCAAGCGGCGGGAATCAAGGCGCTGCATGTGCCTCCCTCGCCGAATGATTCGAACGCCGATACGATCGCCAACGCGATAGCGATGCGCTTCACTTACTATTTGGTGCCAATCTCTCTTGCCCTGCCCCACATTCACGACGGCACACTCGTTGCGCTAGGCGTGAGTACCGCTCGGCGCTCGACCTTGCTCCCGGAGGTACCGACAATCGCGGAGGCGAGCGTCGTCAGCTTCGACTTCCCGATCTGGTATGGAATGTGGGCGCCGGCTGGCTCTCCGACCGGCGTGGTTGAGAAGCTTTCGAACGACATCGGGCGCGTGCTCACTGGACCGGACCTGCGCGAGTGGATCGCTAAACACGGAGGCGAGCCAATGAGCATGACGCAGCCCGAGTTTGTGCGTTTCGTGGAAAGCGAGAGTGAAGCTACGGCGCGACTCATGAAAGCCGCCAGTGTCAAGCCCTAATAGGGAACGGCCTGATGAGGTGTCTGCATAATTCGCGCAACGAAGGATATTCCTGTGCGCATGCGCCAGAAAGGGAATCCCAAGCCGGACTCTTATGTTAGGTCGATACCACTAGCGATACCGCGCCTGGTTCCACTTATGGCCGAGCAGCGACAGGATGATGATCAGGCCGTTGAAGAACTGGACGTAGAAGCCGCTCAGGCCCGCCGCGACGACGCCGGTCTGGATGAAGGAGACGGTGACCGCGCCGATCGCGCCGCCGACGACGGTGCCGATGCCGCCCCAGGTCGGAGTGCCGCCGACGAACACCGATGCCAGCACCGGCAGCAGGTATCCGTCGCCCGCCGTCGGCCACCAGGTGAAGTTGATCATCACCGAGAACGTGCCGGCGATTGCCGCGCCGATGCCGACGAAGACGAACACCTTCACCCTGACGCGCTTGACGTCGATACCCATCTGCTGGGCGCTGTCGGGATTGTCGCCGACCACCTTGACCTGCGCGCCGAAGCGATGGCGGTTGTAGAGCAGCGCCGACAGCACGACGAAGGCGATGGCCCAGAAGATCTGCACCGGAATGCCGTAAACCTGGCTGGAGAAGATCTTGTAGGCCCAGCTGTCGGCAAGGCCGGTCAGCGCCGTCGACCTGCCCTCGTTGATGATCTGGATCAGGCCGCGCAGCAGGAAGTTCATGCCGAGCGTGGCGATCAGCGACGACAGCCCGCCATAGACGACCAGCGAGCCGACCAGGAAGCCGAGCAGCATGCCGGTGACCATTGCGGCGGCGATGCCGAGGAACGGGTCGTAGCCGGCCTGCACGACCAGCGCGAAGACCCATGAGGCAAAGCCCATCGTCGCCGGAAACGACAGGTCGATCTCGCCGCAGGTGACGACGAAGACCAGCGGCACCACCACGAACAGCGCCACCGGCAGCGTGGTCAGCACGGAGCTGTAAAGATACCAGGTGGTGAACACGATCGGGTTGGCGATCATGAACACCGCCATCATGACGATGAACACGGCAAGCGTGCCGAGCGCGGCGCGGTTGTCGAGGATGAACCCGCGCAGCCAGTTGTCGGACGGGTGTCTCCACTCTTTCCCGGCGGCCTCATTATGCGTGCCGCCGAGGGGGCTCTGCAGATCGGGTTCCATGGTCTTGCTCATCGTGCCGCCCTCTCCGCATCGCCCGCGTCGTGCAACCCCGGCAATCCGCTGGGGTGGGCGACGTCTTCCATGAAATTGATCAGGTCCTCGGCCGATTTGACCTCGCTGCGGTCGGCGCTGAGCGCGA
Organism: Mesorhizobium sp. M0159; assembly: GCF_040322295.1. NCBI lineage: Bacteria > Pseudomonadati > Pseudomonadota > Alphaproteobacteria > Hyphomicrobiales > Phyllobacteriaceae > Mesorhizobium > Mesorhizobium sp. M0159. The sequence goes on from NZ_JAMYTF010000010.1 coordinate 62,918, forward strand.
CCTTGCCGCGGTCCAGCACCACGAAGCGATCGGCGATATCGAAGACGTGGTGGATGTTGTGGCCGATGAACAGGATCGAGCGACCGCTCGCCCGCACCTGGCGCACGAAGTGGAAGACCTTGGCGGTCTCGGTCAGCGATAGCGCGGTCGTCGGTTCGTCGAGGACTATCAGCTCCGCCTTCTTATAGATGGCCCGCGCGATCGCCACGCCCTGGCGTTCGCCGCCCGAGAGCTGGCCGACGATCGACTGTGGCGTGAACACTTTCGAGGTGAAGCCGATCTCGCGCATCAGCCGGCTCGCCTCCGCAATCTCCTTGTTGACCTTCAGCCAGCCAAGCCAGCCGGTGAGCTCGCGGCCCATGAAGATATTGCGCACGATCGTCTGCTGCACGGCGAGCGCCCGGTCCTGGAACACCGTTTCGATGCCGGCGTCGCGCGAGCGCGCAGGGCTCCATCCGGTCACCGGCTTGCCGCGGACGAGAATCTCGCCGCTGGTCGGTTTGACCACGCCGGACAGGATCTTGATCAGCGTCGACTTGCCGGCGCCATTGTCGCCGATCAGACCGACCACCTCGCCGCGATCGACGCTGAGATTGACCCCGCCCAGCGCATAGACCTGGCCGTAGGACTTGCTGATGTCGCGCAGTTCGATGATGCGTTCGGCCATGGCGATCCTCGCTTGATGTCGCGTGCCGGCCTTTTCGCCGGCGGTCCCGCCGGCCGGGCTCGATCCCGGCCGACGGCTTGGGAGGTCAGCGCAACGCCTGCTTGGCGAGCTCGGCGACGATCTCGTAATTCTGCGGCGTGACGAAGCCGGCGCCGGTATCGACATTCATCGGCGCAAGGCCGAGCACTACCTGCTGGCAGAGGCTGAGGATCGGCAGATAGCCTTGCAGGAACGGCTGCTGGTCGGCCGTCAGCTGCACCCAGCCGCCCTTGAAGCCCTCGACGATCTGCGGGCTGGTGTCGAAGCCGAAGTTGAAGATATCGCCCGGCTTCCTGCCCGCCGCCTGCATGTAAGTCGGGACGTTGCCCAGCATCTGTCCGCCGGGATAGCCAACCGCCTTGACGTCGGGATTGTTGAGCAGTGCCGCGGTGATCACCGGAAGGGCCAGATTTGGGTCGGAAGCCCATTCGCCGCTCGGTGGCGAGGAGAGTTGTATGACCTCGACGCCCGCTTCCTTGAGGGCAGCGACAGTGCCGCGTTCTCGCGCGCCGCGGCTCTCGTTCTCGAACGGGCCGATCATGATTGCCTTGTCGCCGGCCTTGAGCCCGGCCAGCTTGACCGCCTCGGCGCCAAGCGCGCGGCCCTGCTGCTCCTGCTGGGCACCGACATAGCCGCCGCCGAACGCCGCCGTGACCGTCGGCACCGGCACGTTCTGGTACATTATCTTGATGCCGTCCTTGTGCGCCTGTTCGGCCAACGGCATGATCGCGGCGTCGCCGGGGTGGCCCATCATGGCGATGCCTTGGGGCTTGACCGCGACAGCCTCGCGCAATTGCTGCACCATCTTCTCGACATCCCACTGGGAAAAGATGTAGTCGACTTTCGGCCCGAGATCGGCCGCCGCCTGCTTGGCGCCATTATAGACGATCGTGCCGAAGGCATCGCCCTCCGCCCCGCCGACGAAGAAACGGATATGGACATCCTTGCACCACTGGGCATCGAGCGCCTGCGCCGGCAAGGTCGAGAGTGCGGCGGCGAGCGCCATCGCGGCTGCCGCGACGGTCGAGCGCAGAACTGTCCTTCTCATCGTAATGCTCATGCACTTATCCTCCCTTTGTTCCCTCGCTAGCCGAGGGGTTTCGACGATCGCTTCGGCATTGCGCCGCAATCTTTCGCTGGCCGGCACCTCCCGCCGGCCGAAACTTCTCACACCGGGTTCGGCAGGTAGCTCGCGCCTCCCCGGCATTGTTGGAGATAATCCAGCGCACGCGCCTGGCCGGTGATCTCGAGATCGCCGCGATAGACCGGGTCGTGCCAGCCCTCGATGTCGATGGCGCCCTTGTAGCCGACCAGCCGCAGCTCGCTGATCACCCGCGTCCAGTCGCTATCGCCGAAGCCAGGGGTGCGCATCTGCACGAACGGCAGGCGGCCGAACACGCCATGTTCGCGGATCACGTCCCAGCGCACCGTCGCGTCCTTGCCGTGGACGTGGAAGATACGCTGCGCCCATTTGCGGATCTGCGGGATCGGATCGATCAGATAGACCAGCTGGTGGCAGGGCTCCCACTCCAGGCCGAGATTGTCGTCCGGCAATTCGTTGAACATCAGCTCCCAGGCGTCCGGATTGTGGGCGATGTTCCAGTCGCCGCTGGCCCAGTTGCCGTCCATCGCGCAGTTCTCGAAGGCGATGCGCACGCCCTTGTCGGCGGCCCGCTTTGCCAGCTTCCCCCAGACCTCGCGGAAGCGCGGCAGGCTGTCGGGCAGCGGCTTGCCTCGGATGCGACCGGTGAAGCCGCTGACCACATTGGTGCCGAACAGATGCGCGTTGTCGATGATCGTTTCCCACGCCTCGAGCACGCCGCGATCGATCTCGCCGCTCTCCATCGGATTGCCGAACACGCCGATCGACGAGACGATGACATCGGCATCGCCGATCGCCTCGCGGATCTCGCCCGCCAGCCGCGGAATGTCCTTGCCGCCCAGCGTCTGCCAGAAGAACGGCTGGATGCTCTCGAATCCGAGCGGCAGGATCTGCCTGACATAGGCGGCCGGGTCGTCGAGGTTGGCGCGCACCATGGTGCCGATCCTGATGTCGAGCAGCGGGTTTGGCATCATGATCCTTCCTGTGAGGCGATAGCGACCCGGCGCCCGGTTTCGGCGCTCTCGATCGCAGCGAAAACCATGGACAGGCTCTTGATGTTGTCGGCGCCGCGCGTCTCCGGCGCGGTGCCGGTCTCGGCGGCGCGGACGAAATCCTGGATGATGCCGAGATGGCCGCCGACGCGATCTGCCGGGTCGAGCGGCGGCACGGCTATCGGTTCGGTGCGGTCGAACAGGCCTTCACGGACCGGCCGCACGACTTCCGCCTTCAACCCGTCCGCGCCGTCCCAGACAATGCTGCCGCGCTCGGCGACGATCCGCCATGTACTGTCCCAGCTGGTACGGAAGCCGGCCGCGCACCAGCTGCCGGCATAGGTGAACAGCTTGCCGCCGCCGAGGTCGAAGCTTGCGGTTGCCGACGACCCTTGCCGATACCAGGAGTTGGCCGGCTCCCACTCCTGGCAATAGACGCCGGCCGGTTCGCCGGCCACCATGTAGCGGGCTGCATCGAATGTGTGGATCGCCATATCGAGCAGCAGCACATGGCGCATCTCTTCGCGAAAACCGCCGAAATGCGGCGCAACGAAGAAATCGGCGTGGATGCTGGTTGGCGCACCAATGGCGCCGGAATCGAGAAAGCGCCGGATGCGCCTGACGTTGGCGACATAGCGGCGGTTCTGCACGACGGCATGGATGCGGCCGGCGCTGCGGGCCGCCTCGACAATGGCACGCGCATTGTCCGGGCTGTCGGCCAGCGGCTTTTCGGTCAAGAGATGGCAATGGTGGGCAAAGGCGGAAAGCGCGACCTCGCGGCGGGCGGCGGGAACCACCACGTCGAACACCGCGTCGGGCCTGGTCTGGTCGAGCACGGCGTCGAGGTCGGTTCCGATGACGGCGCCGGAAAGCTCGTATTCGCGCGCCCTTGCCCGCGCCCTTTCGGCGTCGAGATCAACCAGGCCGACAATGGCGAGCCCGTCGATCTGCTTGGCTGCATCGAGCCAGGCTTTGCTCATCGCGCCGCAGCCGACCAGGACGACATTGATCATCCAGCACTCCTCCCTCTCGGCCCCTCCAGACCGATCGTCACGGCGTTCACGGCAGGGCCGCAAACGTTCTTCCGTAAACGTTTACGAGAACACACCCGATGGCGTAGAATGTCAATTGGCCGATAGCGAAAAACGTGATGCCGGCTTGGCCTGAAGAGCGGCCGGTGCTAGCCAAGCAAGGGGGAGAACTGTCCTTTGGCGTCCAGTATTCACGACCTTGCACGTCACCTGAACATTTCGATCGGCACGGTGTCGCGCGCACTCAACGGCCGCGCCGACGTCAATGCCGACACACGCCAGCGCGTGCTCGATGCGGCCAAGAAGCTGAATTATTCGCCGAACCAGTCCGGCCGCAGCCTGCGGCGCGGCGCCACCCATTCGATCGCCTTCATGCTGCAGCCTCATCCGGGCGACCAGGAATATGGCGAGCCGTTCTTCATTCCGTTCCTGACCGGGTTGCAGGCCAAGCTCGCCGAAAGCGCACTCGACCTGATCGTGGTGATGGGCGCGCCGGGCGACTATCAGCAGGAGCGCCTGCGCCGTGTCGTCGAGACGCGGCGGGCCGATGCCGTGGTGCTGGCCTGGACGCGGCGCGAGGACGAGCGCATCGACTATCTGACCCAGGCCGGTTTCCCGTTCGCGACGCTCGGCCGCAGCCGCTCCGGCGGCGATTCCTATCCCTCGCTCGACCTCGATTTCGAAAAAGCCGGGGCTGACGCGGTCGATCGTCTCGTCGCGCGCGGTCACCGCCGCATCGCCGCCATCCGCCCGTCGCTCGACCTCAATTTCGGCTATCTGTTCCTCGCCGGCTATCGCAAGGCGTTGCGGCGGCACGGCATCGAATTCGACCTCGAGTTGATCGCCGACGGCTTCATCAACGAGGCCGGCGGCTACGCGGTGACGCCGAAGGTCATGCACTCCAAGGACCCACCGACGGCCATCATCTTCAACAACGACGCGATGGCGCTTGGCGGCTGCAAGGCTCTGGCCGAGGCGGGCATCAGGCCCGGCCACGACGTTGCGGTGATCGTCATCGTCGACACGCCGCTCTGCCGCTATTTTTCGCCGGCGCTGACCGGCTTCCGCCCGGCGCTTGAGCCGATGGGCGAGCGGTTGGCCGAAATGCTGCTGGCATCGATCCCGGCTTACGCCGGCGCCGAAGGCGCACGCATCATCCGTGAAGTCTGGCCGCTGGAACTGATCGCGCGCGACAGCGATTGAATCGCGGCGGTCACTGAGCAGGCTCAGATTGATCAAGACCCCCGCGCCCGCGCTCTGGCGTTGCGACCAGCGAGGCAGCGGCGGCATTGGCGGCGGCAAGTGCCGCCTCGACGGGCTGCCCACGCGCAAGCCCAGCCGCGAAGGCCCCAACGAATTCATCGCCGGCACCGTGGGTGCTGATGACCTTCACCGGCATCGCAGGCAGTGCGAACGCCTGGCCGCCACGGTCGCGATAGGCAACGCCCTCGCCGCCTGCCGTGACGATCGCGGCCGGATAGGAACCGACGAGCATACCGGCCGCCTTCGCAGCCCCCTCGAGCGTGTCGACGACCGCAACGCCGGCCAGGAATTCCGCCTCGATGGCATTGACGATGACGATATCGGTGAGTGCGACCAGTTCGGCTGACAGCTTTCGCGCGGGTGCCGCGTTGAGGACGACGCAGCCGCAATGCGCCTTCACCGCCCGCGCCGCGGCAATGTTGGCGCCTTCCGGTACCTCGTTTTGCAGCAGCAGAACCGCCGTTTGCGCGATCAGCTCGGCCGCCTCAGTAATGTCCTTTTCGCCGAGAGTGAGATTGCTGCCCGAGACGATTACCGCGCCATAGTCGCCGCTGTCGTCGAAGATCGCTACGCTCATGCCCGAGCCGGCGCCCGCAGCCACTCCCACGAAGCGCTGGTCGACGCCGTTGCGATCGAGATTGTCGAGAAGCGCGCGGCCGAAATCATCGTCGCCGACAGCGCCGATCATTGCCGCACGCACGCCGGCCCGCGCTGCCGACACCGCCTGGTTGCCGCCCTTGCCGCCGCATTTTGGATGCCAGGCATGGCCGGTGACCGTTTCGCCCTTGCGTGGGCGATCGGGGGCTTCGACCATGATATCGTAATGCAGACTGCCGAATACGGTCACCAGCGGCGGGGAAGCCGTCATGTGCCCTTATCTTTCCGTTTCGACGTCACCGCAGACATGGTGCGGCCGAGATTGCGCTCCGCCGCCTGGTAGTCGCGTTGCGCGACCGCCACGAACAGCGCGTCGAGGATGTTGAGCTGGGCAATGCGCGCCGCTGCGTTCTCACCCATCAACGGCGAGCCTTGCGCGGTCGAGCAGAGCACGATGTCGGCGACGGCTGCCAATGGCGAGCTGTCATAGTTGGTGATGGCCAGCGTGCGCGCGCCGCTTTTGCGCGCAAGCTGGATGGCGTCGATGACGGCGCTGGTATTGCCGGAATGCGAAAAGCCGACGGCGATGTCGTCGGCGCCGAGCAGCGAGGCGGACATTAGCATCATGTGCGAATCGTCGTAGACAGAGGTGCGGATGCCGATGCGCAGGAATTTGTGCGAAACGTCGCGTGCGATCTGCGCCGAGCCGCCGACGCCGTAGAAATCGCGATTCCTGGCGCGGTAAAGCAGATCGGCGGCACGGTCGAAATCGTCCATGTCGAGGATGGCCAGCGTCTCCTCCAGCGCCTGGATGGAGGTGCGGAACACCTTCTGCACGATCTCGGCCGAACTGTCGTCCACCGACAGCTCCTGATGCATCTCGGCGGTCGGCAGGCGGCTGTATTCATAGACCGCCGTGCGAAAGTCGCGATAGCCGGAAAAACCCAGCTTCTTGGCGATCTTGACCACCATCGCCTCCGAGACACCGGCCTCCTCGGCGATCTGCTTGAGCGGTATGGTCTCGTCGAAGCCGCGCCGTCCGAAGACCGTTTCAACCACCTTCGCCTCGAGCGGCGTCAGATGCGGCATCATCATGCGAATGCGCGGTCCTACTGCTTTCAGGTCCAGCCCGGTCAAGGTCATCCACGTCCCCTCGTCACGCGATCGATAAGCATCGCGGCGAGGATTATAAGGCCAGTTGCCAGGAGCTGATAGAAGGACTGCACGTTCATCAGCGTCAGGCCGTTGCGCATGCTGCCAAGAATGACGGCACCCAGGATGGTGCCGACGACGCTGCCCTTGCCGCCCATCAGCGAGGCGCCGCCGATCGCCGCCGCTGCTATGGCGTCGAGCTCCCAGAGATTGCCCAGAATGGGTTCGGCCGCACCCAGCCGGCCGATCAGGATCTGCGCTGCAAGCGCTGCCAGCAGGCCCGAGATCATATAGGCGGCGATCTTGGTGCGGGCGATCGGCACGCCGGCTATGTAGGCCGCCTCCTCATTGCCGCCGACGGCGAGCAGATATTCGCCGAACGGCGTCTTCTTGAGGATGATCCAGGCAATCAGCGCGACCACCGCCACGATGATGACCGCCAACGGCAATCCGAACAGCGAGCCGTTGAAGATGGCACGGAAGCCGGCAGGCAGGCCGAGCACCGGATTGCCGCCGGTATAGATCAGCGCCAGCGCCCGGTAGGTGCTGAGCGTTCCCAGCGTGACGATGAAGGGCTGCAGCCCGACATAGGCGACCAGCACGCCGTTGAGCAGTCCGCAGGCAAGGCCGATGGCGAAGCCGGCGGCGATGGCCAGCGGAAACGGCACACCGGCAACCAGCATCGAGGCCGAGATGACCGCCGAAAGGGCTGCCGTCGGCCCGACGGACAGATCGATGCCGCCCGAGATGATGACCAGCGTCATGCCCAACGCCAGGCAGGCATTGATGCTCGATTGCTGCAGGATGTTGATCAGATTGCGCTCGGCAAAGAAGCCGGGGACCAGTGCACCGAAGACGGCGAGGATCACCACCAGTCCGATCAGCGTGCCGGCGTCGCGCACGGAAAACCGGTGCAGGAGATCTGCCCTTGGGCGCGCTGCTGTGTGTTCGATTATATCGGTCATCCGCTGGTCCTGTCCGTTATGCACCGGCCCGATGGCCTTGCGCCTTGCCGGCCTCAATCTCCGTTTGGGGTATGGCGTGCGCGGCGATCGCCTGTTCGCTGAGACTTGCACGGCCCAGTTCGGCGGCGACCGTGCCGTCGCGCATGACCAGCACGCGGTCGGCGAGCCGGATCACCTCGGGGAGTTCGGACGACACGACGATTACCGAATGGCCTTCGGCGGCGAGTTCCTCGATCAGGTGGTAGATCTCCGCCTTGGCGCCGACATCGATGCCGCGCGTCGGCTCGTCGAATAGAAGGATCCGCGTTCCCGCCGCCAGCCAGCGGCCGATGATCGCTTTCTGCTGGTTGCCGCCGCTGAACAGGCGGATCGGCCGGTCGAGCAGGAACGGCCTGAGATTGACCCGCTTCATCTTCTCGGCTGCGACCCGTTTCAGCCTTTTGTGATCGATGACGCCGCGCGGCGCGAACACGCCCATCGAGGCCAGCGCCATGTTGCTGGAGATCGACCGCAGCGGCACGATGCCTTCGCGCTTGCGCTCCTCCGGCACCAGGCCGATGCCGGCCGCGATGGCGTCGCGCGGACTGGAAAGCTTTACCGCCTTGCCGTCGATCTCTATTGCGCCTGATGAGGCCCGGTCGGCGCCGGCCAGGAGCCGCAGCAGTTCGGTGCGGCCCGAGCCGACCAGGCCGGCAACGCCCAGCACCTCGCCGCGATGCAGGTCGAACGAAACGTCACGGACCTTGGTTGCCGAGGCGAGGCCACGCAAGCTCAGCCTGACCTCGGGGGAAGCATGCGAGCGGTGTTGTTCCTGGGCAAGCTCGCGGCCGACCATCATCGAAACGACGGCCTTTTCCGACACCTGCGCGAGATCGACGGTTTCGACCACAACGCCGTCGCGCATGACAGTGGCGCGCTCGCAGATGCCGAACACCTCGTCCAGCTTGTGCGAGACATAAACGACGGCGACACCGTCGCGTGCCAGACCGGCAATGACTTCCGCCAGCCGTTCGAACTCGCTCGGCGTGAGGCTCGACGTCGGCTCGTCCATCGCCACGATCCTGGCGCGGTCGAGCAGCGCCCGGGCGATCTCGACGATCTGCCGCTGCGCCACCTTCAGCGAGCCAAGCGGGGCTGCCGGATCGATGGTCGGGTCGATGGCGGCCAGGGCTTCCGCAGCGCGGCTTTCCTGCTCGCCCCGTGCGACGAAGACGCCGCCGCGCGTCAACGGATGGCCGAGAAACATGTTCTGGGCGACGCTGAGGCGTGGCACCTGCTGTAACTCCTGATGGATCATCGCCACGCCGGCGGCGCGCGCCGCGACCGGGTTGTTCAGCGTCACCGGTTTGCCGTCAATAAGCACGCTTCCCGCCGTCGGCCGGTAGACGCCTGACAGGATGCGCAGCAGCGTCGACTTGCCGGCGCCGTTTTCACCGAGCAGCCCATGGATTTCGCCGGCGCCGACCGAAAAGGACACATCGCTCAGCGCCCGCACGGCCGGAAACACCTTGGAAATGCCCTCGAATTGCAGCCGGGAGATGACTGACATTGCTTCGGTTCTCCAGGCAAGGTGCCGACCCAAGGCCGGCACCTGCCGGCCCTGCTCTACTGGCCCGCTGCCGCGTCCTCGAGCAGCGCCTTGCGCACGGCGTCGCCGGCGCCAGAGTAGCGGTCGGCATTGTCCTTGGTGATCAGCGCCTGCGGCGTGGCGACGACGCGCGGCAGCTTCTGCCCGGCCACCAGTCGCAGCGCCGATTCCAGCGCCACCTCGCCGGTCAGCACCGGGAACGAATCGACGGTGCCGGTCAGCTCGCCGGCGCGGATCGAGGCATAGGCGTCGGAGATGCCGTCGGTGCCGAACACGGCGACCTTGTCCTGCAGCCCGGCAGCCTTGACCGCCTCGACGATGCCCAGCGCCATGCCGTCATTGTTGGCATAGAAGCCGATCAGGTCGGGGTGCTGCTGCAGGATGTTGGTGGCAGCGTCGTAGGAGGTCTGGCGATCCCAGTTGCCGGGGACGCTGGCGACGACCTCGAACTTGCCGGCCTCGGTGACCGTGGTCTTGAAACCGTCGGTACGCTGGACGGCGGCGTAGACGCCGGCCTGGCCTTCGACGATGGCGACCTTGCCGCCGTCCGGCCGATTCTTGATGAACCATTTGGCGACGCGCACGCCGTTGTCGCGCTGGACATTGCCGACATAGTGCTCGGCCTGCGGGATGACCGCGTCGTTGACGTTGACCACCGGCACATTGGCGGCCTTGGCCTGTTCCATGATCGGCTGCAGGTTGGAGTCGGTCTGCGGCGAAACGAGCAGCACGTTGTAGCCTTGCGTGACCAGGCCTTCGGCGATGGTGAGCTGGCCGAGCTGGTCGCCCTCGCTCTGCGCCGCCTGGTAGACCACGGGCACGCCGGTGCGGTCGCCGAACGATTTGTAGCCCTCTCCCAGCGAACGCCAGTATTCGTTGGTCAGCGTCTTGGAGACCGCACCCGCCTTGGTGCCCTCGGGCAGCTTGGGGAAAGCCCCGAACTTGGCCTCGACCTGCGACCAGTCGATGCGATCCTTCTCGGTGTCGGAATTGAGCGGCGCGAGGTCCGCGGAAAACGACGAGCCTATAGACAGCGCCATCAGGGCAGCGGTGGCGGTGGCAAGCAGAAATTTCATGGTCTTTCCTCCCTGGTTGAAAACGGCGATGGCGCCGGAGCTTCAGCTGTCCGGCCCGAGCATGGCTTCCTGGATGATGGCCTGCGAGGCGACCGCGTCCTGACGGTCGACGGCAGTGGACAGGCGATTGTCCTTTTCCAGCCGATCGACGACGCGCAGCATGCGCTTGACAGTCGCGATGTTGACTTCGCATTCGTGGACCGGGTCGAGCCCGGTCATGTCGGGGAACGTGTCGAAGTAGATGGCGCCGGCATAGCCGTCTCGACGGATCTGCCTGAGCAGCTCGATCGTCTGCAGCGTATGCACGGCCCCGACCATCAAGCCGTCGTCGCGCTTGGCGTAGCCGTCGTTGAGATGCACGCCGAGCAGCTTGCTGTGTCGCGCCACCAGCGCAGCGGCGAAAGCCGGCTGCTCGTCGGCGTAGAGCACATGGGCGAAATCGAGCGTCACGCCGAGATTGGGCAGGCCGATCTCGCGGATCGCCAGCAACGTCGTCGCCGCATCGGGCATCAGGCTGTAAGAGCGCGGCTCGTTGGGTTTGTATTCAAGGCTGATCTGGCAATCGGGGTCATGCGCCGCAACTTCACGAATTCCATCGATTTCGTGTTGCCAGAGCGTCGCATAATCGGCCTGGAAAGCATAATCGAAGCCATCCTGCCCGAGCCACAGCGTCATCAGGCCGGCGCCCGCCTCGCGGATGGCGTCGATGCCGGCCTTGGTCAGGTCGATGGCTTCGCGGCGAACGGAAGGATCTGGATTGGTGAAGGCACCGAGCTTGAAAGCCGGATTGGAGTAGTAGCGCATGGCGAAACCATTGATGGAAAGCCCGATGTCGCTGAGTTTGCGCGCCATTTCCGTAGGTTTTTCGCCGACATGGTCGGGGAAGTTGAGGTCGAGATCGGTCAACTCCGCAACCTTCGCCGCACGTGCCGCCATCTGCAGCATGGACGGTTTGCCGACAAGATCGGGCCACTCGGACTGTGGCCGCGAGGCAAAGGAATTGAGGCGGGTGGCGAAACGACAGGCAGTCATCGGGGACCTTTCATTGTCATAACTTTACATAATAACGATTATTTGTAAAGTTGTTAATTGCTCGCTCGGCGACGACGAGTTCGCCATACCCAGGCCAGTTGCAACCACGGGGGACAAGCAAGCGCGGCACTGTCACGCAAGTATCATGTTCGCGTCCTAGATCGCTTCTCCGAAGGCTTTCGCGGCATCCTTGATGCGACGCGGCGCTTTTTCGGGCCCCGGCAGCTTTGTCACAAAGAGGATTTCCATGAAAAACCTGCACCGAACCGCGTCCCTCGCCGTCGCGCTGGCGATGTTCACCGCCTTGACCCCGGCCTTGGCTGAAAACGCCGCAACCGTCGGCGGCGTCAGCTTCGTCAACAAGGGCATGGTCGGTGTCGGCCGCATCCCGGCCAGCCAGAAGGACAAGTTCGGCGAGACGTTTGGCTCCGGCTCAGGCATGTCGATCGACGCTGCCGGCTGGACGCATGGCGCCGATGGCTACAAGGGCTCGTTATGGCTGTTGCCGGACCGCGGCTACAATGTCGTCGGTACCACCGATTACCGCCCGCGCCTCAACACGATCGCCCTCGAGTTCGCCCCGATCGCGCCGGGTGCAGTGCCGGCCACCGGCCAGGAACAATCGGGCCTCAAGGCGACGCTTGCCGACACCATGCTTTTGACCGACGACAAGGGCGCCGACGCAACCGGCCTCGATCCGCTCAACGGCGTGCGTGCCGCGACCGACGACATGCCGATCCTGCCCGAAGCCAACGGCAAGCTCGCGCTCGATAACGAAGCGATCGCACGGCTGCCCGACGGCACGATGTTCATCTCGGACGAATACGGTCCGAACATCTACCGCTTCTCCGCCGATGGGCGTCTGATGTCGGCAACGCAGCCGCCGGCGGCGCTTGTCCCGATGCGTCACGGGACGCCAAACTTTGCTTCCAACAATCCGGGACTTGGCGCGGCAGACCCAGATCCGAAGGATCCCGAAACCGGCCGTCAGAACAACCAGGGCCTCGAAGGCATGGCGCTGACGCCGGACGGGAAGTTCCTGATTGCCGTGCTGCAGTCGGCCCCAAGGCAGGATGGCGGCGATTCCGCCTCGACGCGTCAGAACACGCGCGCGCTGGTCTACGATGCCTCGGATCCCGGCCAGCTCAAGCTCGCGCATGAATATGTCGTGCCGCTGCCGGTGTTCACCGATGCCAAGGGCAAAACCAAGATCGCCGCGCAGAGCGAAATCGTGGCGCTGTCGGACAAGACCTTCCTGATGCTGGCGCGCGACAGCGGCAATGGCCAGGGGCTGAAGGGCGACACCTCGCTCCACCGCGAGATCAGCGTCGTCGATGTGTCTGCGGCAACCGATGTCGCCGGCACAGAATTCGACAAGGACAAGCCGCTGGCGCCCAAGGGTGAGCTCGATCCATCGGTGACGCCGGCCAAGCTGACGCCGTTCATCGACATCAACGACAAGAGCGAGCTCGGCCGCTTCGGGCTGCACAATGGTGCGCCCAACGACCGCAACAACCTTTCGGAGAAGTGGGAGGCGATGTCGGTGGTGAGCGTCCTCGATCCAACACTGCCCGACGACTATTTCCTGTTCGTCGCCAATGACAATGACTTCCTCACGCAGGACGGCTTCCAGGTAGGCGCGGCCTACAAGGCCGAGGATGGCGCCGATGTCGACACCATGTTCCTGGTCTATCAGGTCACGCTCCCAGGCCTCGCCAAGAAGTAGCGGCACCCATACAGGCGGACGCGCGGAACGCGTCCGCCTGAGCTGGCGCGATTGAGCGGTCGTGCCCTTCAGTTGCGGCTCGCCCGCGCAAGGACGGTGTCCTGGTGCGTTGCAAAACCTGCGACTGACGATCCAGTCGAAGGCACTTACCTCAACATCTCCGCGTCCTTTGGCACGCCGGCATCGATCGGCTCGGCCGTCCTGTTCGACACGGCGGCGATCTTCCCGGCGGCCGACAGGTTCGGGCGCACGAAGACCGGCGCGACGCCGTCGACGCGGCTGTAGAGGTCGATAATGTCCTGATTCATGAAGCGCACACAGCCGGACGAAGCGTTCTTCCCAATGGAATCCCACTCCGGTGTGCCGTGCAGCCGATACATCGTGTCCTTGCCGTCGCGGAAGAGATACAGCGCGCGGGCGCCAAGCGGGCTCTGCGGGCCGGGCGGCATGCCGTCCTTGTATTTCGCCAGTTCCGGCCGGCGTTGGATCATTTCCGGCGGCGGCGTCCAGACCGGCCACTTCTTCCTAGCCTGAACCACGGCGCTGCCGGTCCATCCGAAACCGGCCTTGCCGAGGCTGACGCCATAGCGAATTGCCTTGCCGCCGCCGCTCACCAGATAGAGGAAGTGCTCGGAGATATCGACGACGATCGTGCCTGGTTTTTCTCCGGTCGGATCGGACACGATTTGGCGAACGAATTTCGGATCGATCTTGGCTACCGGGATTGCCGGCAGTTGATAGCCCTCATCGACGCGCGCGGCATACATGCTTGCGGCATCGCCGAAAGCCGGATCGCTTGGCGCCGCGGTCACTGGCGGCGCTGCCACGTCCGTCGTGGTGCACGCCGAAAGAGCCACGGAGGCCGCGCCCAGAGCGGATGCACCAAGAAACGCGCGCCGGTTCAGGCGCTCAAAAAACAACGGAATATCGGACATGAGCCCCCCGGCTTGCCCTGAGATCCAGGAAATGCGGTCCCACGCGTCCGTGATCAATATCCGATTCCGGAAGCTTTGAGAACATGCTTAGATCAAGGCACGCCAGGCGGAATTTGCAGCGCCGCATCGACCCGTTCCGTTAAATCGGCAATCATTGCGGACCGGACTCAAGACAAGCCTTCGCCGAGTTGCCTGCCATGGATGACAACATGCCCGCGCGCCGGCGGACCGGCGACCTCACCAGTGGGCCTATCCCGCGCACCCTTCTACTGTTTGCCCTGCCGGTGCTCGGCTCCAATGTGCTGCAGTCGCTCAACGGCTCGATAAATGCCGTGTGGGTCGGCCGTTTCCTCGGTGAAGCGGCGCTGACCGCCACGTCCAATGCCAACCTTGTGCTGTTTCTCATCCTCGGCACCGTCTTCGGCATCGGCATGGCGGCGACCATCCTGGTCGCGCAATCCGTCGGCGCCCGCGATCTGCCCGAAGCCCGGCGCATCGTCGGCACCAGCGCCACCTTCTTCTTCCTCGTCTCGGTGGTGTTCGCGGTCTGCGGCTGGATCTGGGTCGATGCGATCCTCGATGCGCTCGGCACGCCGGCCGATGCGTTGCCGCTGGCGCGCTCCTATCTGCGCATCATCTTCCTCGCCGTGCCGATGATGAACCTGCTGTCCTTCGTCATGACGGTGCTGCGCGGCGCCGGCGATTCGCGCACGCCTTTCCTGTTCATGGCGCTGGCCGTCGTGCTCGACGTCGTTTTGAACCCGTTGCTCATCCTCGGCATCGGCCCGTTCCCCGAACTCGGCATCGCCGGCTCGGCCACCTCGACGCTGATCGGCCAGACGGTAAGCGTGGTTGCCATCCTGATCGTGCTTTATGCGCGCAAGCACCCGCTGCGGCTGGCCGGCGCTAATCTCGCTCTGCTGCGGCCGGACCCGGCGCTGCTGCGCATTGTCGTCTTCAAGGGCGTGCCGATGGGCCTGCAGATGATCGTCGTTTCGGCTGCGGCGCTGACGGTGATGGGCATGGTCAACTCGTACGGCTCGCAGGTTGCAGCTGCCTACGGCATAGCCGCACAGCTCTGGACCTATATCCAAATGCCGGCGCTCGCCATCGGCGCCGCGGTGTCGTCCATGGCGGCGCAAAATGTCGGCGCCAGGCGCTGGGACCGGATTGGACGCATCGCCACCTCCGGCGTCGGCTTCAACCTTGTGCTCACCGGCATGCTCGTCGCGCTGCTGTTCGTATTCGATCGCGCGGTGCTCAGCCTCTTCCTTGGCAGCGACAGTGCAGCAATCGAGATCGCCACTCACATCAACAAGATCGCATCGTGGTCCTTCATCCTGTTCGGCATCACCATCGTGCTCTTCGCCACCGTGCGTGCCACCGGCGCGGTGATGCCGCCGCTGATCATCCTGGTGATCTCGGTGCTGCTGGTGCGCACCAGCTTCGCCTATTTCTTCCGAAGCGTGATCGGCGAGGAAGCTCTGTGGTGGAGCTTTCCGGCTGGCTCTATAACCTCGCTCGTGCTGGCCGCGGCCTATTATCGCTTCGGCCGCTGGCGCAGCCTGCACATGATCGAGAGCCGGCCGGCTGCCGGCGAACCGCCGGATACCGGCCTCGGCGTACCGCGCCAGCGCGCGCATCTTTCGCCCGAGACACCGAACGGCTGAAAGGTCGGCTCAGCGCGCGTATTTCGCGCCAAACCCGAGAGCGACCAGGGAAAAGACGACAATCATGCCGGCAAAGGCCAGGCTTGCCACGGTCGCACCTGCCACCGTCGACAGAACGCCGATGCCGATGACCGGCAGCGCGTTGCCGCAAAAACAGCAGATGAAGAAGGCCGAGACGACTTCGGCGCGCCGGTCCGCCGGCGCGATCTCGTTCACCACTTGCAAGCCGCCGCGATAGCCGAGCGCTGCCGCCACGCCGCACAAGGCGGTCCCGGCAATCATTATGGCCATCGAGGCGAAGACCTGCGCCGCAACAATCAGCGCGACGGTTGGGATCATCAGCGCGAGCGCCGCGAACATCGCGGCTCGGCTCGAAAGACGTGCTGTCGCTACAATGGTGGCGGCCGTCACGATTGCCAATTCAAAGAACAGAGCGCCGGCTTCGGCATGGTTGGTTACCTGCAGTTGCTGCGCCAAAATGCTCGGTGCGAGTGCTGCATAAAAGCCGACCAGCGCCATTGCGCCAAAGCCGGTCACCGCCGGCGCAACGAAACTTGCGCGGATGTCCTCGGGCACGGAAAGCCGCGGTCGCATCGAAACGTCAGCCAGTTTCCCTGGCCGCGAAACGGTTTCCCGCGTGCGCCAGACCAGCAGGGTTACAGTCGCGAGCATCGCCAGGTAGACGACGAATGTCAGCCTGAGCGGCCAGGGCGCGTATTCGGCGAGCAACCCGGCCCCCAGCGCACCGAGGCCGAGGCCGAGAAATTGGTGCTGGTGGCAATCGTCGCCGCCTGTGACTTGTCATCGGTCGGGAGCAATTCGGCGAGCCAGGCGGTGCCGGTGCCCGCGCCGACGCCGATTCCCAGTCCGCTCAGAATTCGGGCGATGTCGAGCCAGGCGACATTTTCGGCGAACAGGAAAACCACCGCGCTGACGACGGCCACCGCTATCCCGGCCAATGCCATTGGACGGCGCCCGATGACATCGGACACACGCCCCAACATCAGCAGCGCCGCCAGATTGCCGATGACATAGACGGCGTAGACCAGCGTCAAAGTGATCTGCGAGAAGCCGAAGAGCTGCTTGTAGATGATGTAAAGCGGCGTCAGCGCCGTGCTGCCGGCGAAAAGAGCCGCAATCATGGCGGCCACGGCGGCCGCTGCAGCGCGGCCGCCGAGTTCGTAATCGCGCGTCATGACTTGAGCGTGAGCGGTCATTTTTCGACCTTTGATAGCGTGATATTCGGGACCTGACACTCTAACGCCGTTTTCGCGTCAGCCGTTCCCCTCCCCCTTCTTGCTCCTGACAACTTGGCTTGCTCCTGACAACTTGGGCAGCTTTTGCCGATAGCGCCGAGTGATATCCTCTTCTAACGTCAGAGGATTGTCAGGGGAGATTCATGGGCAAGGGACGAGTCGAGGCATTCACCGATGGCGTGGTCGCCATCATCATCACCATCATGGTGCTGGAATTGAAGGTGCCGCATGGCGAGGATTTTTCCGCGCTGGCACCACTCTGGCCGATCTTCCTCAGCTATGTGCTGTCCTTCATCAATGTCGGCATCTACTGGAACAATTTGCACAACATGTTCCATACCGTGCAGCGGGTCGACGGCCGCGTGCTGTGGGCGAACCTCAACCTGCTGTTCTGGCTATCGCTGATGCCGGCGACGACAGCCTTCATGGGTGAGAACCATTTCGCGCCGGTGCCGGTTGCCGTCTATGGCGTCGACCTGGCGCTCTGCGCCATCGGCTTCAACATCCTCACCATGGCCCTGCATCGACTGCACGGCAACGAGACTCTCTTCGCCAGGGCGTTGGGCAATGACCTCAAGGGAAAGATCTCGCTGGTCCTCTATCTTTCCGCCATCGCGCTGACCTTCGTCAATCACTGGATCGGTGTCTCGATCTATGTCCTGGTGGCGATGATCTGGTTCGTGCCGGACAGGCGCTTCGAGCGGCTGATCGAGAAATAGGCCCCGTCTAGCCTCGCATTGCTTTCAGCTTTTCCGCTACCGAAGCGGCAAGGTCGGCGTAGCGCTCCTCCAGCCGCTCGGCCGCCTTGATCACTGAAAAATCATGGCCGAATTTTTCCAGCGCCATGCGCAGCTTTTCGACGAATTCGGCCTGTTTTTCGAGCGCCGAAAACAGCGTCATAACTTGCGCTTCGCTGATGTCGGGATTGGCGAGCATTTGTGGCACCTCGCGGCTCATCTGGTCGCCGGTGGCGGTCTGTTCTTTCAGGATCTCGATCCAGTCGGTCAATCGTCAGGTCTCCTTTTTCGATATCAGCATGCGCAGCGCCCGCCGATGCGGTCAACCCGAAGATGCCGGTACCGGCTTGCGCGAGCCTCTTTCCGCGCTAAGTTCGCCGCGGCCAGAACAGGAGAAAATCATGACCACCGACGCCGAGATCCAGACCGCCCTGCCCGCACTTGCCTCCGGCAATGTCGCCGTCATCACCGGCGCGGCCAGCGGCATCGGCCTTGCCGCGGCCAAACGGCTGGCGGCGATGGGCATGAACATCGTGTTGGTCGATATTGGCGGCGCACGCCTCGATGAGGCCCGACGCGCCGTCGCCGCCATCGCCGGCGACAGCGCCGTACTTGCCGTCGCCACCGATGTCTCGAAGGCCGACGAACTCGACCGGCTGGCCGAAAGGACATTCGGCGCCTTCGGCGACGTATCGCTGCTGATGAACAATGCCGGCGTCGGCAACAATCCCGGCAAGCCGTGGGAGAACCGCGACGCCTGGAAACGGCTGCTGGATATCAATTTCTGGGGCGTCGTCCATGGCGTCGAGGCCTTTGCGCCGCGCATGCTGGCGGCGGGAAAGCCGGGCCTGATCGTCAACACCGGCTCCAAGCAAGGCATCACCACGCCGCCCGGCAACCTCGCCTACAACGTTTCCAAGGCGGGCGTGAAGACCTATACCGAAGGCCTGGCGCACGCGCTGCGCAACGAGCCGGGCGCCAGTGTCGCGGCGCATCTGCTTATCCCCGGGTTCACTTTTACCGGCCTGACCGAAGGTGCGACCGAAAAGCCGGCCGGCGCCTGGACCGGCGAGCAGGTCATCGACTTCATGCTGGCCTCGCTACTGCGTGGCGATTTCTACATCCTGTGTCCCGATAACGAGGCGACCCGGTCCATGGACGAAAAGCGCATGGGCTGGGCGATTGGCGACCTCATCGAGAACCGCCCTGCCCTGTCGCGCTGGCACCCGGACTACAAAGATGCTTTCGCGGCATTCATGACACGCACCGCATGATCCCGAACCGAAGATCACCGTAGCAAAGAATCGGATCCGATCTTCGCAGGTATGCGCCGGACCTTTATATCACGCCGCCGCGTGCTTCTTCGTGTTCCGCTTCTTCGCCATGGCTTTCTCGGCTGCCAACTCGGCAAGCTTCTGATCATGCCGCTTCGCTGCCTGTTCGCATTTCTTGCGGATCTCTTCGACCTCGGTCTCAGTCAGGTGTTCGATACCGATGAAGGTGTTCTGGGCTGTGCTGACCCGGATCAATTCGTCGAGCTTCGCCTGGATCGCAGCGCCATCGCGGTTCTGGGTGTTCTGGATGAGAAACACCATCAGGAAGGTGACGACCGTCGTGCCGGTGTTGATGACGAGCTGCCAGGTGTCCGAAAAGCCGAACATCGGCCCGCTTGCCGCCCAGACGACGATGATCAGGAAACAGACGGCAAACGTCGGCGGCAGGCCGGCAAAATGGGCGACGTTGTTGGCGATCCTGGTGAAAAGCTTCTCAATCATTCAAACTCCCTCAACAGCCGGGCGACGAACCCGGACGGAAGCCGAGTTCATTGTGTCTGCAGAAACAGTTGGCAGCCGCTCCTGGTTCCCTCGCGGCGGAAGGTCGCGGGTACATTGTTGGAGGAGCAGATCGCGCAGGCCGTCGGACCGCTTGCAGATAGCCCGAACTCAGGCGGCGTCGTTTTCCCAGCGGTCGAGGAAAGCCTCGATGGGCAAGGCCTGCATGTCGGGGACTGCCCTGGCCAGTTTCTCGAGCGGCCAGTCCCACCAGGCAAGCCGTTCGATCCGGGCCGCAGTTTCCGCGCTGAAGCGCTGCCGCACTGGCCTGGCCGGAACGCCGGCGACGATTGCATAGGCCGGCACGTGGCGCGTCACCACCGCGTTGGCACCGACGATCGCGCCGTTGCCGATCACTACGCCAGGCATGATCACGGCGCCATGGCCGATCCAGACATCATGGCCGATGCTGACGGCTTTCGCCCGCCGCCGGTCGCGGAACGCCTGATCGACACCCAGCCAGCGGAAATACTCGTTGGGCCGATAGCTGATCTTGTGCTGCGTCAGCCGCTCGACCGGATGCTCCAGCGCATTGATGCGGCTGTTGGCGGCGATCGAGCAGAATTTGCCGATCGTCGTATAGATCGCCTCGGCGTGGCGCTCGAAGTAGGAAAAGTCGCCGACCGTCACCTCGCGCAGGATGACCCGCTCGCCGATCGACGCGTAGCGTCCAAGCTTGCACGCCTTCAGCTCCGCCGTCGGATGGATGCGCGGCTCGGGATCTTTCAGGACAAGGTGTTCGGGACGGTCCATGCGCGCGCTTTACGCCCGCGCGCATAGTCTCGCAAGCCGAGTGCAGCGCCGCGCATCCGTTTGGACGCGCCAAGGACCCTGTAGCACCTTCAGTCTCTATTTCGGCTTGCCGCTGGTCCACACCACGTTCTGGCCGTAGAGCGGCACGGTGGTGACCGACATTTTTGCCGAGCCATCCTGCACCTGGCGTGAATGCGACAGGTAGATCAGGGTCTCGTTGGCCTTGTCGTAGATGCGGTTCACCACCTGCTTTTTCCAGATCAGGCTGATGCCTTGCTTGAACACCTCCTCGCCGGCCTCGCTCATGTCGATGTCGCCAATGGTGATCGGCCCGGTCTGGCGGCAGGAGATCGAGGAATCGGACGGGTCCTCGAACCAGTTGCCTTTCTGCAGGCGGTCGATCACGCCACGGTCGAAATAGGAGACGTGGCAGGTCACGCCCTCGACCTTCGGATCCTTGATCGCCTCGACGATGATATCGTTGCCGAGCCAATCGACGCCGACCTTGCCGACTTCCTCGGCGGCGGCCGCGCCGGCGCCAATGACAAGGCATGCGGCTAACGCGCCGCCAATCAGTTTTCGCAAAGAGGCCTCCTGCGGTTCGAATTTTGCCGACCTCAGGTGGGACGAACGGCAGCGCTTTGCAAGCAGATCGCCTCCCACAGGATTGCCGGTTGCGGCAACGCGACATCTTTGCGTCGGCACGACCGAACCGCTAAGAGTGTTCGCCAAGCCAGGGCCTTCACGGCGCCAACCCGGCGCCCGATGGAATAACGACGGACTTTCACTGATGATGCGTTCAATTCTGGTCGGTATTCTCGTCCTGATGGCCGCCGGAATCGGCTGGCTCACCTTCGACTGGTACCGCGGACATTATGGCGGCGAGCCGTTCGGAGCACCGTTCACGCTGGTCGACCAGAAGGGCGCGCCGGTCACCGAAGCCGCGTTTCGCGGCCACCCCAGCGTCGTCTTCTTCGGCTTCACGCACTGTCCGGAAGTCTGCCCGACCACGCTTTTCGAGTTGGCCGGCTGGCTGAAGACGATGGGCGACGACGGCAAGAACCTGCGTGCCTATTTCGTTACGGTCGACCCGGAGCGCGATACGCCCGAAATCATGAACACCTATGTCAGCAATTTCTCCGATCGCATCCTCGGCATATCAGGCGATCCCGACAAGGTCCACGCCATGGCCAAGTCCTTCGGCATCTACTGGAAGAAAGTCGACACGAGCGACGGCGACTACACGATGGACCACACTGCTTCGGTGCTGCTGCTCAACGCCAAGGGCGATTTCGCCGGCACCATTGCTTATGGCGAAAGCCCGGATGCCGCCATCGCCAAGCTCAAACGGCTGGCGGCGGAAGGTTGACATATCCGGTAATGACGCAGACGCGTTTGTATTTCACCGCGGGCAAGATCGAGGCTGATCGCATCTTCGCGGCGCTCGGTGCGGCATTCGACGATGAGGGCCTGCCGATTGCGGTGCTCGAGGTCGACGAGGACCGCGACATCCACGAAGTATCGCTCTATGCCGACGACGACGTCGATGCGGTCGAGGCGCGGCTTAGGGACATCCTTGCCGGACTGTCGCTGTCGAAACCGATAGCGCGCGAAGCGCTGCCCGACATCGACTGGGTGGCGCGCTCGCTGGAGGGATTGAAGCCGGTGCGGGCCGGGCGCTTCTTCGTCCATGGCGCGCATGACCGCAGGAAGCGCCACAGCGGCGAGCTCGCCATCGAGATCGAGGCCGGCCTTGCCTTCGGTACCGGCCATCACGGCACCACCGCCGGCTGCCTCGAAATGCTGGAGCAGGTCATACAGCGCGAGCATCCGCGCAACGCGCTCGACCTTGGCACCGGCAGCGCGGTGCTCGCCATCGCAGCGGCCAGGCTCGCGCATATACCGGTGCTGGCGACCGACATCGACCCGGTCGCCGTCAAGGTGGCCGCCGCCAATGCGCGGCTGAACCAGGTCAAGGGGCTCATTGAAACGGTGGCGGCGCCCGGTTTTCATCATCCGATCTTTGCCGCGCGTGCGCCCTTCGACCTGATCGTCGCCAACATATTGGCGCGGCCGCTGATGCGTCTGGCGCCGCAAATGGCCGGACATATCGCGCTCGGTGGCTCGATCGTTTTGTCGGGCATCCTCGAGCGCCAGCGCGATGCGGTAATCGCGGCCTATGTCGGCCAGAAATTCCGGCACGTCCGCACCTTGCACCGCGGGGGCTGGGTGACGATTCACCTCAAGCGCTGAGGCGCAGCGCCTTCAACGCAAGCCGGAATCAACTCGGACCTAGCGCGAGTTCGCCGCTTTCTTCAGCTGTTCGCGATCGTAGCCGTGAGCTTTCAGCGTTTCGTCGTCAAAGCCAAGCAGAACGCCGCTCACATACCGGCTCGCTTCGCGCTGGCGAGCTTCGATCAGCGCTTTCACAGCGTTTCTGAAAAATCCGCGTCTACGTGAAATCGTGGACATGACGGTCTCCTTTGCAGGGCAATAGGACTCTTTCCTCCACGTGAAGAAGGTAAGCCTTGCTGACGCTTTTTGAAATCGCCGATTCTGCATGGCCTCCATGCGCAAAGAGACACGCAGCAACCGGGAATGATCGTTCCGAAAATCGATTCCGATTTTCGAGGTCATGCGCTACGGTCGCGCCAGCATTCGAGGAGAGCCGACATGTTCCAGACCTTCGATTCCGCCGGCGATCCGGCCGTTGGCAAGCCGCGCGTGGCAATGCTGCGCCAATGGTTGGCGGCGAACGGGCTGGATGGCTTCATTGTGCCCCGTGCCGACGAGCACCAGGGCGAATATGTCGCCGATCGCTCGGCACGGCTGAAATGGCTGACCGGCTTCAGCGGCTCGGCCGGAGTCGCCATTGTGCTTGGCGAGCGCGCCGTCATGTTTGTCGACGGGCGCTACACGCTGCAGGTGCGCCAGGAGGTCGATCTCGACATCTTTTCGATCGAGAGCCTTGTCGACAACCCGCCGGCCAACTGGATCAAGGACAATCTCGGCAAGGGCGTGCGACTTGGTTTCGATCCGTGGCTCCATACGATCAGTGACGTCAAGGCGCTGAAGGCCTCGGCCGAGAAATCAGGCGCGATACTGGTGCCGCTCGAAGAGAATCCAATCGACGCCATCTGGCAGGACCAGCCCGGGCCGCCACTGGGGCCGGTCGAGATCCACCCGATCGGCTTTGCCGGCGAACTGGCCAAGGACAAGCTGGTGCGGCTGGCGGCGGCCACCGAGAAGGACGGCGCCACCCATGCCGTATTGACCGACCCCTCCTCCATTGCCTGGGCGTTCGATATCCGTGGCGGCGACGTACCGCACACACCGCTGGCGCTCGGCTTTGCCGTGCTCGCCGCCGACGGCTCGCATCTGCTTTTCATGGACCAGCGCAAGTTTTCGCGCACCGTCGCGGCCTACCTGACGCAGCTCGCCGAATTGCACGAACCAGGTGAATTCGAAACGGCAATCGTCACCCGGGCCAAGGGCGGCGCAAAAATCGCGCTGGACCCGGTTCTCGCGGCGGACAAGCTCAGAATGCTGGTCGAGGATAATGGCGGCACCGTCATTGCCACGGCCGATCCGGCCCGCATTCCACGCGCAACAAAGAACAAAGCTGAGATCGCCGGCGCACGCGCCGCACATCGCCGCGACGGCGCCGCGGTCGCCAAGCTGCTGTGCTGGCTCGACCGCCAGAAGCCCGGCACGCTCGACGAAATCGCCGTTGTCACCAGGCTTGAGGAGACGCGCCGTCAGACCGGCGAAGAAACGCAGATGCCGCTGCGCGACGTATCGTTCGATACCATCTCCGGCGCTGGTCCTAACGGCGCTATCATGCACTACCGCGTCTCCCGCGCCACCAATCGCAAGCTGGGGGATGGCGAGCTGTTCCTGCTCGATTCCGGCGGGCAGTACCAGGACGGCACCACCGACATTACCCGCACGGTTCCGATTGGCGCGCCAACCGAGGAGATGCGCGAGCGCTTCACGCTGGTGCTGAAAGGCATGATCGGCATCTCCATGCTGCGCTTCCCCCAGGGCACGCGCGGCTCCGAAATCGATGCAGTGGCGCGCCTGGCGCTATGGAGACACGGCTGCGATTTCGCCCATGGCACCGGGCACGGTGTCGGCTCCTATCTTGCCGTGCATGAGGGCCCGCAGCGTATCGCCAAGACCGGTACCGAAAAGCTGCTGGCCGGCATGATCGTCTCCAACGAGCCCGGCTATTACAAGGAAGGTTCCTACGGCATCCGCATCGAGAACTTGATTCTGGTGACACCGGCCGAGGCAATCGAGGGCGGCGACATCGCCATGCACGGCTTCGAGACACTGACGCTGGCGCCGATCGACAAGCGGCTGGTCCGATCGGACCTTTTAACCCGCGACGAGTTGCATTGGCTTGACGAATACCATGCGCGCGTACTGGCCGAGATCGGACCGATGCTCGACGGCGAAACGCTGGCCTGGCTGGAAAAGGCAACCGCGCCGCTGCCGCACGACTTCAAGCAATAGCCGCGGCGGCAACGCCGGTTGACAGGCATTGCTCCGCAAGCAGTCCCTGCAAAGCGGTGACGTTGGGAGAACCGGCTCCCTTGCGCCAGAACAACACCGTGACGGCGTTGTCTTCGTCAGAGGGCAGTTCGTGCAGCTTTAGCCAGCGGCTTTCCGGGAAACCCGAAAGCACGCTTTTCGGCATCAGCGCTATGCCCATGCCAGCCACCACGCAACCAAGGATGGCATGGTATGAACCAAGCTCGATGGTTTTCTCGGCCATGAACCCTCGGCGCGCATACCATTGTTCCAGCCGCTTGCGGTGCGGACAGCCGTGCTCGAAGGCTATCATGGTTTTGGGCATGTCCAGGTGGTCTTCGACCGAAACGCGCGATGCCGCCGAGACAATGACCAGCTGCTCGTGAAACGCGGGCAGCTTTTCGAATGGGGCGTCGGCGATCGGCTCGGCGGCGAACGCTGCATCGAGCTCACCGGCAAGCATGGCGGTCGCGAGAACCTGCGGATTGCCGGTGCGCAACTGGATTTCCACTTCGGGATGCCGTGCATGGTATTCGGCGAGCAGACTTGGAAGCCGTGCCGCAGCGGTGCTCTCCATGGCACCTAGGCGAAGAGTGCCGCGCGGGCGTGGATCGAGCATCGCCGTTCGCGCCTCCTCCGCAAGCGCCAGCAGCCGATCCGCATAGCCGACCAATCTGTGACCGGCCGGCGATACGTGCAGGCGCTTGCCCTCCCGGATAAACAGCTGCACGCCGAGATCCTCCTCGAGCTGCCGGATGCGTGTGGTCACGTTCGACTGCACGCGAAACAGTTTTTCCGCCGCCCTGGTGATTCCACCCTCGCGCACCACCGTGCGGAAGATGCGCAGATCGGCCAAATCCATACATCTCTCCTGGAGAACATAACGATCTTAATTATTCATTTTAACTGATTATGCCTTTCCCGTAAATCGCCGGTGTAGCTGCCGATCAACACGGCAAACCAGGGGAGATGGAAATGTCGCGTAAGCCCTTCGGCATCCAGCCGACCGATCTAAGCGCATTGACGCCGAAGCAGCGCGAAGCCCTCTATAGTGACGCCGTGCGTCGCGCCCACCAGGAGAGATCGGAGGCGATCCGGCTGAGCCTGTCGCGGGTCGGCGCGGCAATAGTCGCTGCGGTAAAACGCATGTGTGCTCTCGCCGCCAAGGCAAAAGTCGATCAGCCGACGAGCTGCCGCGCGAGGATCAGCACGGCAGCACCCGCCAGGAACATCGCCATCAGGCCGCCGCGCAGTGAGACCAAGCCGGCAACGATCAAGGCTGCCCATTCCGCCGGCCCGGCGCTGAGCGCCGCCGGCGCCACCAGCGTGGTCAGCACCGCCGCCGGCACGGCGCTGAGCCCGGCTTCGACGCGCGGGTGGATTTGATCGAAACGCGAGATCACCAGATGACCGCCGATGCGGGTCAGATAGGTCGCGATCGAAGCGGCGATGATGATCCACAAGGTCGTGCTCATCGCCGTACCTCCACGCCGCTGTGGCGGGGCGGCAGGATGACGGCGAGCAGCACGCCGGCCAGCGCACCTATGGAGACATGCCAGGGCGAGCCGACCGTTTTGTATGCAATGATGGAGGCGGCAGCGCTGGCGATGACCACCGGCAGCCACAGCGGCCGCTTGCGGAAGCTCATGACCAGGCCGAGAAAATAGATCGGCAGCAGGAAATCGATGCCCAACGCATGGGTGTCGGGAATAAGCTTGCCGAACATCGCGCCGAGCGCGCTTTCGATGGTCCAGAACACATAGACCGGCAGCCCAAGCCCCATATACCAGGTGAACCCGACGGTCTCGCCGGCCTCCGCCTTGCGCTCGGCCACCGCGAACTGCGGATCGGTAAGCACGAAGTAGCCTATCGCCTGCTGGATCAGCGGCCAATGCGCGATGCGCCGGCCGATGCCAGCCGAATAGAGCACATGGCGAAAATTCACCGCGAAGATCGACAGCACGATCAGCCACGGCGCGACATGCTGGCCGAACAGCTCGATGCCGACCATCTGGCTGGCGCCGCCGAACACCGTTGCGCTCATCAGGAACGCTTCGAGCACGGAAAACCCGTTGTCAACTGCGAGCGCACCGAACAGCAATGCAAACGGCGCCGACGCCACCACGACGGGCATGCTGAGCCGCACGCCGTCCCAGAAATCGCTTTTCGCTCCGTTTTCGGAGATTGCTTCCGCCGACATCGATCGCTCCTTGGGAACGGCCGTATGTAGAGAGAGCGGCCCGGCTTGTCACACCAATTTGCTTGAGGCAAACGATCAGCGGAAATGATGGCTGAAGCGTCGCGGCAAGCTCGCTTCCGAGCCTAGCGCGGCGAAGCCTTGCCATCGATCGCCCTGCCCCAGTCGAGCAGCGGTTTTGCCCGCATGACGAAGTCGACGAGTTCGTCGACCAATCCAGCTCCGTAGATATCCGCCGGCTCGATTGCGTGCCGGACGGCAAAATGCCGGTTGCGGATCGCGGCAGCGAGATCGGGCTCGGCGATATGCTCGAAGCCGCGCGGCGTGCGCTTCATGCAGCCGTCCGGGTCGATCTCGAGGCCGTTCTTCTTCAGCGCCGCGACGAGGCTGCGGAATTCAGCGGGCCGCTTCGCGATCGCGTTGCGTAGCGCCAGCAATAGCTCCGGTCCGGGCTGCCACCAGGCAATGGCGGCAAAGCATCGCTCGAGCCCGATATGGACGTAAAAAACGCCCTGTTCCATCTTGGTGCCGTCGGGCGAAAGGATCGCCGACAAATGCCGGTTATAAGGCCGTTTGTCCTTGGCGAAACGCACATCGCGATTAATCCGGAACAGCGACTTCTTGCGGTCGCCGCGCAGGCCGAGCCCCAATGCCATGAAGCGCTCGGAGAGCGTCTCGACCAGATCGCCGAAGGGACCGCGCAGGTCGCGTTCGAAAAGGTCGCGGTTTTCCAAAAACCACTCCCGGCTCTGATGAAAATCCAGCGCCTTGAGGAAGGGAATGGCCTTTTGCCCAAAACCGTTGAACGCAGCCGCCATCACCCGCCCTTGCCGATCCGCTGCAGCCAGGTGTCCTCGTCGATCACCTCGATGCCGAATTTGGTCGCATCCTTCAGCTTGGAACCGGCGCCTGGCCCTGCCACCAGAAGATCGGTCTTCGCGGAAACCGAGCCGGCGACCTTCGCGCCGAGGCGTTCGGCCATCGCCTTGGCCTCCGGGCGCGTCATCTTTTCCAGCGTGCCTGTAAACACGATTGTCTTGCCGGCGACCGCACTATCGGCTGAGACGTTCACAATGTACGGCTTCGGATGGACCTGTGTGAGCAGCGCTTCAAGCACGGCGTCGTTGCGTTCATTGCCGAAGAAATCGCGAAGCGCGCCTATCACCGTATCGCCGATGCCGTTGATCGAAGGAAAAACGCTGTGTGGATCGGCTGCCGCTGCCGTCTCCTTGCCGATGCGGATCAACTCCTCGATCGTCGAGAAGGTTCGGGCAAGCACAGCGGCCGTCGTTTCGCCGATATGGCGGATGCCCAGCGCGAAGATGAAGCGATCAAGTTCCGGTTCGCGGCGGGCGTCGATGGCAGCGAAGAGCTTGTCGAGGCCGTCATAGTTGCGTTCCTCGACGCTGCGTACATTCTTGCGCGTTTTGCCCGATGCGGCCTCGCGCTGCCTGGCCTGCTCCTCCCGTCGCTCCGCCAGCGCCTTGGTGACGGCGGGACGGCGGTCCCGGAGAGTGAAGATATCGGCGGCTGTCTTGACCAACCCGGCATTGAAGAACAGGTCTATGTTTTCAGCGCCCAGGCCTTCGATATCCATGGCGCCGCGCGACACAAAGTGGCGCAATCCTTCGACGGCCTGCGCAGGACAGATCAGTTCGCCGGTGCAACGTCGGCGGGAATCTTCCTTGCCGGTCTTCTCGTTGATCTCGCGCGTTGCCGGCGAGCCGCAGATCGGACATTTGTGCGGGAATTCGTAGGGCACGGCATCAGTCGGCCGCTTGTCGGCGACGACGCTGACGATCTGCGGAATGACGTCCCCTGCCCGCTGGATGACCACCGTGTCGCCGATACGCACGTCATAGCCGTCGCGGATCGGCTGGCCGTTGCTGTCCAGACCCTTGATGTAGTCTTCGTTGTGAAGCGTGACGTTTTCGACCACGACGCCGCCGACCGTGACGGGCGCAAGCCGGGCAACGGGCGCCAGCGTACCGGTACGGCCGACCTGAATGTCGATCCTGAGCACGGTCGTCATCGCCTGTTCGGCCGGAAATTTGTGGGCAATGGCCCAGCGTGGTTCGCCGGTGACAAAGCCCCATCTGCGCTGCAATTCCAGCTGGTCGACCTTGTAGACGACGCCGTCGATGTCGTAGCCGAGCGATGAGCGCTGGGTCTCGATTAGGTGATAGTGCGCGACCAGTTCCTCGACCGATTTTGCTCGGACCATCAGCGGACTGACCTTGAACCCCCACTCCGCGAACTTCTGCACCGAATCGTACTGGGTCGGAGCCGGATCCTTCGTCGTATAGCCCCAGGCATAGGCAAAGAATTTGAGGTTGCGGCTGGCGGTAACGGACGGGTCCTTCTGACGGAGCGACCCGGCCGCCGTGTTACGCGGATTGACGTAATCCTGGCCGCCTATCGCCGCCGAACGTTGCTTCAGCGCCTCAAATTCCGCGTAGGTCATATAGACCTCACCGCGTATTTCGATGACCTCGGGCCAGTCCGATCCCTTCAAGGTCTTGGGAATATCGGCGATGGTCTTGAGATTGGCGGTGATGTCCTCGCCGACGACGCCGTCGCCGCGCGTTGCTCCCTGCACGAACACACCGCCTTCATACCGCAGGGAAGCCGATAGCCCGTCGATCTTCGGCTCCGCCGTGAAGGCGATGTTCAGATCCTTGTCGCGGTCAAAGAATCGCCGGCCCCGTTCGATGAAGTCCGCGACGTCCTGGTCGGTATAGGCCTTGGCTAGGCTGAGCATCGGCACCGCGTGGCGCACCTTGGCAAAGCCTTCCGCCGGCGGCGCGCCGACCCTGCGTGAGGGCGAATCCTCACGCACCAAAGCGGGGAAGCGCTGTTCGATGGCGAGGTTGCGCCGCGTCAGCGCGTCATATTCCGCATCCGTGATTATCGGCGCGTCCTCGCCATGGTAGCGCCGGTCGTGCTCGGCGATCTCCTGCGCCAACCGCTTCAACTCGCTTGCCGCCTCGCTTTCGCTGAGCGAATCGACTGGTTTTTCGTCCATGCACTGCTCCCTCCACGGTGGCGCGACACAATAGAGCAGGATTCTCTCACGAGGGAGAGACCAGGCACGGAAAATCATTCCTGAACAGCAGGATGGCGCCAGACCCTGACTCAGGTCACGAGCGCCGGAAACGAACTCGTCTAGAGCAATTCCGGGAAAAGTGTGAAACGGTTTTCCGTCCGGAATTGCGCAAAACAAAGAAGTAGAGCGGTTCGGCGTTTCCGTGAAACGATGAACCGCTCTAGGCTGCAGCGGTGTTCTCCCGCAGCAGCCGCTCGGCCGCCGCGCGCGCCTCGTCGGTGATGGTGGCGCCGGCGAGCATGCGTGCGATCTCTTCCTGCCGCGCCGCCCGGTCCATCTCGGCGATGCCGGTCGAGACCCGGTCGGCCCCGCCCGATTTGGAGATCAGGAAATGCGTCGCCGCGCGCGCCGCCACTTGTGGTGCATGCGTGACCGAAAGCACCTGCACGCGTTTTGCCAGCCGCGCCAGCCGCTGGCCGATGGCGTCGGCAACCGCACCGCCGACGCCGGTGTCGATTTCGTCGAAGACCAAGGTCGGCGCCGAGCCCCGGTCAGCGAGTGCTACCTTCAA
Source organism: Mesorhizobium sp. M0159 (assembly GCF_040322295.1). Lineage (NCBI taxonomy): Bacteria > Pseudomonadati > Pseudomonadota > Alphaproteobacteria > Hyphomicrobiales > Phyllobacteriaceae > Mesorhizobium > Mesorhizobium sp. M0159. The sequence goes on from NZ_JAMYTF010000010.1 coordinate 93,681, forward strand.
CGCCAGCAGGAAGCGCGAAAGCTCGCCGCCGGAAGCGACTTTCATCATCGGGCCGGGCCTGGTGCCGGGGTTGGTGCGCACCCAGAACTCGACCTGGTCGATGCCTTCTTCCATGCGGCTCTCGGCATCGCTTGCGATCTCGACGATGAACTCGGCCCGTTCGAGCTTCAGCGCCGGCAGTTCGGCCATTACCGCCTTGGTCAGCCCGACGGCCGCCGCATGGCGAAGCGACGACAGCTGGGCCGCCGTAATGTCATAGGCCTGGCGCGCCGCTGCAGCCTGTGTCTCCAGCGCATGCAGGCGCTCTTCGCCGGCGTCGAGATCGGCAAGGTCGGCCGCCATGGTGTCACGCAATTGTGCCAGGTCGTCGACGGCGACGCTGTGCTTGCGCGACGCGGCACGCAGCGAAAACAGCCGCTCCTCGGCTTTCTCCAGCCGCTGCGGATCATATTCGGTGGCGCGCAGTGCGGCTTCGACGCCCGACTGCGCCGCGTCGAGCGACAGCATCGCCTCGTCGAGCGACTTGACGACATCCTCGAGCAAGCCGGGCGCTTCCGTCACCTTGCGCTGCAGCCGCCTGAGCAGGCTGGCCAACTGCGGCAAGGGCGAGGACGGGCCCGAGAGCACATCCTGCGCATCGTGGATTTCCGAGGCGATCTTTTCGGCACGCATCATCGAGGCGCGCAGTTCGGCGAGCTCGGTCTCTTCGCCCGGTTGCGGATCGAGCCTGGTCAATTCGGCGACCGCCGCACGCAGATAATCGGCCTCGCGGGCAGCTGCCTCGACTTTGGCCCCGTGCCGTGAAAATTCCTGCTCACAGGTACGCCAATGCCGCCACGCCTCGCCGGTTGCCCGCGCGGCACCCAGATGACCGCCGAAACTGTCGAGCAACTCGCGATGGGCGCCGGGATCGACCAAAGCGCGCTCGTCATGCTGGCCGTGGATCTCGACCAGCGCACGGCCGATGTCGCGCATCAGCGTCACGCTGGACGGCTGGTCGTTGACGAACACGCGCGTGCGGCCGTCAGCCGTCTGGACGCGGCGCAGGATAATGTCGCCGTCGTACTCGATGGCATTCTCGGCAAGCAGCATGCGAGCCGCGTGATTGCGCGGCACGTCGAACACGGCGATGACTTGGCCTTGTGCCGCGCCATGCCGCACCAGCGAGGCGTCGCCGCGGGCGCCAAGCGCCAGCGACAAGGCGTCGAGCAGGATGGACTTTCCGGCGCCGGTTTCGCCGGTCAGCACCGAAAGGCCGGACGAGAAGTCGATGTCCAGCTTCTCGATCAGAACGATATCGCGGATCGACAGCCTGGAGAGCATGGTGACGCGCCGCTCAGGCGCCGGTGATCAGCTTCCCGGCCTTGGAGATCCACGATCCGGCATTCTCGCGCGGCTCGAGCCCACCACTCTGCAGGAGCTTGTAGGAGTCCTTGTACCACTGGCTGTCGGGATAGTTGGTGCCGAGCACGGCCGCAGCGGTCTGCGCTTCCGACGTTAGCCCCATCGCATAGTAGCTCTCGGTCAGACGCGCCAGCGCCTCCTCGACATGGCGTGTGTTCGAATAGTTCTCCACCACGTTGCGGAACCGTTTGACGGCTGCGATGTATTCGCGGCGCTCGAGATAATAGCGGCCGATCTGCATCTCTTTGCCGGCGAGCTGATCGTTGGCGAAGCGGATCTTCTCCTTGGCGTCGTCGGCATATTCGGACGTGGGCCAGCGCGTCACGAGGTCCTGCATCGTCTGCACGGTAAGACGCGCTTCCTTCTGGTCCTGGGTGACGTCCTTGATCTGGCGGTAGTAGCTCAGCCCGATAATATATTGGGCATAGGCTGCATCGTCGGTCGACGGGTACAGGGTCAGGTAGCGCTTGGCCGAACCGATCGCCTCATCGTAATTGCCCTGACGGTAGTCGGCAAAGGCACCCATCACCATCGATTTGCGGGCGAATTCGGAATATGGATGCTGGCGGTCGACGGCGTCAAACTTGCGGCTTGCCTCCTGCAGTCGCCCGGCATTCAGATTGGCGAGACCCTGATTGTAGAGCACGTCGGCCGGCTCGGTCTGATCGACATAGGTCGACAGATCGACGTCCTTCTCGGACGACATGCAGGCCGACAGAAACAGCGATGGAACGACCACCGAAAGCGCCAGGAAAACAGCCCGCCGCAGCGCCTTCGATTGACCAACTCGCTTGAAAAACATGTTTGGATTCCGCCCTTTCGGCGTCATTTCAGTCGACGGCAGCAGCCATAAACCATAATTGCCTTGCCCGGCAACGCTATCCCCGGCCAATCGCACATTTTTGTGGCGGTTTGGCGCCACCTGGAAAGCTGTGTAATTTGGCCGGCCGGTGATGCATCCATGCAACACAGCTTGACCGCAATGTGGGCCGTAAGACCTTAAGAATCAGATCATCCAGGGCGCATAGAGGGGTGCGTTGACGGCGCTCATCTCCGCGGTACGCCCGCGCTCGCGGCGCGTCGTCTCGACGATCTCGAAAGCCGAACGGTCCGACAAGAGACGGCGCAGCGCAGCCGCGTTCAGCCTGTGGCCACCACGATAGGAGCGGAAGCAGCCGATGAACCGGGCACCGGCGAGCGCCAGGTCGCCCATCGCATCCATCGTCTTGTGGCGCGCGAACTCGTTGGGATAGCGCAGGCCTCCCATGTTGATCACGCGGTTGTCGTCGCCGATCACCAGGGAGTTTTCCAACGAGGAGCCGAGCGCATAGCCGGCCGCCCACAGCCGCTCGACGTCCTTCATGAAACCGAACGTGCGGGCCCGCGCGACGTCGCGGCGGAAAATGTCGGCGTTCATGTCGGATGCAAAAAGCTGGCGCCCGATCGCCGGACTTTCGAAATCGATCTCGATCTCGAAGCGCGTGCCGTCATAGGGCCTGAACTCCGCCCAGCAGGCTCCGTTCTCGATGCGAACCGGCTTGACCACCCTGATGTAGCGACGCTTGACCGGCAGCGTTTCGATGCCTGCCTGGTCAATGGCCTCGACGAACATCACTGCGCTGCCGTCGAGGATAGGCACCTCATGGCCGTCGATTTCGATGACGAGATTGTCGATTCCAAGCCCGAAAAGCGTCGCCATCAGATGCTCGACCGTGGCAATGTGCTCGCCTTGCGGATCGCCAAGCATGGTGCAGAGATCGGTGGCGCCGACCTCGGAGACGAGCGCGCGAAATTCGTGGCTTCCGCTTGCATTCGAAAGCTGGAAGACGACACCCGTATCGGCATCCGCCGGCAGGAAATGGACGGTGACCGGATTGCCACTGTGAACGCCGATGCCAGTCAGCGTCGCGCGCGATTTAAGTGTCGTCTGATAGTCGTGCAAAACAATCCCCATAGCCCGTACTGCCTAGGTCCGCTTCATCTGCCCTGAGGGCGCGGCTCTTGATTGATCGGCAGGCAGGGCCACTTCCCCGAGACTCCCAGCAAACCGACTTTGGTCGGTGGCGAAGATAATGATCCCGCAGGGAGACTCCAAATCACGGTTTCTTACTCTTTGTAACTGCGGTCCCGGGAGGGAACGCCTCATAAGTCCTTGTTCTGAAATCGTTTTTAACGTTAACAGGCGAACAGTCTCCTGCTCGCCTGTTAACAACTGTTACGAACCGTTAACAGATCAATTGGCCTGTCGGCGCAGAAAGGCGGGAATCTCCAACTGATCGTCTTCCTGGACAGCCCGGCTCTGCGGCGTCAGTCGGCCCTGCTCGTCCAGCTGGCCGCGGCGCGGCGCGTAAAGCTGCGGATCCTGGCTGGCAAGGCGGCGCACTTCCGCCGGCGCCTGGCGCAGTTTCGGTTCGCGCGGCTGCGCCGGCTGCAGCCTTGCAGGCTCCTCTTCGCGGCGGGTCAAGCCGTTGGTCAGGCGCTTGAGCAAGCCCATCGGGCCGCTGTTTTCGTGGTCGGCCGGGCGCGCCTTGGCTTCCACTTCGGCCTTCACCTGCGGCGGGAAATCCTCGACCCGCGGCATGCGCTGGGGTGCTGCGGCAACCGGCTGCGGCATTTCACGATGCGGAGCAGGCTGCATCGCTTGCTGAACCGCTGGCTGCATCATCGGCTGCGGCTGAGCCGGAGGCGCCTGGAAGATCTTGCTCTGCGGACGGAAGTCTTCCGCATGCGCGACCGGTGCCGGGCGGGCCTGCGCCACCGCTGCCGCATTCGCCTCGGCGAGCTGAATGGCCTCGGCGACCGGGTCGGCAGCACGTGGTTCATAGATCGGTTGCTGGACAGGCGCCGGGCGCATTTCCGTGACCTGGGCCGCCGGGCGGCTGGCCGCCTTCGGCGGAGCCGTGCGGATGGCGATCGGCGCGGCAGCGATTTCGGCCGCCGATTTGTCGATGCCGGTGGCGACCACTGACACGCGGATAACGCCTTCGAGTTCCTCGTCGAAAGTGGCGCCCAGAATGATGTTGGCATCCTGGTCGACCTCTTCGCGAATGCGGGTTGCCGCCTCATCGACTTCGAACAGGGTCAGGTCGCGGCCGCCGGTGATCGAGATCAGCAGGCCCTTGGCGCCCTTCATCGAGGTCTCGTCGAGCAGCGGGTTGGCGATGGCGGCTTCCGCCGCGGCCATTGCACGGCCCTCGCCCGAAGCCTCGCCAGTCCCCATCATCGCCTTGCCCATTTCGCGCATGACCGAGCGGACGTCGGCGAAGTCGAGATTGATCAGGCCTTCCTTGACCATCAGGTCGGTGATGCAGGCAACGCCCGAATAGAGCACCTGGTCGGCCATGGCGAAGGCATCGGCGAAGGTGGTCTTGTCATTGGCCAGCCGGAACAGGTTCTGGTTGGGAATGACGATCAGGGTATCGACGCATTTCTGCAGTTCCTCGATACCCATGTCGGCCGTCTTCATGCGGCGCTGGCCTTCGAAGTGGAACGGCTTGGTGACGACGCCGACGGTAAGGATACCCTTTTCGCGGGCAGCGCGGGCAACGACGGGAGCCGCCCCGGTGCCGGTGCCGCCGCCCATGCCGGCAGTGACGAAGCACATATGCGTGTTGGAGAGATGATCGATGATCTCATCGATGCATTCCTCCGCCGCCGCGCGCCCGACTTCAGGCTGCGATCCGGCGCCGAGACCCTCGGTGACATGCGCGCCGAGCTGGATCAGCCGCTCGGCCTTCGACATCGTCAGTGCCTGCGCGTCGGTGTTGGCCACCACGAACTCGACGCCGCGCAAGCCGGCGGTGATCATGTTGTTGACGGCATTGCCGCCGCCGCCGCCGACACCGAACACGGTGATGCGCGGCTTGAGCTCGGTGATGTCCGGCTTCTGCAGATTGATGGTCATTGTCTTCGTCCTTTGCCTTTCCCGCCGCTTCGCCGCCGCGGCCGCCTATGGGGCTGTCCCCGTCAAAATTAAAAACTGTCTCTCAACCACTGACTCATTCGATGCAGTTTTCCGCCTGTTCCGGTCATCCGAAGACCGGAAATTCCCTTCGCCGGCCGGCTCTCGAAGCTCGCCATCTGTGGATAGATCAGAAGTCCGACCGGGGTCGAGAAAGCCGGCCCCTTGGCCGCCTCGGGCAAGCCTGCCACGCCAAGCGGGCGTCCGATGCGCACATTGCGGCCGAGAATGCGGCGTGCTGCTTCTGGCAGGCCGGCAAGCTGGCTGGCACCGCCGGTCAGCACCACACGCTTGCCGACGGCGTTGCCGTAGCCGGATTTGTTCAGCCGGTCGCGCAACAATTCCAGCGTCTCGTCGATGCGGGCGCGGATGATGCGCGTCATCACCGAGCGCGGGATCTGCAACGGCACCTCGCCGTCCTCGCCGATCGGATGGATGGAAACCAGGTCGCGGTCGTCGGCACTGCCAGGCAGCGCCGAGCCATGCATCACTTTCAGCCTTTCGGCGGCATCGAGCGAGGTCGACAGGCCCTTGGCCATATCCAGCGTGACGTGGTTGCCGCCGATCGCGATGGCATCGCCATGGACGAACTTGCCTTCCGAAAACACCGAGATCGTCGTCGTGCCGCCGCCCATGTCGATGCAGGCCGCGCCCATTTCGAGCTCGTCGTCGACCAGCGCAGCAAGCCCACTGGCATAGGGCGTCGCCACCATGCGTTCGACCGACAGATGCGAGCGGTTGATGCAGAGCTCCAGATTGCGCAAGGGCGCTGCGTCGCCTGTCAGCACGTGCATGTCGACGCCAAGCTGGTCGCCAACCATGCCGCGCGGATCGCGCACACCGCGCTCGGCATCCAGCGAAAAGGCTACGGGAAGCGAATGGATCACCTCGCGCTCGGCCCGCAACGCCTGCTTGGCGCCGGCGGCAAGCACGCGCTTGATGTCGGCCTCGTCGGCCTCATGGCCGCCGAGATTGATGGTGGCCGAAAAAGCCTCGCTCTTCAGCCGGCCGGCAGTCATGTTGACGATCAGCGAATCGACCGTCAGTCCCGCCATGCGTTCGGCGGCGTCGACGGCAAGACGGATGGCGTGCTCGGCACGGTCGAGATCGATGACGACGCCCGATTTCACGCCTTGCGATTTCTGGTGGCCGATGCCGATCACCTGGACGCGATGCGAGCGTCCGCGCAGCAGCTTGCCATCGTCGCGCGGCTTGAGTTTGGCCACCACGCAGCAGACCTTGCTGGAGCCGACATCCAGCACCGTCAGGATGCCGGACCGGCGCGACGAGGCATCGCTATTGCCGCCAAGCCAGCTCATATCTTCGTCTCCGGCTTGCGCTTCAGCATCTTGGGCTTTTCGTCGAGCGCGGCTTGGCGCTGTGTCGCCGCTTCCGGCGTCAACTGGACGACCAGACGATCGGAAAGGCGCATGTCGACGGCGGCGATGTCGCGCGTCAAAAGCCCGTTCTCGTGATCCATCCTGACCAGGTCGGCAATCGCCTGATCCTCACCGTCTTCGGGAAGCTTGATCGTGATGCCGTTTTCAAGCTTGAGGTCCCAGCGCCGTTCGCCGATGCGGATATAGCCCTTGATCCGCGCGGCGAGCTCCGGATAATTCTTGATCTTGGCTAGGAAATCCGGCGCTTTGGCCGGTGCGCCGGTGCCGATGATCAGCGGCAGCAATATCTGTTTGCCGCCGGAGAATGGCGCAATGACGGTGCCGGATTTCTCGATGACCGAAAGCGCGCTGCCTTGCTGCCACAGCGCGAACGGCTCGCGCTCCTCGACGCGCACTTCCAGCGTATGCGGGTAGACCTTGCGCACTGCCGCGGCTTCGACCCAGGGTAGCGTGGTGATGCGTTCGCGCGCGGCTTCGGCATCGAAGCCGATCAGCGAGGTCCAGCCGTCGAGTTCCAGCCTGTCGAGAATATCGATCTCGGACGTTTCGCGGTTGCCGACGACCTTGACCTGGTCGACGGCAAAGCCGGTGCGGGCGGTGACACTCTGGACGATGGCGTCGGAATATCCGCCGAGATAGGCGCCATAGGCACTGCTCGAAACAAGCAGTGCCGCCGACAGCATGGCAGCGCAATAGGGCGGCGCTTCGAAGTCGCCTTCGCCGAGGCGCGCCAGCACGCGCACCGGCCGGCGGAGCAGGCGCGGCAGCACGAAATGGTCGAACGACAACGGCATGCCGAACAGCGCCGGCCCGGCCGCGCCCTTCCCGTTGCCCTGTCCCCACTTCAACGCAGACACGAAGCGTCCTCCACCATCCAACTCAACAAATCGCCGAACGAGTGTCCCGCTTGCGCGGCGATTTCCGGCACCAAAGACGTCGGCGTCATGCCCGGCTGGGTGTTGACCTCGAGCCAGACAATTTCGCCGTTTTCGGAGTGACGATCGTCATAACGGAAGTCCGACCGGGAAACGCCCCGACAGCCGATAGCTTGATGAGCCTTGAGTGCCAGTGTCTGTATTTTTTGGTAAATATTCGGTGAAAGTTTTGCCGGGCATTCGTGTTTTGATCCTCCCGCGACGTATTTTGAATCATAGTCGTAAAAGGAATGGCCGGTCGGGATGATCTCGCAGACACCGAGCGCCACATCGCCCATCACCGCGCACGTCAATTCCCGCCCGTGCACATAACGCTCGACCATCACCGCGTCGCCATATCTCCACTCGGACGAGCCGATGATCTGCGGCGGATGCGACTGGCCTTCATGCACGATGACGACGCCGAAGCTCGATCCTTCGTTGACCGGCTTGACTACATAGGGCGGCTTCATCGGGTGCTTGTTCTGGATGGCGAAGCGATTGGCCACCTTCGATTCCGCCACCGGAACGCCGGCCGCCTTGGCGACCTTCTTGGCCTGTTCCTTGTTCATCGCAAGCGCCGAGGCAAGCACGCCGGAATGGGTGTACGGAATGGCGAGGTACTCGAGGATGCCCTGGATGGTGCCGTCCTCGCCGAAGGGCCCGTGCAGCGCATTGAAGACGACGTCAGGCTTGAGCTCGGCGAGCACCGAGCCGATGTCACGCGAGACGTCGACGCGGGTGACCTGGTAGCCCTCCCCCTCCAGCGTATCGGCGCAGGCTTTGCCCGACGACAGGGATACGGGCCGCTCGGACGAGAATCCCCCCAGAAGGACGGCCACGTGCTTGCTTGTCATTCCCCGTCATTTCCTCTCACAGCAGGCCTGCACCATCATGCATGGCCCGAAAAGCATCGCGCGCACTCAAATGCGCCCGAGCAACTTCGCTCCCGTGTTTCCGCAACATTGAGTCCGAGTCTCCCGGCAGGTTGCCCCCCCAGACGGAAACGCGAGTAACGCGTCGAAACGACTCAAATCAGGAAACGCTTCAGGGCAGAGAATCAGAGAGTTGATTCGCTGGCAAGTGCTTACGATTCCGATGGATTCACTTTCCGCAAAAACGGCAGCAAAATGTGAATTCATGACTCCGAAAGGCAACGGCGGTCAGCTTGCCTAAAGCAACTGCCCGAGAAATTCCTGGACGGCATGGCCCGGCCGAAAATTACCGATGCGCTTGATCTCCCACTGCAGCCGGATACCTGATCTTTCGAGCACGCGCGCACGCACCGTCTCACCGAGATATTCAAGCTCGTAGCCCGTGGCGGTTCCGGTGTTGATCATGAAGTTGCAATGCATCGGCGACATCTGCGCCCCACCAACCATCAGGCCGCGGCAGCCGGCCTTGTCGATCTCCTTCCAGGCCGAGGTGCCCTCAGGATTCTTGAAGGTAGAGCCACCGGTCTTTTCGCGGATCGGCTGCACGGTCTCGCGATGGTTCTGGACAGCATCCATCGCGGCCTTGATCGCCGCCTTGTCCTCAGGAATGCCTTCGAGCAGCGCCGACGTGAAGATCAGCCCGGACGGCGCCGCTGAATGGCGATAGGCATAGCCCATATCGGCATTGCTCAGCGTATGAACATTGCCCTTGCGGTCGAGTGCCCGCACCTCGACCACGCGCTCGCGCGTCTCGACGCCATTGGCGCCGGCGTTCATCCTCAGCGCTCCGCCAATGGCGCCGGGAATGCCGTGGTAGAAATGAAAGCCACCGATGCCTGCCTCGTAGGCAACGGCCGCAAGGCGCTTGTCGGGTGTCGCGGCGCCCGCCTTGATCGTGGTCGGCGCAATTACTTCGGTCTCGCCAAAGCCTTTGGCCGAAAGCCGGATGACAAAGCCCGCAATGCCGCCGTCACGGACAAGCAGGTTCGAGCCGACGCCGACGATGGTCAGCGGAATTTCCTCCGGCACCGCCTTCAGGAACGTGGCAAGATCGTCCTCGTCGGCCGGCTGGAACAATGCGTCCGCGAGCCCGCCGGCTCGAAACCAGGTGATCTTGTCCATCTCGGCATTGGGCGTGATGCGGCCGCGCAGTCCGGCAAGCCGGTCGCCAAGCTTCTCGATCAACGCCTGGCCGCGCATCATGAGATGGTCCCGCCGAGTTCCTTGGGCAGCGCATAGGCCCATTGGGTGATGTTGCCGGCGCCGAGGAAGACGACGAAATCGCCCGGCTTCGCCACCTCGCGCACGATCGGCGCAATCGCCGCCGGACCTTCGATGTAGCGTGCGTCGCGATGGCCGCCGGAGCGGATGCGCGACACCAGTGCGTCGGACGTGACGCCGTCGATCGGTTCCTCGCCGGCCGCATAGACGGGCGCCACCATTACCGTATCGGCGTCGTTGAAGCAGACGGAAAACTCGTCGAACAGATCGCGCAGCCGGGTGAAGCGATGCGGTTGTGTAACGGCGATGATGCGACCCTTGGTAGCGCTGCGCGCAGCTTTCAGTACCGCCGTGATCTCGACCGGATGATGACCGTAATCGTCGAACACATCGACACCGTTCCACGAACCGGTATGGGTGAAGCGCCGCTTGACGCCCGCGAAAGACGACAGGCCCTTCTTGATTGCCTCAGCCGAAAGGCCGAGCTCATGCGCGACGGCAATCGCCGCCGTCGCGTTGGAGACATTGTGGCGCCCGGGCATGGGCAGCCGCAGGCCTGATATCGTTATCTGGCCGTGCGTCTTGCGGTCGCGGATCACCACGTCGAATTCCGAGGTCGGGCCGTCCATGCGGTGATTGGTGAAGCGCACGTCGGCCTGCGCATTTTCGCCATAGGTGATGACGCGCCGGTCCTCGATGCGGGCGACCAGCGCCTGCACCTCGGGATGGTCGGTGCACATCACACCAAAGCCGTAGAACGGCACATTCTCGACGAACTGACGAAACGCTTCGCGCACTTTGTCGAAGGAGCCGTAATGGTCGAGGTGCTCGGGGTCGATATTGGTGACGACGGCAATCTCGGCCGGCAGCTTGAGGAAGGTGCCGTCGCTCTCGTCGGCCTCGACCACCATCCATTCGCCGTCTCCCATGCGGGCATTGGTGCCATAGGCATTGATGATGCCGCCATTGATTACCGTCGGGTCGAGCCCGCCGGCTTCGAGTAGCGTCGCCACCATCGAAGTCGTCGTCGTCTTGCCATGCGTGCCGCCGATCGCGACCGCCTGCCGGAAGCGCATCAGCTCGGCCAGCATTTCGGCGCGCCGCACGATCGGCAGCAACTTCTCTCTCGCCGCCTTCAGCTCCGGGTTGGATTTCTTGATTGCGGTGGAGACGACGACCACTTCGGCCTCGCCGAGGTTTTCGGCCTGATGGCCGACGAAGCATTCGATGCCCTTGTCGCGCAGCCGCTGCACATTGGCGCTGTCAGCCTGATCGGATCCCTGCACCTTGTAGCCGAGATTGTGCAGCACCTCGGCGATGCCGCTCATGCCGATGCCGCCAATGCCGATGAAATGCACGAGGCCGATCGTCTGTGGCATCTTCATGCGTGCGTCTCCTTCCTGAATTCCGAAACGGATTTCCTGGACGCAATAGCCTCTGTCAGATCGGCGAGCAACCGCGCCGCGTCGGGTCTTCGCACCGAGCGGGCCGCCGAGGCCATGGCGGCGAGCCTGTCGCCGTCGCCCAGCAACTCCACGATCTCGCCTGCGAGCGCCGCCGCGTCGAGGCCGGGCTGGCGCCGCATCACCGCGCCCCCCGCATTGACGAGGATCTGTGCATTGTGGCCTTGATCGTCGTCGAGGGCATGCGGAAGAGGCACGAGGATGGCCGGCCGGCCGATCACCGAAAGCTCGAGCACCGTCGACGCGCCCGAGCGTGAGACGACGAGATGCGCGGCGGCCATGCGCGCCGGCAGATCGGAGAAGAACGACGCGACCTCGGCCTCGATGCCGAGAGCGCGGTAGTGCTCTCTCACCCGCGCCTCGTCCTCGCCGCGTGCCTGCTGCACGATGCTCAGCCGCGAGCGCATTGCGCTGGGCATCGCCGCCACCGCCTCAGGCACAGTGTCGGAAAAATAGCGCGCGCCCTGGCTGCCGCCGAAGACGAGCAGCCGCAGCGGTCCGCCGGGCTCGGGCACGGCATAGGGCCTGCCGGCCACGTCGAGCACCGCCTGCCGGACCGGATTGCCAGTCTCCACGATCTTGGCCGAGAAGGGACCGGAGGCCTTGAGGAAGCCCCCCGCAATCGCCGTCACCCGCGGCGCGAGCGCCTTGTTGGCGCGGCCCATTACCGCGTTCTGCTCATGGATCAGCGTTGGCGCACCGCGTCGCGTCGCCGCGAACAGCGGCGGCAGCGTCGGATAGCCGCCGAAGCCCACCACCGCATTCGGCCTCAGCCGGGCGATCAGGGCGGACGACTGGCGGAATCCACGCCACAGGGTCCAGAAGGTCCGCGCGACAGTCAGCGGATTTCTCGACCCGAAGGTAGCGGAGGCGATAGCGTGGACGCCGTCGCCGGGGAACCTGCCGGCATAGCGCTCGGCGCGGTCGTCGGTGGCCAGATGTACCGCCCAGCCGCGCGTCTTGAGCTCATGTGCCAGCGCCTCGGCCGGGAACAGATGTCCGCCGGTTCCGCCTGCCGCCAGAAGGATGACCCCCTTCGCCATCTCACTCCGCCGGCATCGCACGCGGCGACGGCATGAAGCCCAGCTGCTTGCGCTTTTCCGGGCGCTTGCGCGTCAGCGCCAGCACCATGCCCATCGAGATGGCGATCGCGATCTGCGAAGAGCCGCCGTAGGAGATGAACGGCAGCGTCATTCCCTTGGCCGGCATCAGCTGCAGATTGACGGCCATGTTGATGACCGACTGCAGGCCGAAGACCGTGACCAGGCCGCCAACCGCGTAGCGGGTGAAATCGTCCTGCTCCCTGAGCGCCGTGTTGAGACCGCGCAGCACGATGAAGCCGAAGATGGACATGATGAAGAAACACATGATCAGCCCGAATTCCTCGCCGGCGACAGAGAAGACGAAGTCGGCGTGGCTGTCGGGGATGACCCGCTTGACGGTACCCTCGCCCGGCCCGACGCCGAACCAGCCGCCATTGATCAGCGCCTCGCGGCCCATGTCGACCTGGAACGTGTCGCCCTCGCCGGTCATGAAGCGGTCGATACGGCCGGCAACGTGCGGGAACACTGCATAGGCGGCGAACACGCCGCCGACGCCTGCAGCACCCAGCGCGACGATCCACAGCCACGGCAATCCGGCCATGAAGAACATCACCCCCCAGGTGCCGAGCACCAGCATGGTCTGCCCAAGGTCAGGCTGCGCCACCAGCAGCGAGATGACCAGTGCAAGCAGCAACATGGCGAACAAATTGCCCGGAATGTCGGGCTGGCGCTTGTGCTCGGCGAACAACCAGGCGCAGATGATGACGAAGGCCGGTTTCAGGAACTCGGACGGCTGGATCGACAGGCCGGCTAGCGACACCCAGCGCCGCGCGCCCTTCACCTCGACGCCGATATAGAGCACCGCCACCATCAGAAACAGCATGATGCACAACATGACCAGCGCCATGCGCCGGATCTGCCTGGATTCAAGGAACGAGACGGCCAGCATTACCCCAAGCGCCGGAATGGTGAAGATAATCTGGCGTGTCGCGAAGTGGAAACTGTCTAGCCCGATGCGCTCGGCCACCGCCGGGCTTGCGGCGAAGGACAAAACGATGCCGAGCCCCATCAGCGACAGGAACGCCGCCAGGAACCAGCGATCGATCGTCCACCACCAGGTCGCCACAGGGCTTTTGTCGAGACGGCTTTGCATTATCGTGTCCCTCCGATGGGCTTCACGCCATCAATGGCGGTTGCGGCTTGCCTGAACGCCTCGCCGCGGACTTCGAAATTCTTGAACTGGTCGAAACTGGCGCATGCCGGCGACAGCAGCACCACAGCCTCGCCGCTACTATCCCTGGCCGCATCACGGGCGGCGTGTTCGACTGCCGCCGCCAACGTGCCTGATATCTCGTAGGGCACCGCTTCGCCCAGCGTCGCCGAAAAGGCCGGTGCGGCTTCGCCGATCAGATAGGCCTTGGCGATGCGCGGGAAGAAGCCGCGTAACGGCTCGATGCCGCCCTCTTTCGGCAGGCCGCCGGCAATCCAGTAGATACGCGCAAAGCTCGACAGCGCCGGTGCAGCGGCATCGGCGTTGGTCGCCTTGGAATCGTTGACGAACAGCACATGCCCTTTGCGGCCGACCTGCTCCATGCGGTGCGCCAGCCCAGGGAAACTCTCCAGTCCGGATTGGATCTCGCCGAGCTCGAGCCCGACCTTGAGGCAGGCCGCGGCGGCGGCCAGCGCGTTCTGCGCATTGTGCTGGCCGCGCAACGAGCCGATGCCTTCGAGGAAGGCGACACGGCTGTAGCGGCCGTGCACGGCTTCCATTAAGTTGGTGCCGTCAGCGAAATAACCGTCGGTCAGCGGCAGGCGCTTGGAGATGCGGATGACCTGCCGGCCGGCCCGCTCCAGCCGATCGGCGATCTGGGCGCACCAGGAATCGTCGACACCGATGATTGCCGTCTCGCTGCCGGCCACCAGCCGCTCCTTGATCGAGGCGTAGTGTTGCATCGTGCCATGGCGGTCGAGATGGTCCGGCGTCAGGTTGAGCAGCACACCGGCCGTCGGATTGATCGAAGGGGCAAGATCGATCTGGTAGGAAGAGCACTCAACCACATAGTGCCGTTCAGGCTGCGGCGGATCGAGCGTCATCACCGCGCGGCCGATATTGCCGCCCATCTGCGTGTCGCGCCCAGCCGATTTTAGGATGTGCGCCGTCAGTGCCGTGGTCGTCGACTTGCCGTTGGTGCCGGTAATGGCAATGAAAGGTGCTGCCGGTGCCAGCAGCATCCGCTCGCGGCAGAAAAGCTCGATGTCGCCGATGATCTCCACGCCTGAGCCCCGCGCCAGCTCGACGGTCCAGTGCGGCTTGGGATGCGTCAGCGGCACGCCGGGCGACAGCACGAAGGCGGAAAACCTCGCCCAGTCCGCACCGCGCAGGTCCGCTGTCGTGATGCCGACCGCGCCGGCCTTGGCGACGCTGTCGGGATTGTCGTCCCAGGCCAGCACATCCGCGCCGCCCTCGATCAGCGCGCGCGCCGTGGCAATCCCCGAGCCACCGAGCCCGAAGAGCGAAACGCGCTTGCCTGAAAAGGATGCGGCGGGGATCAAGCGGCCTCCTATCTGAGCTTCAGGGTCGACAGGCCGACCAGCGCCAGGATGACGGCGATGATCCAGAAGCGGATCACCACCTGGCTTTCGGTCCAGCCGAGCTTTTCGAAATGATGGTGGATCGGCGCCATCAGGAAGACGCGCTTGCCGGTCATCTTGAAGTAGCCGACCTGGATGATGACCGAGAATATCTCGACGACGAACAGGCCGCCGACGATGACCAGCACGATCTCGTGCTTGGTCGCCACCGCGACCGTGCCGATCAGCCCACCCAGCGCCAGCGAGCCGGTGTCGCCCATGAAGATCGCCGCCGGCGGCGCATTGAACCAGAGGAAGCCAAGCCCGGCGCCGATCACCGCTCCAAGGACCACCGCAAGTTCACCGGTGCCGGGCACGAAATGGATCTGCAGATATTCGGCGAACACCGCGTTGCCGGAGAGATAGGCGATGACGCCGAAGGATGCGGCGGCGATCATGATCGGCACGATCGCCAGCCCGTCGAGACCGTCGGTCAGGTTCACCGCATTGCCGGCGCCGACGATGACGAAGCACGAGAACGGGATGAAGAACCAGCCGAGATTGACGAGAAACTCCTTGGCGAAAGGGAATGTCAACGATGACGAGAACGGCGCCTGGCCGTTATGCATGATCACCCAGGCGGCGATGCCCGCGATGACGAATTCGAGCCCCAGCCGCGCCTTGCCGGAGAAGCCGAGATGCGATTGCTTGGTTACTTTGAGATAATCGTCGTAAAAGCCGATCGAGCCGAATCCCAGCGTCACCAGCAGGACCACCCAGACGTAGATGCTCGACAGGTTCGCCCACAGCAGCGACGAACCGACGATGCCGGACAGGATCATCAGTCCGCCCATTGTCGGCGTTCCCGCCTTCTTGAAATGCGTCTGCGGCCCGTCGGCACGGATCGGCTGGCCTTTGCCTTGCCGCAGCCGCAGCGAATTGATGATGGTCGGTCCGAAGATGAACACGATCAGCGCCGCTGTGATCAGCGCTCCGCCGGTGCGGAATGTTATGTAGCGGAAGACGTTGAAGACCGAGATCTTGTCCGCAAATTCGACGAGCAGTGTTAGCATGCGCTTGCGTCCCCCGGACCGATCCTAGGTCTGTCTGCTGGTTGTGGCTTCCGCCGGAAACTTGCCGAGCAACGCCTCGACCAGCTTTGAAAAGCCTATGCCCTTCGACGATTTGATCATGACCACGTCGCCGGGCTTCAATTCCGATAGAAGAATCGGTTTCAGATCTTCCGCACCGGCGCGGTACTCCGTCCTGATCTCGCCGGGCAAAACGTCGGCCAGCGCCCGCATTTCCGGACCGCCGAGAAAGACCGTGCGCGTGTCGGTGCCGACGATCAGACCGGCAAGCGCGGCATGCAATTTCGCCGAATGGCTGCCGAGCTCGAGCATATCACCGAGCACGGCAATGCGCCTGCCCTCGCCCGACACCGGCGTCGTGTTGAGCAGTGCCATTGCAGCGCTCATCGACGCCGGATTGGCGTTGTAGCTCTCGTCGATCAGCGTGATCGGCCCGTTGGGGTGACGCAACACATAGCGCTTGCCGCGTCCGCGTTCGGGCGAAAGATCGGCCAGCGCCTGCGCAACCCTGGTGACGTCGGCGCCGACCAGATGCGCGGCACCAAGCACCGCGAGCACATTCTGCACCATATGGCGGCCCGGCGCGCCGATCCTGGCGACAATCTCGTGCCCGCCAATCTTGGCGGTGATGACCGAGTGATCGGCATTGAGCTCGCATTTGATCAGTTTGAAGGTCGCCCGGGCATTCTCGCCGAACCCGTAGACATGCTCGACGCCGGCCTCTTTGGCCATCTTCTCCAGCAGCTTCCAGCGCGCATCGTCGCGGTTGAGAAGGGCGGCGCCACCGGGCTCCAGTCCCTCGAAAACCTCTGCCTTGGCCTTGGCGATCTCGTCCAGGTTGCGGAAGAAGCCGAGGTGAGCCGCCGCGATCAACGTGACGATGGCGACATGCGGCCGGACCATCTTGACCAGAGGCCGGATCTCGTCGGGATGGTTCATGCCGATCTCGAAGACAGCATAGTCGCAATCCTGCGGCATGCGCGCCAGCGTCAGCGGCACCCCCCAGTGATTGTTGAACGACTGGGCCGATGCATGCACCGTACCGACCGCCGAGAGAGCGTGGCGCAGTGCTTCCTTGGTGGTGGTCTTGCCCGCCGACCCGGTCACGGCAATCACCCTGGCCTTTGAGCGTGCGCGCGCGGCAACGCCGAGCTTTTCCAGAGCGACAAGCACGTCCTCCACGACGATCATCGGTGCCGTCAGCCGCCCCAGCGACGGCAGCTTGCCCTCGGCGACGACCAGCACCCCGGCGCCCGCCTTGATGGCGGCGGTGACGAAATCATGGCCGTCCATGGCCTCGCCCTTGATGGCGAAGAAAGCGTCTCCCGGCTGCAGGCTGCGGCTGTCGATGGAAATGCCGGCGATGCCTTCAGGCATCGGACCGAGCGGCCGGCCATCCATGGCGGCAACCAGCGCCTCGGAGGTCCACAGATAGCTCACGTCGCTTGCTCCCGCAGCGCCGAGCGAACTTCCTCATGATCGGAAAAATGCAGCGTCTCGGTGCCGATGGTCTGGCCTTCCTCATGGCCCTTGCCGGCCACGATCAGCGTGTCGCCAGCGTGAAGCATCCCGACCGCCTCGTGGATGGCCTTGCGCCGGTCGCCGATCTCGATGGCGCCAGGTGCGGCCGCCAGGATCGCGGCGCGGATCGTCTCGGGTACTTCCGAGCGGGGATTGTCGTCGGTGACGATGACGACGTCGGCCAGCCTTGTGGCGATCTCGGCCATGATCGGCCGCTTGCCCCGGTCGCGGTCGCCGCCGCAACCGAATACGACGATGACGCGGCCGGTGGTAAAGGGGCGCACCGAAGCCAGCACGTTTTCCAGCGCATCCGGCTTGTGCGCGTAGTCGACATAGACCGGTGCGCCGTTGGCGGCCGTCCCGACAAGGTCGAGCCGTCCCGGCGCGCCCTTCAATTTCTCCAGCGCCATCAACGCCTTGGCAACAGATGTTCCAGTCGAAATAGCGAGGCCGGCCGACACCAGCGCATTTGCAATCTGGAAGTCGCCGGCCAGCGGCAAGTCGACTTCATGGAGAACGCCGTCCGCTTCGACCTCGGCGCGCTGGCGGTGGCGCTCGTGCTCGACCCGCTTCAGCCGCAGGAAATCGCCGTGGCGGCCGACCGTCAGCACATTCAGTCCCCCTGCCCGCGCCGCCTTGATCGTCGGCTCCGACCACGGGTCGTCGGCAAAGATGACCGCCGGCGCGCCCTTCGGCAGCAGCGCGTCGAACAGACGCAATTTGGCGCGATGATAGTCCTCGACCGTCGGATGATAGTCCATATGGTCGCGGCCGAGATTGGTGAAGCCGCCGGCCGCAAGCTTGACGCCGTCGAGCCGGCGCTGGTCGAGGCCATGGCTGGACGCTTCCATCGAGGCGTGGGTGACGCCGGCCTCCGCCAGCTCCTTGAGCAGCCTGTGCAGTGCCACCGGATCCGGCGTGGTCAGCGAGCCATATTCGTTGCGGCCTGGCGCCACCACGCCGGTCGTGCCGATCGAGGCGGCGGCGAAACCCGCCTGCTCCCATATCTGCCGGGTGAATGCGGCGACCGAGGTCTTGCCGCTGGTTCCGGTCACCGCGACCATGGTTTGCGGTTGCATGCCGAAAAAACGTGCAGCACTCAGCGCCAGCGCAAGGCGCGGATCGTCTACGGCAAGAACCGGGACTGGCAGCCCGGCGACGGCACCGCCCTTGCCGACCACGATCGCTGCAGCGCCTCGGCTCGCGGCATCGGCTGCGTAGGCTGCGCCATCCGCCTTGGAGCCGGTGAGCGCGAAAAAGACGACGCCCCGTGTTACCTGGCGGGAATCCGACGAAATCCCTGTAACCTCCATGTCGAAGGAAGCTGTCCCCTCGACAGGCAGGATACCGGCTAGATTTTTCAGCTTCATCGAACCCCGTTCATCGCAACAAAATAGCGCGCAGTTGCCGGCGCGCCCCAAGAATCACTGATAGGAAACCAGCGTTGCACCATTTTCATGGCTGAAATCTGGCTTCACGCCAAGCATGGAAGCCGCACGTCGGATGATGTTTGCAGCCATGATGCCCGCGTTCGAGGCGGCCGTAGCACCCATGCCGGGCTTTTCCGGCTTCGGTTCGTCGGCGATCGTAAGCACTATGTATTGCGGATCGTCCATCGGGAAAGCCGCAACGAAGGCGTTGAAATTCTTTTCCTTCGAGTAACGGCCGTTGACAACCTTCTCCGCCGTTCCCGTCTTGCCGCCCACCCGGTATCCTGGCACCCGTGCATTGCGGCCGGATCCCTTTTCGGCATTGAGTGCATAGAGATAGCGCATGCCCTCGACCGTCTTGTCGCTGACCACTTTCTTGGCCACCGCCATCGCCTGCTCCTGCGTGCGCGGCAGGAAGGTCGGGTCCATCAGATAGCCGCCATTCATCAGCGCGGCGCAGCCGACCGCTGTCTGCAGCGGCGTCGTCGACACACCGTGGCCGAAGGCAATGGTGATCGAATTGACCTGCTTCCAGACCTTGGGCTCGGTCGGCCGAGCGACTTCCGGCAGTTCGGTCTGCATCTTCTCGAGGATTCCCAGGCGATGCAGGAATTCGCGGTGTCCGTCGATGCCAACCGCTTCGGCTTCCTTGGCAGAGCCGATATTGGAGGAGTAGATGAACACTTCCGGCACCGACAGTACTCGGCCCTTGCCATGGAAATCATGGATGGTTTGATGGCCGATCCTGATCGGGCGCGACGCGTCGAAACGGCTTTGCAGCGTTATCTTGCCGGAATCGAGCGCCATGGCGGTGGTGAAGCTCTTGAAGGTCGACCCCATTTCATAGAGGCCGGCCGACATACGGTTGAGCCGGTCCTTGTCCTGCGCGTTATAGGGGTTGTTCGGATCGAAATCCGGAACCGACGCCATCGCCAGCACCTCGCCGGTCTTGACGTTGAGCACAACGGCGCCCGCCGCGATCGCGTGGTACTTTTCCATGCCGGTGGCGACCTCGTCGCGCACGATATGCTGGACGCGCAGGTCGATCGAGAGCTGCACTGGCTTCAAATCCTTGGCCACCGCCAGACCCGACGCCTGAAGGTCGCTCAAGCCTTGTTCGTCGATGTATTTCTCCATGCCGGAGATGCCCTGATTGTCGATGTTGGTGAGGCCGACAATGTAGGACGAGGTTTCGCCGGCCGGATAGAACCGGCGCTTTTCGGTGCGAAAGCCGAATCCGGGGATGCCGAGTTGCATGATGTCGGCCTGCTGCTTCGGCGTCAGTTGCCGCTGCAGCCAGACGAACCCGGCGCCGCTCTTCAGCTTGTTATATGTCTGCTCGTAGTCGATCTCGGGAAGCACCGTCGACAGCTTTTCGATCGCCTCGTCGGCATCGACGATGCGGCGCGGTTCGGCAAACAGCGACGCGGTCTTGATGTCGGTCGCCAGCACTTCGCCGTTACGGTCGACGATGTCGGGTCGCGATGCCGTCACCCGGCTCTGCGGCCCGCCCGACAGGTCGGGATTCTGGAAACCCAGATAGACCAGCCGCCCGGCAATGGTCGAATAGATGCCGAAGAACACCGCCATCGTCATGACGATGCGGGTCCTGCCCTTGCCACCGGTCGCCTTGCGGGCACCTTCGACCACGATCGATCCGCCCGCGCCGGGCTTCGAACCGCGCTTCAGCAGCCTGCCAATCTTTGGAAATCTGGCAGCCATTGGAAATCCGGTGATCATTGGACGATGCCTCCGGTCACCACGGGATCCTTGCCGCCGATATCGGCCATGCCGCCCAGCCGCTGCGATGAAAGGTCCTCGATGTTGACGGGTTTCGCCGGCAGATCGTCCAGCCCGACGATCTGGCGCGCATTGACCGGCTCGAGTCCGAGTTGCGATTTGTAGATTTCGGTGAGCTTCTGCAGGCGCGACGGCTGGGTAAGCAGGCTCCAGTCCGCCTTGAGCAGGTCGATCGTGTCCTCCTCATAACGGATCTGCGCCTGGATCTTGTGCACTGCCGCCAGTTGCTCCTCGGCCTCGCGCTTGGTCTTGTAGGTCAGGGCAGCCGCCGAAACCATGACGGCGATCAGGACTATGTCGCTGGTACGAAACACGTGCTCACCTCTCTCCCGGTCGATCGGCGCCGGGAAGCTTTGGGCCAGGCAGTTTTGGCAGGCCGAAGATCGAAAAATCGCCGGCACGCGCCGGCGCCTCTGTACGGATTGCAGTGCGCAGCCTTGCCGAGCGCGCCCGCGGATTTGCCGATATCTCGGCATCGCCAGGCGTCACGCCGCCGCCCTTCTTGGTGAAGGTGGCGGTGCGCGCCTGCGCCTCGGGCAGGTGCCGCGATCCGGTCGCTGAATCGGCTCTGTCGGCGATGAAGCGCTTGACGATGCGGTCCTCGAGGGAATGGAAGGTCACCACGACAAGCCGCCCGCCCGGTTTCAGCACGCGCTCGGCGGCAAACAGTGCCTTGGCCAGTTCGCCGAGTTCGTCATTGACGAAGATGCGCAGCGCCTGGAAAACGCGGGTGGCCGGATGGATCTTGTCTTTCGGCGCGCGACCGATATGC
Source organism: Mesorhizobium sp. M0159 (assembly GCF_040322295.1). Taxonomy (NCBI): domain Bacteria; kingdom Pseudomonadati; phylum Pseudomonadota; class Alphaproteobacteria; order Hyphomicrobiales; family Phyllobacteriaceae; genus Mesorhizobium; species Mesorhizobium sp. M0159. The sequence goes on from NZ_JAMYTF010000010.1 coordinate 115,207, forward strand.
GTCTCGATGGCATCGGCAAGGTCGAGCGTGCGCTCGAAGGGGCGTCTTTCGCGACGGCTCTCGATCATGCGGGCGATGCGCCCGGCATGGCGTTCCTCGCCGAGAAAACCGAAGATGCGGGCAAGATCGCCCACCTTGAAGGTGTTGACGACGTCGGCGGCGCTCAGGCCCGCCTGCGCCATGCGCATGTCGAGCGGTCCATCGGCCCGGAATGAAAAGCCGCGCTCCGGCTGGTCGATCTGCATGGAGGAGATGCCGATGTCGAGCACGACGCCATCGGCACTTTCAACCTGCTCGTCGAGCGTCGAGAACGGTGCCTGGACAAGCCTGAGCTTGCCGCCGGACTGCTGTTCAAGGGCCCGCCCCGCCGCGATCGCATCCGGATCGCGGTCGATGGCGACGACCGAGGCTCCGCTTGCCAGAATGGCCTTGGTGTAGCCGCCGGCACCGAACGTGCCGTCGACGATCACCTCGCCTTTTGTCGGCGCCAGCGCCTCCAGAACTTCGGCAAGGAGGACCGGAATGTGACGGGCTGGTCCGCCAACGGCATGAACTTCATCGCCGTCGCCCGCCATCATTCCGGCCGCTCCTCGGGCTTCGTCCCCTGCCGAAGCTGCAAAAGCCGGGCGCGTGCTTCCGTCCCATAGGCGCTGAGCCGTCCCGGCTCCCAGATCTGAAAGAAATTGCCGCGGCCAACGAAGGCCACTTCCGCTGAAATGCCGGTATGCTCGCGAATGAAATCGCTCATCGTGATACGGCCGTCCTGGTCGAGCTTCAGAAACGTTCCATCGCCATGGCAGAAGAACGACATATCGTCCGCCGTCTGCAGGAACGGGTCTTCCTGGGCGATACGCTGCTCGTAGCGATCGAGCAGGTCGAGCCCACCGACATCCATCGCCGGGCGATCCAGGCAGCGTAGCGCATAAAGTTCCGAATAGCCGCGTTTCTGCACAACGGCACGGAAATGCGCCGGCACGGACACCCGTCCCTTCGCATCGATCCTGTTCACCGCGTTCGACAGAAACCGGTCCATTACGCGTTACGGCCGCTTGCGCCGCCGCACCCCTCTGCATCTTCCTGTCCGCGCCGCCCCGGCCCGGTCGACGTCCAAAACCCGCTTCGTTGTGAAGGGCGAACGCAGGCAAACGCGCTGCCGCCGCGGCTGCCCGATTGGCGTACGCTTCACCCTGACACGGAACGAAGGCTTGAGTATCGGAATGGGATATCATGGGGTGTTATGGGCGTCAACGGGAACAGTCTTCAAAACGCGCCTGCCACGACTGGGGAGAGCAGCTTTGACGGCACTCCCGTCTTTATCGTCTATTAAGCCTAACGAAGCGTTTAGAGCCGTGTGGCCCAACCGGAGCCGGCTTGCTGCGGATCGCTGCCGCGCATAGCCTCGGCATCTCCTTTTCCGGTCAGTAACGAGGTTGAAACCATGTCCGAAACAGCCAAGTCGCGCGCCGCGGCACTTCCCCATCTGTATCGCGGCAGGCTTGCCAAGGGCGACCCGATCCCCTTGCCCCTGACCATGGCCGCCATCTTTCATGCGCCCGGCGACGCCACCGGCTACGATCAATATGGCCGCTTCAGCAATCCGACCTGGGATGCGGTCGAGCACATGCTGGCGCATCTGGAAGACGCCCCATGCGTCGCCTTCCCCTCGGGGATGGCTGCCATCTCGGCGGTATTTTTCGGCCTGCTCAAAGCCGGCGACCGTATCCTGCTGCCGTCCGACGGCTATCACACGACGAGAGCGCTGGCAGAGCGCTTCCTGAAGTCCTTCGGCGTCGCTTATGATGTCCGGCCAACATCGAGCTTCCTCGACGGCGGCTTCGATAGGTATCGGCTTGCCTTCGTCGAAACGCCCGCCAACCCAGGACTGGACATATGCGACATCGCAGCCGTCGCCGAGGCCGTGCATAGAGCGGGTGCGGTGCTTGTGGTCGACAACACGACGATGACGCCTTTCGGCCAGCGCCCGCTCGATCTCGGTGCAGATATCGTCATTGCCGCCGACACCAAGGCACCAAACGGCCATTCCGATGTGCTGTTCGGCCATGTCGCCAGCCGCGACGCGGACATTATCTCGAGGGTGACCGACTGGCGCGAGGCGTCGGGCGCTATCCCCGGGCCGTTCGAGGCATGGCTGGTGCATCGCGGCCTCGAAACGCTGGACGTGCGCTTCGACCGCATGTGCGCTTCCGCCGAAATGATAGCGCGACGGCTGAAAAACCATCGCGCGATCAGCGGCTTGCGCTTTCCGGGACTGGAGAGCGATCCATCGCACAATCTTGCCCGCGCCCAGATGGAGCGCTTCGGCTTTCTCATCTCGTTCGTGCTCGCCTCGGAGGACAGGGCCGAGGATTTCATCAACAATTGCGCCTTGATGCAGGCAGCGACGTCGTTCGGCGGCGTGCACACTTCGGCCGAACGGCGATCAAAAAGGGGAGATGCCGTTCCGCCCGGCTTCGTTCGCCTGTCGATCGGCTGCGAGCCGGTGGAAGAGCTTTGGCAGGCGATCGAGGCGTCGCTAGACGCAATCGGTGGCTGAATCGGCGTCGATCTTGCGCCGGCCGTGGAGGACGCGAACGATTTCGATCGCCTCTTCGACGCCGACGATCAGGTGACGGATGCCGGGCGCGATGTCTTCGCGCGGGGCACCTGAGAAGGGATAAGTGGCCACTTGCTGCCAGCGGGCTTCGATCCGATCGAGCAATCGATCGGCCGCAGCCTCGCTGTCTTGCGCAACATGAAGCCAGATCGCGATCAAATCCTCTTCCGCATTTGCGGTTCGGATGATGGGCAGCAAATTCATGCCGCGCTGTCGGGTTTCAATCGTCTCCGCGCTTCGGCCTTTATTTCGTCGATCGACGCAAACCGTCCCGGTCCGCTGTCGATCCCCTCCTGCACCAGCTTGCGCAATTCCTCGACCGTGTAGCCGAGCAGGTCGCGCCGGTCCTTCCATTGCCGCAGCGCGTCGCGGATCACCTCGCTCGCCGAGGCATATTCGCCGGCGGCGACCACGTCGTCGACCGCCGCCGCCAGTTCCGGCGATAGCGTGATGCTGCGTTTGTCAACGTGGCCCATGGCGCACTCCTGATCAATCTCTCAATGGTACGATTAAATCGTACCAATTTCAAGGATTGTCGCGCTCGGCTGCAGGGGTCGAAAGTGAATCAACGGCTGCGCCCGAAGACGCAACCTGCTGATATCAGGAGATTTCCTTTTATCGGGGAAAACTGCCAGCTGGCCTGTAAGCCGGGTTCTGTATGGCCCTCGCCCCTTACGGGGCGAGAACGTGGCGGCCATTCATCTTGGGCGCATGTTGCCATGCGCCTCACGCAACCTACCCGGACGGTGAGCCGGAAACAGCCCTCGAGGGTTTCCCCTCGCACCGCCCCTATTCGGTCTTGCTCCCGGTGGGGTTTACCGTGCCGCTCCTGTTGCCAGTCGCGCGGTGGGCTCTTACCCCACCCTTTCACCCTTGCCACGATTGGATCGTGGCGGTTTGCTTTCTGTGGCACTTTCCCTGGGGTCGCCCCCGCCGGTCATTAACCGGCACCGTGTCTCCATGGAGCCCGGACTTTCCTCACCCGCAGCCTTTCGGCTTCGCGGGTGCGGCCGCCCGGCCAGCTGGCAAGGCGTATAAAGGGGTTCAGGCCCGAAAACGCAAACGAAAAAGCAAGTTGTCGCTTGTCAGGCGGGCGCTCCAAGTGCTGCCAGCTGCACCTTGACCTTGCCGCAATAGGCTGCGGACACCGGGTTCATCCGTGTGGCGGCGTGGCCGGCATTGTATTTCAGGATCGTGCCGCAGGTCGTGCCGCCGCCGAGATCCCGCGCCATGGCAAGGTACTTCATGCCGTATTTGATGTTGGTATCGGGATCGTAGAGACCCTGAACCGAACCGCTATAGCCCATCATCCTTGCCGTCGCCGGCTTGATCTGCATCAGGCCGATCTCGCCGGCGCTGCCGACCTGGTTCGGTTGGTAGTTGCTTTCGATCTTGATGACGGCGTTGGCGAGCGACACCGGGACGCCATAGCTGGCGGCATAACGCGCAATGATCGCCGAATACTGTCCGCTGCCGCCGACTACCGCCGCCTGAGGCGCTGGCCTGCTCTTCGGAGCGACTGACGCCGTTGCCATGCGGTCGATGCGTTTGCGGTTACGCTTCACATGCTGTTTGGCGATTGTCTTTCTCGCAGCGGTTGGCCTTTTCGCGGAGACTGGCTTTTTCGTCTTTACCGCGGCCGCTTTTTCCACTTTTGCGGTGGCGGTCTTCTCTACTTTTGCACCACCCTTCGGCATGGCGGTTTTGCCGGCTGCGGCACTGAAGCCCTGATCGGCCCGCTGGCTCAGCGGTGCGCTGTTCGCCGCACTGAAGGCAAAAGTCATTACGCCGGCAGCAATGGCTGCCGTTAAAACGGTCAATTTCTGCATGTGATCCTGTTCTGTTTGATCTGCACAAAGAACTTCGCGCAGATACCCTCAATCAACATCGGAACATGTGGGGGGATAGACGTCCGACAATCTGTACGGATCGCCTTTGACGACGGAATTGGCGCCAAAGAAGGCGGCGCAAGTCACTTTGAGTAACAGATTGTAACTTTTAAGCTGGCAAAAGATTATTTGAGAGAGGCTATCCTTACGGAAGCGAGCAGCCTTTCCAGCGTGCGGATCGTCGATCCGTCAGCCATGCCATCGACCAGGCGCAGCCGGAAATGCCGCTGAAATGCCTCGACCACGATTTCGGTCTGCCGGTCGAAAGTGCCGGTGATCTCGACGCCATAACCATAGAGCGCCAGCATCGACTGCAGCGCCTCTACCTCGGCGCCGGTATCGCCTGGCTTCAGCACGGCGCCGCGCCGGATCGGTGCTGCCGGCACAACATGGCCGATACCGGCAGCAAACAAGGCCTTCCATGGAAATTTCTCGCCTGGATCGACCTTTCGCCCCGGTGCCACGTCGGAATGGGCAAGCACCCGCTGCGCCGGAATGGAATGGCGCTCGACGATGCCGGCGCACAGGCCGATCACCGCGTCGATCTGCGGTTTTGGAAAGTTGCGATAGCCGAGCGTATGCCCCGGATTGACGATCTCGATGCCGATCGAACAGGAGTTGACGTCGTTCAGCCCGAACCACGAACTCCTGCCGGCATGCCAGGCGCGGTCGCTTTCCCTTACCATCTGAACAATGCGGCCGCCCTCATGGACCAGGTAGTGCGACGAGACCTCGCTTGCCGGATCGCAAAGCCATTCCTCGGCACCGGCGCCGGTTGCCATGCCGGTGTAGTGCAGCACGATCATATCGGGTCCGAGCGTCCCGCGCCGTGGTCCGAAATTCGGCGATACCCTGACCTCGGCGCTCGGCTCATCGGGCGGAAAGCCGCTCATGCGTGCCGCAGGCCTCGCTCGATCATTTCATAGGCCGCGTTGATCGCCGCCAGCCTGGTCGTCGCGATCTTGATGAATTCCTGCGGCAGGCCGCGTGCGATCAGCCGGTCCGGATGATTGTCGGAGACCAGCTTGCGGTAGCGCCTGCGGACCTCCTCGAACGGCTTGCCACGCTCGATGCCGAGCACAATATAAGGATCGGCCGCACCCAGATCGACATGCCGGGCCAGGATGCTCTGGTAATGCGCCTCATCGATGCGGAATATCTCGGCGATGCGATGCAGGAATTGGCCCTCGCGCTCATGCACCAGCCCGTCGGCCTTGGCGATGTGGAACAGCCCGTCGAGTATGTCCTCGAGCATCAGGCAGTTCGAATGGCCCGAACCGCAAAGCTGCGCCATCCGCTCGGCATAGGTCTCGAAACCGGCAATGTCGCGTTTGGCCAAATCGTAGAGCCGCGCCACATTGCGCCTCTGTTCCTTCGGCACCTCGAATATTTCCTGGAAGGCGCGCACCTCGTCTTGCGTGACGATGCCGTCTGCCTTGGCCATCTTGGCCGACAGGGCGATCATCGCCACCGAGAAGGCGACGCGCCGGCGCAGATCGGCATCGCCGGAGAAAACCGTGCGCACGGCCTCGACCACTTCGGCGACGCCTGACGACGCTGAAGATGAAACGCGTGCGACGAAGTCGCCAAGGCGGTCCCAAATCGACATGGGGGCTTCATAGGGCCAACCACCCATCGCTATCAAGCCAAGACAGTGCCGCAGGGGCTGGCCCAATCGATTTGCCTGAGGCGGCTGGCGCCAGCGCTCACGTCGTCGCACTCGGCCGCCAGGCGCTGGTCTCGTAAGCAGCAGAAAGGCCGGCCTGTGAGGCCAGCCTTTCCTTGGTTGTCACATTGACTACTGAGCCGGAGCAGCCGGCGCAGGCGCCGGAGCCGGAGCCGGCTCGGCAGGCTTGTTTGCGTCAGGAGCAGCCGGCTTCATCGTCTGGTCGGATGCCGGCGGGTTGGTGCTCTGCGTCGTGGTGTTGTCGGTGCCGCTGTTGCTGCAGGCGGCAAGGCCAAGCAACGCAAGCGCCGACACCGACGCAAGAATGAGTTTCTTCATGATATCTCTCCTCTAATCACGCCTCCGTTACCGGCGGCGGTCGAGGACACAATGCGTAAGCTGCGCATGAGTTTCGTAACGTTGCATTTCTGCCTGTAACATATTCCAATCATTTGACGATTGCCGGTCAGGGCCTCGCAAGCTAACAGATCGAACAGGGAAAAATCCCGGGAGCCACTGCCATGACCGCAAAATGGGATTTCTGGATCGACCGTGGCGGCACCTTCACCGATGTCATCGGCCGTGACCCGCAAGGCGGGCTGCATCCAAGGAAACTCCTTTCGGAAAATCCCGAAGCCTATGCCGACGCTGCCATCCAGGGCATTCGCGAGCTGCTCGGCGTCCAACCCGGCGCTCCAATCCCCTCCGCTCTGATCGGCGATGTCAAGATGGGCACCACGGTTGCCACCAATGCGCTTCTCGAGCGCAAGGGCGACCGTGTGCTGCTGCTCATCACCAAAGGCTTCCGCGATGCGCTGAGGATTGCCTATCAGGCCAGGCCCGATATCTTTGCCAAGCAGATCATCCTTCCCGAACAGCTCTATGAGCGTGTCGTCGAGATCGACGAAAGGGTTCGCGCCGACGGCAGTGTCGAGCGCCTGCTCGACATTGCTTCCGTACGCCCGGCTATTGAGCAAGCCAAGGCGGACGGCATCGATGCGGTCGCGATCGTCTTCATGCATGCCTGGAAACATCCCGATCACGAAAAGGCAGTTGCGAAGGTCTGCAGAAAACTCGGATTTTCGCAGGTCTCGGTCAGTCACGAGGTCTCGCCGCTGATCAAGCTGGTCGGCCGCGGCGACACCACCGTGGTCGACGCCTATCTGTCGCCGATCCTGGCAAGGTATGTGCAAAGGGTTGCGGCGGAACTGGGTGCCGCGCCAATCTCCCCCCTCGTGGGGGAGATGGCTGCGCAGCAGCCAGAGGGGGTCATCTCAGAAGGCACCGCCAGAGTGTCGAACCCAGTCGAGCCGACCCCACCCGGCGGCTTCGCCGCCACCCTCCCTTCAAGGGGGAAGGAAAACCCTCGCCTCATGTTCATGATGTCGTCGGGCGGCCTCACCGCCGCCGACATGTTCCAGGGCAAGGATGCGCTGTTGTCCGGCCCGGCCGGCGGTGTCGTCGGCATGGTTGAGACGGCAAAACTCGCCGGTTTCGGCAAAGTCATAGGCTTCGACATGGGCGGCACCTCCACCGATGTCGCCCATTACGATGGCGACTACGAGCGCGCCTTCGACACCGAGGTCGCCGGCGTGCGCATCCGCGCGCCGATGATGCGCATCCACACCGTCGCTGCAGGCGGCGGCTCGATACTCCATTACGAGGCCGGCCGCTTTCGCGCCGGGCCGGATTCGGCCGGCGCCAATCCCGGCCCGGCCGCCTACAGGCGCGGCGGCCCGTTGGCCGTCACTGACGCCAATGTCATGCTGGGCAAGCTGCAGCCCGAGTTCTTCCCGGCTATTTTTGGACCGGGCCAGGACGAACCGCTCGACGTCCAGACGGTTCGCGAAAAATTCGCGGCCCTTGCCGCCGAGATCGGCGACGGCCGCTCCCCGGAAACCGTCGCCGAAGGGTTCATCACCATCGCCGTCGAAAACATGGCCAATGCCATCAAGAAGATTTCCGTGCAGCGCGGCTACGATGTCACCGAATACCTCCTGAACTGCTTCGGCGGCGCCGGCGGCCAGCACGCTTGCCTGGTCGCCGATGCGCTCGGCATGGAGGCGGTGCTGATCCATCCCTTCTCAGGCCTGCTCTCGGCATACGGCATCGGCCTATCCTCTGTATTTGCGTCACGCCAGCAGGCGCTGCTGAAGCCGCTGGCGGACAATTCCGGGCCAGCGATCGATGAACTCATCGCGACGCTGCGCAAAGCCGTCATCGACGAACTCGCCGCGCAAGGCATCAGCGAAGACGCGGTCGCCTCGAGACCGGTGCTGCAGATCCGCTACGACGGCACCGATACCGCGCTGCCTGTGAACTTCGGGCACGGCTCGATTGCGCAGGCCAAGGCGGACTTCGAACTGGCGCACAAGGCGCAGTTCGGCTTTGTCTACGACGACAAGCTGATGATCGTCGAATCGATCGGCGTCGAAGGTACCGATACCGGCGGCACCGGCCGCGACGAAAGCGATTCAGTTGTTGAAGACATGGCCGCAAGTCCTTCCGGGAACCGGAAAATCTTTGTCGACGGCGTCTGGCGCGACGCCGGCATCTTCCCTGGCGAAACGCTGAAGCCTGGTAACAAGATCGCCGGCCCTGCTTTGATCATCGAGCCGAACCAGACCATTATCGTCGAGCCGGGCTGGCAGGCCGAGATCACCGCCAAGGACCACGTATTGATGCGGCGCGTCGAGAAGAAGCGCCGACAGGCCGCACTCGGCACCGAAGCCGATCCGGTGATGCTGGAGGTCTTCAACAACCTGTTCATGTCGATCGCCGAGCAGATGGGCGTAACGCTGCAAAACACCGCCTATTCCGTCAACATCAAGGAGCGGCTCGATTTCTCCTGCGCGGTTTTCGACCGGGATGGCGCGCTGGTCGCCAATGCACCGCATATGCCGGTGCATCTCGGCTCGATGGACCGCTCGGTGGAGACCATCATCCGGCTCAATTCCGGCGACATTCACCCCGGCGACGTCTTTGCGCTGAATGCGCCTTACAATGGCGGCACCCATCTGCCTGATATCACAGTGGTGACACCGGTGTTTTCCCTCCCCCTGGAGGGGAGGGTGGCCGCGAAGCGGCCGGGTGGGGTCCTCGCAGAAGGCACCACAAGTGCGTCGAGCACTGCCGCAACGACCCCCTCCGGCGGCTTCGCCGCCACCTCCCCCTCGAGGGGGGAGGAGATCCTCTTCTACGTCGCCTCGCGTGGCCATCATGCCGACATCGGCGGCACCGCGCCCGGCTCGATGACGCCGCTTGCCACAACCGTCGACGAGGAAGGCGTGCTGTTCGATAATTTCCGCATCGTCGATCGCGGCCGGTTCCGCGAGAAGGACCTGGAGACGCTGCTCACCAACCACCCCTACCCGGCGCGCAATCCGCACCAGAACATCTCCGACCTCAAGGCGCAGATCGCCGCGAACGAAAAGGGCGTCGCCGAGCTGCGCAAGATGGTCGCGCATTTCGGCCTCGATGTGGTCGAAGCCTATATGGGCCATGTCCAGGACAATGCCGCCGAAAGCGTGCGCCGCGTTCTGGAGCGGCTGCCCGACAGTTCGGAATACGAATATCCGACCGACACCGGCCAAATGATCAAGGTGAAGATATCGGTCGACCGGCGGAAGCGCGAAGCCACCGTCGACTTCACCGGAACGTCGCCCGTGATGAAGAACAATTTCAATGCGCCAGAGCCTGTCGCCCGTGCCGCGGTGCTTTATGCCTTTCGCGTCATGGTCGAAGACAACATCCCGATGAATGCCGGATGTCTGCGGCCGATCAACATCATCATTCCCGACGGCTCGATGCTGAAACCCGCCTATCCCGCGGCGGTCGTCGCCGGTAATGTCGAGACCTCGCAACACGTCACCAACGCGCTGTTCGGCGCCATGGGCGCGATGGCCAATGCGCAAGGCACGATGAACAATCTCACCTTCGGCAACAAGCAGTATCAGTATTACGAGACGATCTGCTCGGGCTCGCCGGCCGGCCGGATGAACGACGGCCGCGGTTTTGCCGGCACCTCCGGCGTCCACACCCATATGACCAATTCGCGCCTGACCGATCCGGAAGTGCTGGAACTGCGTTTCCCGGTATTGCTCGAGGATTTTCATATCCGCGAAGGCTCCGGCGGCGAAGGCAAATGGAATGCCGGCGACGGCACCAGGCGCACCATCCGCTTCCTCGAAAAAATGGAATGCGCGATCCTGTCCTCGCATCGCAACCGCCCGCCGCGGGGACTGGACGGAGGCGGGGATGGCGAGGCCGGTTCGACCAAGGTCCGCCGCAAGACCGGCGCGATCGAGACGCTGAAAGCCTGCGATCAGACCATCCTCGACGCTGGCGAGGCGGTCATCGTGACGACGCCGACCCCAGGTGGATTTGGCAAGGCCTGAACTCGCGTCAACAGGCTGTCACTGGCCTGTCATCACCCTGCGCTACCCGCTTGCGGCAAAGCAAACGGGGAATCGCCTTGCCATGACGGACATTTCTGGGGACCTGGTTTTTCGCCGCGGCAAGGAAGTCGGCAAGGCCGTCTACCAGAACCGCCCGCTGTCGAAAGCCGGCATCTCCGAGCGCCTGTTCGCCTTCCTGTTCTCCGGCCTCGTCTATCCGCAGATCTGGGAAGACCCCGAAATCGACATGGACGCGATGCAGCTCGGGACGGGCCACCGCATCGTCACCATTGCCTCCGGCGGCTGTAACATCCTTGCCTATCTCACCCGCTCGCCGGAAAGGATCGATGCCGTCGACCTCAACGCTGCCCATATCGCGCTGAACCGCATGAAGCTCGAAGCCGTCCGTCACCTGCCGTCGCAGGGCGACCTGTTCCGTTTCTTCGGCGCGGCTGAGACCGGGCACAATTCACAGGCCTACGATCGCTTCATCGCACCGCATCTCGACCCGGTCAGCCGCCATTATTGGGAGCGCCGCAACTGGCGCGGCCGTCGCCGCATCGCCGTCTTCGACCGCAATTTCTACCAGACCGGCCTGCTTGGCCTGTTCATTGCGATCGGCCATCGCACCGCAAAATTCTTCGGCGTCGACCCGGCCGGAATCATGGACGCCAAGACCATCGCCGATCAGCGCCGCTTCTTCGACGAAGAGCTGGCGCCGGTCTTCGAAAAACCGCTGCTGAAATGGGCGACCTCGCGAAAGGCTTCGCTGTTCGGCCTCGGCATTCCGCCGGCCCAGTACGATTCGCTGATCACCTCGGGTGACGGCACCATGGCCAGCGTGCTGAAGGCACGACTGGAAAAGCTCGCCTGCGATTTTCCGCTGAAGACCAATTATTTCGCCTGGCAGGCTTTCGCCCGCCGCTACCCTGATCCGGGCGAGGCCGCCCTGCCCGCCTATCTCGAAAAGCGCAACTACAAGACGATCCGCAACAATGTCGATCGCGTTGCCATCCACCACGCCAATCTGATCGAGTTCCTTGCCCGCAAGGATGCCGGCTCGGTGGATCGCTTCGTGCTGCTCGATGCACAGGACTGGATGACCGACGACCAGCTCAACGAGTTGTGGGCCGAGATCACCCGAACCGCCTCCACCGGCGCCCGCGTCATCTTCCGCACCGCAGCGGAACCCAGCCTGCTGCCCGGCCGCGTCTCGAATTCGCTGCTCGATCAGTGGCGCTACGAGAACGACGCCTCGCGCGAGTTTTCGGCGCGCGACCGCTCGGCCATCTATGGCGGCTTCCATCTCTATGTGAAGCGGTCCGCATGAGCACGACCGACTTGCCGGCCAGCCATGCCGAACTGATGGACGGCGTCTACCGCTGGCAGCGTCATATCTACGACCTGACCCGCAAATATTATTTGCTGGGCCGCGACCGGCTTATCGCCGGACTGGATGTGCCGGCCGGCGGCACCGTGCTCGAGCTCGGCTGCGGCACCGGCCGCAACATCATCCTCGCCGCCCGCCGCTATCCCGGCGCGCGCTTCTTCGGCCTCGATATTTCGGCCGAGATGCTGGAGACGGCCACTGCCGCCCTCGCGCGCGAAGGCCTCTCCGGCCGCGTCACGCTGGCGCGCGGCGACGCCACGGATTTCGACGCGAAAGCACTGTTCGGCGTCAAAAGTTTCGACCGCATTTTTGTCTCGTATTCGCTGTCGATGATTCCCGGCTGGGAGAAGACAGTGTTCGCGGCTCTTGCTGCCCTGTCACCGGGCGGCTCGCTGCACGTCGTCGATTTCGGCCAGCAGGAGGCCCTGCCCGGCTGGTTCCGCACGCTGCTGCGCGGCTGGTTGAGAAAATTCCATGTCCAGCCGCGTGAAGCCCTGCGCGACGTTCTGGAATCGGAATCTGCGAGAGTTGGTGCAAGCCTTCGATTCAGAACACTTTATCGCGGCTACAGCTGGCTCGCCGTGATCAAGATCGCCATCTAATATCAATTTTGGCGTGGAAGGTTTTGGGGCTCCAATCCTAAATGGGGGCCGTGGCTGAAATCAGTTAATTTGGCTAAATCACACATTGCCATGTGACCCAAGGAGTGGTACATTATCTCCTCGCCGGAAGCATGGGATGATCATCGGATTTAGAGATGGATGGCTGCGGGCTTTCTTCGTGGACGACACCCACTCCCGCAATATTCCGTCCGATCTCGAAAGCCGCTTGTTCCGCAAGCTCCAGATGATTGACGACGCGGCGATCGATCAGGATTTGCGTGTGCCGCCCAGCAACCATTTCGAGAAGTTGCGCGGCAATCTCGAAGGTTTCCATTCGATCCGTGTCAACAAACAATGGCGGCTGGTCTTCCGCTGGGACGGGGGCCGGGGCGAGGCGTCGGACATCTATCTCGACGACCACAGTTATATATAAGTGAGGTGAGACATGTTGATGACCGCACGCAAGCCGGCAACGGTTGGCGAAATTCTTACGGAAGAATTCATGCAACCACTCGGCCTGACACAGGCGGCTTTGGCCGAAGCTATGAGCGTCCAGCGCAAGCATGTGAACGAATTGTGCAACGGCCGCCGCAACGTGACGGCGGCTACCGCGCTCATTCTGGCGCGGGTGTTTGGCAACAGCCCGGATTTCTGGTTGAACGTCCAGCGCCGTAATGATCTTTGGACGGTTATGAACTCACCCGACGAGCGGGCGCGTGTTGATCGCGCCAAGCCTTTGGCGACAGCCGCATAGACAAGACTGCGACCGCCGCATTCCTCAGTGCAGCGCCTTGATCAGCGCCGCCACCATCGCCTGCGGCCGATAGCCGAGCCTGGCCGGCGTCAGCCCGAGCCGCACCACAACCAGCTGCTCCGAGGGGATGATGGCAACCGTTTGCCCATCATGCCCCTCCATCCAATAGGTGTCCTTGGGCAGGCCGGCGGCAGTGCCGGCGCCGGGGTTTTCTTCGTCGCCCGGTCCTTCTATCCATAATTGCCCCTTGCCGTAGACTTTCGAAGCAGTTGCCGGTTCCCGCATCCAGTCGACGAAGCCGGCGGGCAGGATCTCCTGGCCGTTCCAGACGCCGCCCTGCAGCAGGAACTGGCCGAAGCGCGCCCAGTCGCATGCCGTGGCATAGAGATAGGACGAGCCGACGAAGGTGCCGTGCTCGTCGGCCTCAAGCACAGCGCTCTGCATGCCGAGCGGATCGAACAGCGCGGTCCTCGGCCACGCCAGTGCCTTGTCCTTGTCGCCGATTGCGTCCTGCCACAGCCTGGACAGCATCACCGCCGTGCCGCTCGAATAGGAAAACACCTTGCCGATCTCGCCGGTCAGCGGCTTGGATCCGGCAAAGCCGGCCATGTCCGGTTCGAGGTAGAGCATGCGCGTCACATCGGCGACGTCGCCGTAATCCTCGTTGAATTCCAGCCCGCTCGACATCGCCATCATGTCGGCGAGGCTGATCACGGCACGGCCATCTGCTTGCCAGGGTCCGAACAGCCGCTGGTTGGTCATCGCCAGCTTGCCGTCCTTCACCAGCGTGCCGACGATCGCCGCATTCACCGTCTTGGTCATCGACCAGCCCAGTAGCGGCGTCTTTTCGGAAAAGCCGTCGCCATAGCGCTCTGCGACGATGCGGCCGTTCTTGACCACCACGACCGCCCGCATGCCGGCGCCGGTCGACGCTGGATCGTCGAGGACTTTCGCGACCTCGGGATCCTGCGAGGCATCGGCCTTGTCGCCCTCCGGCCAGATCAGATCGGGCAGCGGCGCCGCCGCTGGCGCGGCTCCCGCGATAGCCTTGGCGGCGGCAATATCGCCGTCGGGAACCGAGGCGCAGCCGAGCCCGTCGCGCGCAACCGCGACACTTTTGCCGAGCACACCGAACAGGCCGGCCGAAACCGTTCCCTTCTCCTTGTCGACCGACACTCTCATCAGCTTCAGCAGCGGATGACCCGGCGCCTGCACATCGACGGCAAGCACATCGTCGGCGTCTCGCCCGGCGATGAAGACGTTCGAACAGACGATCTTGGCCGCATAGCCGGAACCGACGCGGATCAGTTCCGGCGGCGCAAAATACAGCCAGCCGGCGAGTACAGCGGCGGCCAGCACAGCCAAGCCGAGCAGCCATTTGACGAACTTCAAAAGGATCTGCATTTTGAGTTCCCCCGGGCGCGCTCGATCTATGTCATCGATTTGCCGCCATTGTTTCGGCAAAATCGCGGCTCTTGTCGAGCGCCGTCAACCGAATATCAACCATGATCGGCGATCACAGGTGAATGTCGCCCAGAAGTGCGCAGCGGTTTTGGGACAACGACATGCATAGACAAAAGAGCTAAGCGCGTCGAAGCGACGCGCTTAGGACAGACCGGGCGATCCTGTGGGGTGACCGTCCGGCGGGGCTTGAATGCATGCGTCCCAAAACTGCATAACGGTTTGGGAATGCATGAAACGAAGATCCAGGCGCGTCGCGTAAGTCGGTTTCAGACACGCTGCGCCCGGTCGAGGGGGCACCCGCGGAAAGACCCATCAGCGGCCGGCTGAAACCGGCTCGGGAAGTAGCGATGCGCCGTTTCGCGGTCCTCATCACGCTGATGCTGCTTGGCGCCTGCTCGACGGTCGAGGATCTGACGCCATCGCTGTCGTCGTCCAGCGCCCCGACGGTTGCGGTACGCGCGCCGCGTTTTGCCGATTCCGACCCGCATGAATGGGATAGCGGCGCACCGTGGAGCTATGCCGTCCACGGTACCGACGTCTCCAAATACCAGACATCGATCAACTGGCCGGCGGCCAGGGCCAGCGGCATCTCCTTCGCCTTTATCAAGGCAACCGAAGGCGGAGACCGTTTCGATGAAGCTTTCAACGAGCATTGGAGCCGCACCAGGGCCTCGGGCATCCCCCGTGCCGCCTATCATTTTTTCTACTTTTGCACGCCGGCCGCTACCCAGGCGCGCTGGTTCATCCAGAACGTGCCCAAAGACGGTTCGGCGATGCCGCCGGTTCTCGACATGGAATGGAACCCGAAATCGCCGACCTGCAAGCTGCGGCCAGATGCCGCCACGGTACGCAGCGAGATGAGCACATTCCTCGAAATCGTCGAAAAACACTACGGCAAGAAGCCGATCATCTACACGTCGGTCGACTTCTTCGAAGATAATGGTTTATCGGGCTTCCGCGGCTACCCCTACTGGCTGCGCTCCGTCGCCGGGCACCCGCACCAGAAATACGGCAGCCATCCCTTCACCTTCTGGCAGTATACCGGAACGGGTGTCGTGCCGGGCATGGCCGGAAACGCCGACATCAGCGTCTTCAACGGCTCCGAAGCCGCGTGGAAGAAGTGGTTGCGGCAGAACACCCGTTGACACCAGGCCTGCCGCCTGCTTTTCGACACAGCCAATGACGGATGCCCGCAACCGCTGGTAATCTTCTCGGAAGGATGGCGATGCGATCGCGCTTTGGACTTCTCGCGGCGCTGCTCCTGAGCGCCGTGCCGGCCGCGGCACAGCAATGCGGCGGCGATTTCGAGGCATGGAAGCAGGGCGTGGCGGCGGAGGCCAGGGCGGCCGGCGTCGGCGCTGCCGGCCTTTCTGCGCTGGAAAACGCCACCCTCGATGAAAAGGCGCTGGCACGCGACCGTGCCCAGGGGGTCTTCACCCAGACCTTCATCGAATTCTCGAACCGCATGATCTCGTCCCATCGGCTGAAGCAAGGTGCGGCCAATCTGCAAAAATATGCCGAGGTCTTTGTCCGCGCCGATCGCGAATACGGCGTGCAGGCGCCGGTCATCGCCGCTTTCTGGGCCCTGGAAACCGATTTTGGCGCCGTGCAGGGCGATTTTCATACGCTGAACGCGCTGGTGAGCCTCTCGCATGACTGCCGCCGCCCGCAGCTGTTCCGGCCGCAGATCGTCCCGCTGCTGATGTTGATCGATCGCGGCGTGGTGCCGGCCGACGTGACCGGTGCCTGGGCCGGCGAGATCGGCCAGACGCAGATGTTGCCTTCCGACTATCTCGGCCACGGCGTCGACGGCGACGGCGATGGCTTGGTCGACCTGCGCGGCAGCGCGCCTGATGTGATCATGAGCACGGCCAGCAAGATCCAGTCGCGCGACTGGAAGCGCGACCAGCCCTGGATCGAGGAAGTCCGTGTGCCCGACGATTTGCCGTGGGAGCAGACGGGGCGCACCAACAAGCTGCCGTTGACGCAGTGGGCGCAGTGGGGCGTTACCAGGCCCGACGGTACGCCGCTTCTCGACAACGGCCTGAAGGCCGGCCTGGCGCTGCCCATGGGTCGCAAGGGGCCAGCCTTCCTGACCTACGACAATTTCGACGTCTATCTCGAGTGGAACCAGTCCTTCACCTATGCCCTGACCGCGGCAAATCTTGCCGCCCGGCTGGGGGGCGCGCCGCGATTCGATCCGCGCAACCCCGAACCCGGCCTCAACGGCGACCAGATGAAGGTGCTGCAGACCAAGCTCGAGGCGAAAGGCTATGACGTCGGCACCGTCGACGGCATATTGGGCACCAACACCCGCGAAGCGATCCGCAAGGAGCAGAAGCGGCTGGGCCTGCCGGTCGACGGCTGGCCGACGCCGGAGCTGCTCGACAGGCTGTGAGGGTGGTGAATGGTGAATGGTGAATGGTGAATGGTGAATGGTGAATGGTGAATGGTGAAAAGGAATAGCACCGGAGCCGCACTGAGCACCAGAGGTTACTACTATTCACTATTCACTATTCACTATTCACTATTCACTATTCACATCACCGCCTGGCAAGCAGGAAATCGATGAACGCTCGCAACGGCGCCGGAACCTGGCGGGAACTCGCGTGATATAGATAAAAACCCGGAAATCTCGGCGACCAGGCGTCGAGAAAGCGGATGAGCTTTCCCGCTTCGATCCATGGCCGGACCTGATATTCCAGCATGTACGCCACGCCGACCCCATCCAGAACCGCCCCGATCATCAGTTCCGTATCGTTGATCGTCAGGCCGCCGCTGACGGCCACTTCCAAAGCACGTTGGCCTCGGGCGAACTCCCACCGGTAGATGTTGCCGCCGCTGGGCCACTGGAAATTGATGCACTGGTGGTGATGCAGGTCCGCGGGGTGACGCGGTATCGGGTGATGCTCCAGATAGCTCGGCGCCGCCACTGCGGCCATCTCGAGTTCCTCGCTGAGTTTCACCGCCACCATGTCCTTGTGCAGCCGCTCACCCAATCTGATTCCGGCATCGAAGCGGCCCTCGACGATGTCGGTGAGCATGTCGTCGACAATGATTGTGAGGGCGATATCGGGATAGGCGCGGCGGAAATCGCCGAGGATCGGCGCGATGAAACGCGTGGCGGCAATGCGCGGAACATTGATGCGCAGCGAGCCTGCCGGCCGGCCGCGTGATGCATGCGCGTCGGCGACGGCCCCTTCCAGTTCGCTGAACGCCGGTGCGATGCGGGCAAACAGCTTCTCGCCCTCAGCCGTCGGCGACATGCTGCGCGTGGTGCGGTTGAGCAGGCGGACACCGAGACGCTCTTCCAGCCCGCGTATCGTCTGGCTGAGTGCTGGAGGCGAAATCCTGAGCTTGGCCGCGGCGCGGACGAAGCTGCCCTCTTCGATGATTGCTGCAAATGCCGTGAGTTCGGAAAACTCGGTTCCGCGCATTATGTACCCCAGGCTTAACAAGTCAGTAAGATAATAGGCTATTCTCTGAGCAATACCATGCCCATAGCTTTCCCTGGAACGCCGCTCGATCGAGGCGGCCGTAATCAGACGGAAGGAACAGCCATGCATCGTCCACTCGAAGGCAAAACCGCACTTGTGACCGGCAGCTCGCGCGGCATCGGACGCGCCATCGCCGAGGGGCTCGCGGCCAAGGGTGCTGCCGTGGTCGTCAACTATGTCGGCAACGAGAAGGCCGCCAGGGAAGTGGTTGCCTCTATTGAAGGGAATGGCGGAAAAGCCGTTGCCATCCAGGCGGATGTCTCCAGCATTCCCGACATTCGCAAGTTGTTCGACGAAACCGAAAGGCAGATGGGGCCGATTGACATCGTCGTCGCCAATGTCGGCGTCGCCGTCATAAAGCCGCTCGTCGAGGCCACCGAAGCGGATTTCGATCATGTCTTCGGCGCCAATGCCAAGGGCACCTTCTTCACGCTTCAGGAAGCGGCGCGCCGCGTTCGCGACGGTGGCCGCATCATTGCCGTCTCCACCGGCGGAACCAGGATGTTCTTCACGCAGACGGCGCTTTATCTCGGCAGCAAGGGCGCCGTCGAGCAGTTCGTCCGCGTCCTCTCGCGCGAACTCGGCCCGCGCTCCGTTACCGTGAATGCGCTTTCACCAGGCTTCACCGACACCGACCTGCTCCCCGAACGGGACCGCGCCGTGGCCGCCGGCATGTCGCCCTTCGGCCGGATCGGAGCACCGCACGACGTCGCCGATGTCGCGGTTTTCCTGGCTTCCGACGAAGCTCGCTGGCTGACCGGCGAGAATATCCAGGCCGGCGGCGGAGTAGCCTGACTGAATGGTGAATGGTGAATGGTGAATGGTGAATGGTGACAATTCACCGAAGCGGACGGAACGCAAGAACTACTTCTATTCACTATTCACTATTCACTATTCACTATTTTACTTATTCACCATTCACTAATCCGCCATCGTCTCCAGGCTGGCAAACCCCTGCGGCGCATCGCCTTCGTCGAATGGCGTCGCCACCTCGACGAAAGTGTCGGGATAGAAGCCGTTGAACCGTGTTCGGAGCGACAGCGAATAGGCGCCGATATGGCCGATCTCGATCCAATCGCCGGTATCGACGGTTTCGGGCAGCCAGAACGGCCGCGACAATATATCGACGGAATCGCAAGTCGCGCCACAGACCTTGAACGGCACGATGGTCTTGTCCTCGCCATTGCGCGAGCGGATCGCCGGATCGGGGATGAAGCGTGCCGGCAGCGTGATCTTGCCGGTCCATGAATCCGACAGCGACGCCCAGATGCCGTCATTGATGTAGAGCCTTTTGCCCTTGCGCAGCAGCACGCGCACGATCAGCGACAGGCAGCGCGCCACGATCACCCGGCCCGGCTCGGCCACCAGCGGCATCTGGTCGAACTGATACTCCTGGAGGTCGCCCGACAGCCGCGACATGATCTGGCCGAGCGACGGCATTTCCGGCTTGCGGCTGTTCGGATCATGACCGTATTCGGCGGGAAAGCCGCCGCCGACATCGAGCCCGGCAATGTCGAAACCGACGCGGTTGCGCACCCAGTCGGCGGAGGCCAGCGCCCGCTCATAGGTGTCGGGATCCTCGATCTGGCTGCCGACGTGAAAGCACAGCCCGACCTTGTAGCCCGTCCGGTTCAGCCGTTCGGCCAGTTCGACCGCATTGGCCGGTCCGGCGCCGAACTTCTTCGACAGTTCGTAGGCCGCCGAGCCTTTCGTCTGGATGCGCACGAACACGGTGATGGCGCCCGGATCGATGTCGAGCGCCCGCACCACCCTGGTCAGCTTGGTGACCTCGTCCTCATGGTCGAGCGAAATGACGCGGATGGCGTATTTTTCCAGCGCCAGCCTGATGTCCGACTGCGCCTTCACCGGGTGCATGTAGAGCATCTCGGCGTCCGGCGAGACGGCGCGCACGGCGGCGAATTCGCCGGGCGAGGCCACATCGAAGGCACCGACGCCGGCCTCGACCAGGGCGTTGAGCACGATCCGCTCGCCATTGGTCTTGACCGCATAGGCGGTCTTGCCGGGAAACATGCCCATGAACTGTTTGGCGTCCGCCTTCAGCACCTGCGGGCGGAAGCAATAGATCGGATCGTCCGGGCGAAGCGCCAGCGCTGCCTCGCGGGCATTTTCGAATCGCTGCATGGACGAATCCCTTGACTGAGGCTGCGCACAATTAATCCAAGCTAGCGGCTAATGAAAACAATTCTATGTCTCGCCGCCCTGGCTTCGCGGCGCTACGCCGGTGCTGCAGGCCGGTTATGAGCGAGCTAGGCCATCGCTCAGGTTTCGGGTGGCCCTTGCGGCCGGATCGGGTATGGCGTGAACAGACGCCTGAAGAGCAAGGCATCTCGTCTGGGAGGACGACCAATGGCGATAGCTGCCACCACCACGATGCGCGGTCCGATGGTGCTCAAGGACTGGGCGCAGCTTCTGCTGCTCGGCGCCGTCTGGGGCGGTTCGTTCTTCTTTGCCCGCATTGCGGTGGCGGAACTTCCGCCGCTGGTGCTGGTGCTGTTTCGCGTCACCATCGCTGCGATCGCGTTGCAGCTCTATCTTGCGGTCCGCGGCCCGTCGTTTCGCCTCGCCTTGCCGCATGCCGGCCTGTTCTTCCTGCTGGCGCTCGCCAACAATGTCATTCCTTTCTCGCTGATCTTTGCCGGCCAGACCGAGCTTGGCGCCGGTGTCGCCTCGGTGCTCAATTCGACGACGCCGTTCTGGACGCTGATCCTCGCCAACGCCCTGACCAGCGACGAAAAGCTGTCGTGGAACAAGCTTGCCGGCATCGCCCTTGGTATCGCGGGAACGGCGGTGATGATCGGCCCCGGCCTCGTCGCCGGGCTCGGCGGTCCGGTCTGGGCGAAATTCGCGCTCATCGGAGCGTCGCTATCCTATGCGGCTGCACTGATGATTGCCCGCCGCCTCAAGGGCGTGCCGTCACCGGTCATTGCCGCCGGACAATTGACCTGCTCGACCATCATCATGATCCCGGTCGTTCTGTTCACCTATGATGCCGCCAATCTGTTTTCGGCCTCGCCGCCGGTCTGGGCGGCGGTGCTGGCACTGGCGCTGCTGTCGACGGCCTTCGCCTACATCCTCTATTTCAATCTCGTCGCCTCGACCGGCGCCACCAACGCCTCGCTGGTCACGCTCATCGTGCCGGCCAGTGCCATCCTGCTCGGCTTCCTGTTCCTGGGCGAGCGGCTCGAACTGTTCGAACTCGGCGGCATGGCGCTGATCGCCCTCGGCCTCGTCACCATCGACGGTCGCCTGTTCGGGCGGCGTTAGAGATGGCGCAGCGAAGTTGTCGCTCCCGATCGTGCGCTATTTGGGCGTGATCGCGGGAACAGATGAACCCTGCCATTCCAGACGCCAGATACCGCCTTGCCGGAGATTCTGAACGAGATCGGGAAGGAAGGCGGCAAGGCAGGTCCCGCCGACATGTCTCACGGAAGGATACACAAGACCGCTCGCGGCGTCTTGCTTGCGGAGTTGCTTCGCCAGCGCCTGACCGGCAGGATAGGCTAAGGCGGTATCCGGATCGAGCACCGGGTCCTTGCTGAACTCAGCACCGCGCAGATCGTGAAACGAGCCTATGAAGTCGGCAACGAGCTCCGCGTAGTCGGTGACGTTTTCGAACCGTTCGATCGCGGCAAGCTCGCGCGTCAGATGAAACGAGACCTCGCCGAGCGCGGTTTCCGCATCGAACCCACAATACCAGACGCCCCTGGCATCATCGTTGAAACGATTGCCGCCCGGACGGGTGTAAGCGAACGCCGCATTGATGAAGGTGTAGCCCGGTCTCCCGAAAACCAGTTCGCGCGGATCGAGGTCGGGCAATCCCCCTTGCTGCGCCTGAAGGCGGCCGCTGGTGGCTCCTTCGAGCTCCGCAAGGTCCTCCAAATCTCCATGATTCCTGGCCAACGGCATCAGGACCGGTTCCTTGAGCCTGCCTGTCGAAATCAGCCGGATCGTGTCGCGCTGGGAAATGTCCGCGCGTGATGGGATCTGCATTCAAAGTCCACCGCGCAAAGCGTCGATATGTTGGCGAACCTGCAGCAGCCTCGGAATGCCGCCCTCGATCATCACGTCCAGGGGGCGCCGGCCACCATAAAGAGGCCCTTTGTTCGGCAACCGCACCCATTCATCGGCAAGCCCTTCGGAAAACAGAAGCCGCAGTCCCTTGAAGATGCCGATCAGGGCGCTGATGCGTGTCAGCGAATCCTGGGAGAGAACGCCCTCCCACTCGCCTTTCTTCATGCGGAACCAGGTTCTCTCCGACACGTCGCCAATCAAGGTACAGGTCTCGGTGCTGGTCAGATGCCAGATGTCTGCGAGCCTGACGATGCCGGCAACAGCAGCTGGCGTGATCCGCGCCCGTGCCGAGGCATCCGCCAGATTTGCCGGCAAAGCCTGATTTGCAGGATCGCGAACCGCATAAGCGACACTCATTCCGACCTCCATCACTTGGCAGGCAACATACTGCCAATTGGCAGCATATTCAAGTCCTGGGCTATCCTCGCAACGCGCTGCTGCCCATCGCAGTGCAGCACCCGGTTGGATATGCAAAGGACGCTCCGACGCTTCGAATCTTCAGTCGGTCCGAAAATCGATTTCCGATTTCTGCCGCGGTAGCGCTGCCATTCTCGTTACTGCCCCGGCTTTGCCACAAATTATTCACAGGTCCCGAGCCGGCTTTTGACAAAGATTTTCAATGCCTAACGGCAAACGGCAGGTCGCAAATTCCACAATCTCGTCGCATTGCAGCAAAGTTTCTGCTTGCCTGTGGCACAAATGACCCTAGACTCTCGCCATAGCTCTTTAAGAGGAGGCTATGACATGGGACTGACGAGGCCGATCAACGCATTGATGATTTGTGCTGCGTTTGCATTCATCGGCGCCCTCATTATGGGCGTCCTTCCATAAGGCCGCTGAGCGGGGGAAGACCAGCACCGAATATTCCAAACCATTGAAAAGGCCGGGCATTTTGCCCGGCCTTTTGCATTTCCCCGATCTTTGACATTTCAAAAAGGAGCTTGCCGCCTTACGCCGCGGCCGATCCCGCCGCCTCGACTTCGTGCGACCTGATGCCGATCATGTGGCAGATGGCGAAGACCAGATCGGCCCGGTTCATCGTGTAGAAGTGGAAATCGCCGACGCCGCGCTCGACAAGGTCCAGCACCTGCTCGGCGGCCACGGCAGATGCCACCAGCGCATGCGTTTGCGGATCGTTCTGCAGCCCATCGAAACGCTCGGCCAGCCATGCCGGCACCAAGGCGCCGCACCGCGCCGAAAAGTTGGCGACCTGGGTGAAATTGTGCACCGGCAATATGCCCGGCACGATCGGTATGTAGATGCCGGCCCGCCGTGCCCGCTCGACATAGCGCTCATAGAGATCGTTGTCGAAGAAGAACTGGGTGATCGCCCGCGTCGCTCCGTTGTCGGCCTTACGCTTCAGCATGTCGAAGTCGGTGGCGAAATCAGGACTCTCCGGATGTTTTTCCGGATAGGCCGAGACCGATATGTCGAAATCGCCGGCGCCCTTCAGCGCATCGACCAGTTCGGCGCCATTGGCATAGCCTTCCGGATGCGGCCGGTAAGCCGCGCCGACGCCCTCTGCCGGATCGCCGCGCAGGGCGACGAAACGCTTGACGCCCATATCGGCGAACTCCCGGATCACCGCATCGACCTCGTGACGCGCAGCATCGACGCAAGTCATGTGCGCCGCCGGCGTCAGCGTCGTTTCATTGAGGATGCGCTTGACGGTGCGGGCCGTCCGCTCGCGGGTCGAACCACCGGCGCCATAGGTGACCGAGACGAATTTCGGCTTGAGCGGCTCAAGCCGGGTGACCGTGTCCCACAGCCTTGCTTCCATCTCATCGTTTTTCGGCGGAAAGAACTCGAACGAAACCCTGACCTTGTCGCCGATGTCGGGGCGGCGGGAGAAGCGGAACTGGTTCATCAGGCGGTTTCCCCTATCGGATACGCATTGGCCGGTTGTCTGTCGTTGGAAGGCTCGGCAATCAGCATGCGCCGATCGCGGCCGAGCCAGAGTTTGACGGTGAGCTTGGCCTCGTTGCCGCCGCGTGGCTCGAATTCCTGGCTGTCCTCAAGGTCGAGCCCGGCCTCGGAAAACCAGTCGCCAATCTGCCGGTCGGAAAAGCCGAGACGCATATGCGCGTGCTCCTCGCGCAAGAACTCCAGCGCGTGCGGCGCGAAATCGACGATCACCAGCCGGCCGGCCGGGCGCAACAGACGTGCCGCCTCGCGGATGGCGCGGGCGGGATCGTCGAGATAATGCAGCACCTGATGGATGGTAACGAGATCAAAGGCGTCGCGTTCGACCGGTGGCGCAAAAATGTCGCCCTGGCGCACTTGCGCATTCGAAACGCCGGCCTTGTCGAGATTGGCCCGCGCCACCGTCAGCATCTCGCGCGACATGTCGATGCCGACACCGCGCCGATAGAGCGGCGAAAAGATCTCGAGCAGCCGTCCGGTGCCGGTGCCGAGATCGAGCATCGACTGGAACGGCCGCTTGCCGACGAGCTTGATGAGAGCTGCTTCGACCGCGCGATCCGGCACATGCAGCGAGCGGATATGGTCCCAGCTTGCGGCGTTTACCGAGAAATATTCGGCAGCCCGGTCCTGCCGCTTGCGCTTGACCGCGGCCAGCCGTTCGAGATCACGCTCGACCTGCGGATCGGCGCCGCGGATGCCGGAGACCAGCCTGAGCACAAAATCGCGCGACGTGTCGGAATCCGAAAGCCGGAAGAAAGCCCACGAGCCCTCCTGGTAGCGGCCGATCAGCCCTGCCTCCAGCAGCAATTTCAAATGGCGCGAGACGCGCGGCTGCGACTGGCCGAGGATTTCGGTGAGATCTGAAACGGTCAGATCGCCGCGCGACAGCAGCGCCAATATGCGCAGCCGGCTGGATTCGGCAGCCGCCTTCAATGTATCTACCATCGTGTCGAGAGCGACATGCATGCGAGCATTCTCTTTGAAAAAGATATAAACATATGTTTATGTCGATTTTGATGGGCTTGCAAGCGCTATGTCGCTTCCGGACAAGAAAATGACGCATGCGTGGCGGATCGCGCAAAGTCGGAAGCATGATCGAGGCGAGACCCATGTTCGAAACGCGCAGCGGCGAAAAGCTTCTGGAAACCGACCCGGCAACGATGCCGCCGGATGGCCATGTCGTCTTCATCGGCCGCATCGCTTCGCCTTGGGTCACGCGGGAGACCTGCCCCAAGAACATGAAGGCAGCGCGGGAGATGGGACAGCCGGCGGTTCTCACGATCGATCCGCTCTATCGGGACGGCCTGCTTGGGCTGGAACGCGCTAGCCACGTCATCATCCTGTCCTGGCTGCACCATGCGCCGCGGCAACTGATTGTCCAGAAACCCCGCCATGCCACGGAGCCAAAAGGCGTCTTTTCGCTGCGCTCCCCTGCCCGGCCGAACCCAATTGGGCTGCATGTCGCCAGGCTGGTTGCCGTCGACATCGACACCGGCCGCCTCGATCTCGATGCCATCGACGTGCTCGACGGCACGCCGGTCATCGACATCAAGCCTTATTTCGCCTCGACCGATGCCTTCGCCGAGGCGACCATGTCCGGGCGGGACGAGTCGTCCAGATCGGGCGAGCCCCCCAGATGGGATGAGCAGTGAGCGCGCCGACCGGCCGCCGCCGCGCTATCGCCAAGGCGCTGACAGCGCTCCTGCCGCTGGCGCCCTATGCCGACATGGAAAATATCCGTGCCGATGCCGGCGCCGTGCACATGAAGAGCTTGCCGCCGAGCATTGCCGTATGGCTGGCGACGATTGCGCATATTCGCCACGCCCTCACCGACTACGAAAAGCTGCTGGCCGAAGGCTATGACCGCGATTCCGCGCGCTTCTTCGTCATCGAACAGACCAACATCGTGCTGACCCGCTGGCGCGCCACCCGGCTGCTCGACGATGAGGATGAGGCGTAGAGAATGGCAGGCACACGCGTCGAGTTCTGCGCTCTTCACCGCTGTGATTAGCGAAATCGAGAGGTGACGGCCAATCTCCCCCCAAGTGGGGGAGATGTCCGGCAGGACAGAGAGGGGCTGTCCAGGGCGCTGTCCCGCCTCACGTCGGCAACTTCGGAATCTCAAAACAAAAAAACCCGCCTCGGTGGGCGGGTCGTTGGAGCCAATTGGCACCATACCGAAATTAGTAGCATAGCTGCCGGCACAAAGCAAGAACAAACTTGCTGTGTTTTAGGGAAATCGCTTCAGGTTGGCATCGCGGCTTCATTCCAGCTTGGGTTCCTCGCCCCCACGAAAGTGGGGGAGAGGTGGCTCGGCGAAGCCGAGACGGAGAGGGGGAACCGCGCTCTACGAAGGCCCCTCTCCGGCCGCTTAGCGGCCACCTCTCCCCCGCTTCGCGGTGGGCGAGGAACCCAGGTTCTCAGAGGTCGAGGGACAGTGCCTCCCTGCCCTGCAGGATAGCGGGGCACGAAGGAACGCGGCTTTGACTGGCAATGCCGCCTTGCCTGGAAAACAACTAGGCCCGGTAAATCCACTGCTCCGGCACGCGTACCGAAATCTCCTCGCCGGCCGCGATCGTGCCGGGCTTCTCGACCCAGGCGACGAGCCCACGCAAGCGCTTCGCCGCCTTCGGGAACAGCAGCGCTCCGGCCTCATGGTCGGGCATCCCGGCATTTTCGGCGACCGACCGGCCGGCGATCCGGCAAGGCCCGTTCTGCGCGTCGATCTTGACGGTCGCGCCGCCTTTGAAGAACAGCTGCGTGCCGGTCGGCAGCATCGAGAGGTGCGGCAGGCCTTCGATCAGGAGATTGGCGCCGATCCATTCCGGCTTGATCTCGGCGATGCCCATCCGTTCGGCGACGATTGCCAGTTCGTCCGCTGCCACGATCGACAATTGCCGCTCGTTGCGCATCTCGGTGCCGCGCGGATACCAGGGTTCCCGCCCGCCGGAGCGCCGCGTCGTGCCGGCATGGAAATCGCCTTCAATGCCGTCGAAACCGAGTTGCAGCGTATCCACCGCTCGTGTCTCAAAACGATCGAACGGTGCGAGGTAAAGCGCTGCCACCCTGGCGGCGAGTTTTCGCGACGGGACGATCTCGACCGGAGTTTCGGCTTCGGGAAAAAGATCCAGCATGGGTTCGTGCCTCGCGTGATACGCGCAATTAGCCGCGGTCAGCTCATCAGGTCCAGTCGAAAGCGCTGATGCTCCGATCAAGACGGCTGATGCGACTATGCCAGGCGCGTTCCGATGCTGGTGCCGTTCGCGCCGAGCTAATGCATGTCGCCCAAAAGCATGCCCTCGGGCTTGAACCGAGGGTGTGCAGCGGTTTTGGGACAACGACATGCGTAAAACAAAATCTAAAGCATGCGCAATAGCGCGCCGCCGATCGAGTAGCCGGCGCCGAAGGCGCAGAGCAGGCCGTAGTCGCCGGCCTTCATGTCGGCATGGTTCTCCGACAGGGCGATGATGGCACCGGCGGCGGCGGTGTTGCCGAGGCGCTCCAGCACCATCGGCGCGCGGTCGTGGTCGACGTCATGGCCGAACGACAGTTTCAGGATCATGGCGTTCATCCGCGCATTGGCCTGATGCAGCCAGAAGCGCCGGATCGCTTGCGGCGTCAGCCCGTGCTCGGCCAGGAATTCGACGATGAATTTGTGGCCGGCAACGGTGACTTCCTTGAACACCTTGTTGCCGATCTGCTTGATCAGATTGCCTTCCAGATCGATCATATACGGATCGTCCTGGGTGGCGCGGGTATAGTAACCGAGATTGGTGCGGATGCTGTTCGACATCTGCGTCCAGGCGCGCGTGTCGAGCACCTCGAAGCGCCCCGGCCGCTTCTCGCCCTGGGCAAGCCCTTCGACGATCATCGACACGGAAGCGTCGCCGAAGATGAAATGCGTCTGCCGGTCGCGAAAATTAAGATGCCCGGTGATGATCTCCGGCGTCGTCACCAGCACGCGCTTGTGCGCCCCTGCCCGCACCAGATTGACGGCGATGTGCAACGCCGCCGCTGCCGAAGAGCAGCCAAGCCCCATATCGAAGCCGGCGCCTTTCGTCCCCAGCGCCTGCTGCATTTCGATGGCGATCGCCGGATAGGGCCGCTGATGGTGCGAGGCCGAGCAGATCACCAGGTCGATATCCCCCGGCTTCAGCCCGGCATGATCGAGCGCCTTGCCGGCCGAAGCGATGCCGAACTCGGCCTCCAGCGACAGCGCATCGTCGGGCCGCGCCGGGAAGCGCGGCGCCATGCGGGTCGGGTCGAGGATGCCTTCCCGTTCGATGACATGGCGGGTCTGGACGCCCGAGGCATGGACGATGAAGGCACTGTCCGATTTCTGTACCAGCGGCTCGCCCGACACCTCGCGCCGGATGTTCTCCATGTCCACCCAGCTGTTGAAGCTGGCGACGAGTTCCTCATTGGTGATCGAAGCTTCGGGGATTTCAACGCCGATGCCGCTGATGATGACGCGATGCATTTCCAGTTCGTCCCGTGCGCAGGCGTTGCGGCTTCATGTCGACGCCGCAAAAAGCTCGGCGCAACCTCTTTTGCACCTAGCCAGTTTATGCCGGCTTAAATCAAGTCCCTGGGACGGGTCTTTACCAGGCGCAGAGCTTGGTATTGGTCTGCGGGTTGTTCCAGCAGGCACCGTCATCGCGGCTGCGCACGAATTGCCCGGGCAGCGGCACGTTGCGGCGGCCGAGATTGACATAGCCATAGGCAAAACCCGGTCCGTCGATTTCCAGGACGTAGGTCGGATAACCCGGCGCCGAGATGCGAAAGCTGCCGGCATCGTCCAGCGCCCGATAGCTGCACGAGAAATAGCCGTCGTCGCTGGTGAAGCAGCGCGCTCGCTTGGCCTCCGCCGATATAGACAAGGCAAGCACAGCGGCCGCACAAACGCTGCCGCCGAAACCCATCTTTTTCAGTGTCATCATCCATCCCCATGGCCCATGAAGGGCCTTATCCCTGCCCCAGCGAGATGCGCATGACGGCGAAAGCCGGTCAAGCATCCGCTGCTGGCTGTTTTTGGGTGTAGCTAAGAGCTTCTAAGCAGAACGCCGCGCCACGATGAAGAGACGGGGAAAGCGCAGCAATACCTTGCCGCTTGCCGTTTTCGGATAGGCTTCGCTGATCCTGGCCGTGTAGCGCTTCAGGAAAAGCTGCCGCTCGTTCTCGTCGAGCGGATCGAGGAACGGCTTCAGCCCCGTCGACTTCACCCATTCGACGATCGCCTCGGCATCGGCCAGCGGATGGTTGTAGATCGTGTGCCAGATATCGAGCCGATCCGAGAATGGCGACAAAAGGTCGTAATAGAACGCGACCGGCGGCAGCGGCGCGCGGGCCGCGCGCTCGAGCTTTTCGGCAAACGGCATCTCGGCCGCGGTCTCCCGCATCAGCCGGTGCGAAGGCTCGGCCATATTGTCCGGCATCTGCACGGCAAGCGCGCCGCCGGGCGCCAAAAATCCCATCAGCCGCTGGAAGACCGCCGGATGCTCCGGCAGCCATTGAAACACCGCATTGGCAAAGATCACGTCGACCGGTTCGTTCGGCTGCCACGCCGCCGCATCCGCCAAGGCAAAGGTGACGCCGGGCAGGCGCGCCTTCGCCTTCTCGATCATGTCGAGGGAGGTATCGAAGCCGCTGATCTGCGCCTGCGGCCAGCGCTCGACCAGCAATTCGGTCGAATTGCCCGGCCCGCAGCCAATGTCGACCACCCGGCGTGGTTCCGGCACCGGCACCTGCGCAACGAGATCGCGCGCGGGGCGGGTGCGCTCGTCCTCGAATTTCAGGTAGAGGGCGGCGGACCAGTCGGCCATCTTGGTTCCTCAGATCATTTGAGAATTCGCCGCCCTGTAAATGTCTTACCGCGTCAGCCGCTTATACGTCATGCGGTGCGGATTGACCGCGTCCGGGCCGAGGCGGCGGATCTTGTCCTGCTCGTAATCCTCGAAATTGCCTTCGAACCATTCGACGTGGCTGTCGCCCTCGAAGGCGAGGATGTGCGTCGCCAGGCGATCGAGGAACATGCGATCGTGCGAGATGATGACGGCGCAGCCGGCGAAGCTCTCGAGCGCGTCTTCAAGTGCAGCCAGCGTTTCGGTATCGAGATCGTTGGTCGGTTCGTCGAGCAGCAGCACATTGCCGCCGGTCTTCAGCATCTTGGCCAGATGCACGCGGTTGCGCTGGCCGCCGGACAGGTTGCCGACCTTCTGCTGCTGGTCGCCGCCGCGGAAATTGAACGACGCGCAATAGGCGCGGGTGTTGGCTTCGAACTTGCCGAGCTTGACCACTTCGGCGCCGCCCGAGATCTCTTCCCAGACCGTCTTGGTCGGGTCGAGCGCGTCGCGGCTCTGGTCGACATAACCGAGCTTGACCGTCTCGCCGACGCGGATGGTGCCGGCATCGGGCTTTTCCTGGCCGGTGATCATGCGGAACAGCGTCGTCTTGCCGGCGCCGTTCGGGCCGATGACGCCGACGATGCCGCCGGGCGGCAGCTTGAATTCGAGATCGTCGATCAAAAGCGTGTCGCCAAAGCCCTTCGACAAGCCCTCGACCTCGATCACCACATTGCCGAGCCGCTCGCCATGCGGAATGACGATCTGGGTGTCGCTCGGACGCCGCTTGTCGGCTGCATCCAGCAGATCCTGGAACGCCTGGATACGGGCTTTCGACTTGGTCTGCCGGGCTTTCGGGCTGGACTGGATCCACTCGCGCTCGCGGCCGATCGCCCGCTGGCGCGCATCGTCCTCGCGGCCTTCCTGCTTGAGCCGCTTGGCCTTGGCTTCGAGATATTTGGTGTAGTTGCCTTCGTACGGGATACCGCGGCCGCGATCGAGCTCGAGGATCCAGCCGGTGACATTGTCGAGGAAGTAGCGATCGTGGGTGATGATCATCACCGCGCCCGGATAGGCCCGCAGATGCTTTTCCAGCCACGCCGTCGTCTCGGCGTCGAGATGGTTGGTCGGCTCGTCGAGCAGCAGAAGGTCGGGCTGGCGCAGCAAAAGCTGGCAAAGCGCGACGCGACGGCGTTCGCCGCCCGACAGCTTGGTGACATCGGCCTCCTTGGGCGGGCAGCCGAGTGCCTCCATCGCCATCTCGACCTGCTGTTCGAGATCCCAGAGGTTGAGCCGGTCCATCTCGTCCTGCAGCTTGGCCGACTCGTCCGCCGTCTCGTCGGAATAGTTCATCATCAATTCGTTGTAGCGCTCGATGATGGCGGTCTTGGCGGCGACGCCTTCCATGACGTTTTCGAACACGTTCTTGTTCGGATCGAGCGCCGGCTCCTGCGCCAGGTAACCGACGGTAGCACCCTCGGCCAGCCAGGCCTCGCCGCTCCACTCCTTGTCGATGCCGGCCATGATCTTGAGGATCGTCGACTTGCCGGCGCCGTTGGGACCGAGGATGCCGATCTTGGCGTCCGGATAGAAGGACAGATGAATGTTCTCGAGCACCTTCTTGGTGCCGTAGGCCTTGTTGAGGCCGGCCATGTGATAGATGAACTGGCGTGCCACGCGCGCTTTCCCTGAAAAGTCGACTGATGTCGGATTGAATGGAAGTTGGGGGCTATGTAAGCGATGCGGCCGCGAACGGCAAACAGTTTTGGCCCCAAGCGGATTTGGTCGCACCCACAAACGCTTAGCCGCTTCATTTCGTGCCGGCGCCCAGGCGAAAGCTCCGGTTAACCATTCCGCGTCAAACAATGTTGGATGGGAAATCGCTGGCAGCCGCGATTTCGGGGAGAGAGATCGGGCCGTGTTGAACAGTTTCCTGCTTTTTGCCGAAGCGGTTCTCTA
Source organism: Mesorhizobium sp. M0159 (assembly GCF_040322295.1). Lineage (NCBI taxonomy): Bacteria > Pseudomonadati > Pseudomonadota > Alphaproteobacteria > Hyphomicrobiales > Phyllobacteriaceae > Mesorhizobium > Mesorhizobium sp. M0159. The sequence continues at coordinate 147,294 of NZ_JAMYTF010000010.1, forward strand.
TTTCGGCATCATGGTCACGCTTTTCCGGTTCAGGGGCCGCATCGGCCTCGGCGTCTTTGTTTGCGCCCTTGGCGTCATGCATTTCCTGGAAACCTATCTCGCCAGCGTCTTCTACGTCGCGCTGCCGTTCGGCATGGTATCGCCGGGTTCGGCCGTGCTGTTTTCCGGCAAGCTGGTCATGCTGCTCCTGCTCTACATCAAGGAGGACGCGGCAACTGTCCGGCAGCCGATTTATGGCCTGCTGCTCGGCAATGCCCTGATGATCGGGCTCGTGCTGATCCTGCGCCTGCACGACATCGCACCGCTGCCCGACGGCAAGCTTCCCGACATCGGCTTCATCGACGAGATGGGCTGGCTGATGGTGTGGGGCACGACGCTGCTGTTCGTCGACGCCATCCTGATCATTCTGCTCTATGAAAAGCTCGGCAAATATCTGCGCAAGGCGCTTTTCACCCGCATCCTGGTCTCCGTCGCCTGCGTGCTCACCTTCGACCAGGCAGGCTTTTTCACGGCGCTGCATTTCGTCACCGGCGCGCCGGTCGCGGTGTTCTTCGGCGGCTGGTTCGCCAAGATGGCAGCGGCCCTGGTCTACAGCACCATGCTGGTCGGCTATATCAGGTGGTTCGAGGCGCGGCAGGTGCCGGCGGCGCGCGGGCTTTCCGACATTTTCGACACGCTGACCTATCGCGAGCGCTACGAGGCGCTGGTCGAGCATGTCGGTCGCGACGGCCTCACCGGCCTCCTGCACAGGGGGCGCTTCGACAGCGATGGCGAGGCCGCCGTCGCCGCCAGCCTGCGGACCGCCAGGGCGCTCAGCCTGCTGATCATCGATGTCGACCACTTCAAATCGATCAACGACCGCTTCGGCCACGCCGAGGGAGACAAGGTGCTGAAAGCCCTGGCAATTTTGCTTGGCGAACTTGTCGGGACCGAAGATCAATTGTTCAGGATCGGCGGTGAGGAATTCGCCATCCTCGGCTGGCGTCCGCAGCCGCTCGCCAGACTGCTGGGCGAAACCGTCAGGCAAGCGGTCAAGACGTCCGCGAGCACCAGCCGGTTCGACATTACCGTCAGCGCCGGCATCTCGACGGTCAGCGAGACGACCCGTTGCCTTGCCGATCTCTTTGCGCTGGCCGACCAGCGTCTCTACAAGGCCAAATCCACGGGACGCGATCGCGTTGTCGGCGAACCGGGCGGCAACGAAGCAGACGCCCGCAACACATGGACCAGGCCGGAGCGCAGCGCCGGCGCGTAACGCTGCCCAGGCCTGCGATTGGCTCAATCAGGATTGTTTGCGCCGCTGCCATCCGCCGATCGCAACCGAAACCGCCATCAGCGCGATCGCCAGCCATTTCAACGCGGTAATAATCGGGCCGGCTTCGATGTCGTAGGCAATGAACAGAAGAATGCCCGGTACCAGCAGGCCGCAGAGCACGAGCGTGATCCGGTTGATCTGCCATGACACTTTTGCCGCAAGCGCCTGGTCGCCGGGCACGGCGACAAGCGCGGCCCGCATTGCCTTCGGCGCCACCAGCGTGGTCGAAAGACGCAGCGAAATCGGCAGGCCGATGCCGATGATCAGGAAGGCGCATGCCGCCAGGAGCAGCGAAAACTTGATCGCACTGGTTTCGGCCGGTACCGGGAACAGCAGCGCCGCCAGCGGCAGGAAGACACAGAATATCCCGAGCGCGGCAATGGCGATGAAGATCGCCGCGTTGACCAGCGTGAACAATTGGTAGGTGCCGCCGCCGACGGGTTTGGCGAGCGTGGTCATGCGCGCCCACTCCACTTCGGTGTAGGAAAAGCCCGGCCACTCCATATGGCCGTCGCGGATCGCCGTCATGCCCTTGGCCCAGAACGCCAGCCGCGCCAGCGCGCCGCCCGTCATACCACTCATCGCCACCCCCTATGAATGATGCCCCCGGGATCATACCATCCCCGGTGCAAAGCGACAGTCGCGTACGGCCTGTTTACTGGAACCCGACGGCATCGACCGCGCCCTTCGGGCAGCCAGCCTTGGCTGTCGGCGCCGAGGCAAGCAGCAGGGCACCGAGCGAAGCGTTCGAAGCGATCGGGCCGGTCAGGCCGAGCGTCAGTTCGCCGATCAGCCGCCTGCCGTTCGAAGGATCGACCACGCAGGACACGCGGACCCGGTCGCCCGCGCCTTTGCCGAAGGCACTGTCGAAGGTGCTGCGGATCTGATCGGATGTCAGTTGCTTGCCGATGTTCTTGATGAAGAGATCGCGCACCGGCGACGCATTCATCGCGCGCATCAGGTTCAAAGCGACGGCGAAATACTCCTGCTGGCTCTTGCCGTAGCAGGTGCCGTGCTTGATCCATTCATGCCTTTCGAGGGCGGATGCGGTGCCCGGCATCACCTGGTCGAGTTCCGCTCGCGTTTTCGGGTCAAGGGTGACCGGCGGCAAGTCTCGCCAGTGCGCCGGATCGTCGTTCGCCTTGTCGCTTGCGGCGACCTGGCAATAGAAATTTCCGTTCGGCTGCGGCCACAACCCATGCAAGGTGAAGTGGGTCGCCTCGAAACCGGCGGCGGTCTGCGCACGGCATTCGGCCTTGCTGGATTTGGTCTCGCAGAAAGCCGGCTGCCAGCTCAGCGCGAAGACATATTCCGGCTTTCCGGACGCCGATGGCTTGTTCGGCTCGGCAGGCGCCGGTGCAGCCGGCATCGTCGACGCGCTGCCGCCCGAAACACGACCGCAGCTGATCTTAACCCAGCGGCGCTCCGGATCGGCGCCCGGCACGCGAATGAGATAGTGCGTGGGCGCGTCCTTGTTGCCGGCCAGCAGATCATAACTCTGACCAGCCGCGGTCGAGACATTGCCGGGATTCTTGCCGCTCTTGATCGCCTGCGTTGCCGGACAGGCGGCATCGGCGACGAAAGAGCCGGTCATCTTCACATCGGCCCGCGCCGCGCTTGCGCCAGCAAACGCAACAAACACCGCCCCCCATATCGCCCAAATCCGCATTCCGGCACTCCTCGTGATTCACGCCGCAAGCTAGAAACTTGCGACATGTCAGAATTACGATTTCTTTCGCCGGCCGTAAAAACAATCGCCAGCGCATTGAGACGGCTCCCGCGCGGTCGATCAGGATCCGCCCGCCTCCACCCGTTCCGTCAGGGTGCGCAGCAGATCAAGCGAGGCTTTCAGCGCGTCGGCGTCCATACCCTCCGAAACGCGGTTCGCCCAAACATGCTGGCGTGTGCCGATATTCTTGACCGCTGCCCGGCCGGCATCGGTTATCGACAACAGCTTGGCGCGGCGATGCGCCGGGTTGTCGGCGTAGGCGGCAAGCCCCTCCGCAGCCAGTATGTCGGCCAGCCGCTGTACACTCTGACGGGCGAGACCCATGTCGCGGGCGATGTCGGCCACAGATTTCGGCTCCTTCAAAACTGCACCCAAAACCTGCCAGCGCGCTGCCGTCAGCCCGGTTGGAGCGGCCAGCCGGTCGGCCGCATCCAGAAAACTGCCGCTCATCCTGAACACGGCAAGCACCAGTTCGGTGAGCACATTTGCCGCTTCGGTCCTGGTCGTCATTTCTGGCCGGCCTCGATGGTCGCGACGAAATTATTAACGGCTTCGGCTACGACCTCGGGCTTGTCAAGCATCACCCAATGGCCGCTGCCCGCCACGATCTGGCGCGGAATGTCCGTGCGCAGCCGGTAGAGCGCGGCTGGAGTGTCACTGGCCTCGGTAGCCAATACGAACATAGGCCCGCGATACGCATCGAGTGCCGGCTCCGGGTTCCATTCGGCCAGTGCCTTGCCGACACTTGCCCTCGCCGCCGGATCGACCACTGCCGCATCGGCCAGAACACGCTGGCGAACAGCCGCGTTAGGGCCGGCAATCGACGTGTAATAGGCGTTCAGGACATCACGGCCTTGCGGACCGGCCAGATCGCGGACAAAGCCGTCACGAATCGCCTGCGGCAGCGCACGAGGATCGGTCGCCGGGTCGACGAGCAAGACACCGGCGACCCGGTCGGCATGGCTGGCGGCATAAGCGAGCGCCACGCCACCGCCGCCGCTGTGCGCGACAATGAGAAACCGCTTCAGGCCAAACGCGTCGGCCACGGCACCGACATCCATTGCACGACCGTCATAACCATAGTCACCGTCCTGCGCCGGCGCGGAGGCGCCATGACCGCGAAAATCGAAGGCTACCGCCTCGCGGCCTTCGACGGAGAGCTGCATCACCCGGTCCCAGTGGGAAGCGCGGCTGCAATCTCCATGCAGGAACATGATCGGCAGGCCATTGCCGGCGTTGATCCTATAAGTGGCAAGCTGGCCTTGCGGGCCTGGAACAGTGGACGTCATCATGGTCATCTCCCTGGTTTCCTGACTGAACGCAGCAATCCCTGACAACAGGGTGGTCGTCGTGAAGGCGAAGCCCGCCAGCAAGATTGCACGCCGCGAAATGGCCCCGGTGGTTTTCATAGTCATACCCCCAATCTGCCGCTGACCATTTGACAGTATGCTGTCATGTAATCACATTGACAGCATGCTGTCAACTACCGTCGAATGGGTACCTACGTCCCTTGACGTCGATCGCTGCGTCGCCCAACAGTCGCCGACGGGAGCGAGACATGCCATTTGACAAGCAGAGGATGCTGGCATCGCCGACCGGCGCCGAGCTCAACCTTTATGTGAAACACGCCATCGGCCAACCGCGCGCCATTGTCCAGGTCAATCACGGGTTGGCCGAGCACGCGGCGCGCTATGCCCGTTTCGCCGATTTCCTTGGCGAGCGCGGCTACCAGGTCTACGCGCACGACCACCGTGGCCACGGCGCCACCAAGGCGCCCGACGCGCCACCTGGCAGGTTCGCCGATGTGGATGGCGGTGCCAAGGTCATCGCCGATGTCGCCGCCGTCCATGATCTCATCGCCAGGGAACAGCCGGGCCTGCCGGTCATCGTCTTCGGTCACTCCTTGGGCGCGTCGGTCGCGCTGAACTTTGTCCTCCGCCACTCGGCGCGCATCCATGCCGCCGCGATCTGGAACGGCAATTTCTCGGCCGGACTGCTCGGCCAAATCGCGCTGGCCATGCTTGGTTGGGAAAAGTTCCGGCTTGGCTCAGACGTGCCGTCGCGCCTGCTGCCCCGGCTGACGTTCCGGGCCTGGGGCAAGGCGGTGCCCAATCACCGGACGCCGTTCGACTGGCTGTCGCGCGATGCCGTTGAAGTCGAGAAATACATCGCCGACCCGCTTTGCGGCTGGGACGCATCGGTGTCGATGTGGCAGGACATCGTCATGATGACGCTGCATTGCGGCAGCGACCGCAATTTTTCCGGCGTGCGGCGCGACCTGTTCGTCAATCTGGTCGGAGGCGAGCAAGATCCGGCCTCGGACGGCGGCAAGGCGGTCAGCCATCTTGCCGGCCGGATGCACATGATGGGTTTTTCGAATCTCGTTTCAAAGGTTTACGCCAAAACCCGCCACGAAAGCCTGAACGAGATCAACCGAGACATCATCATGGAGGATTTTGCCGCCTGGGCCGACCGCGTGCTGAGGGCACAGTGATACTGGCCCATTGCAAGGGCCGTGACAGCGGCGCGCGGGATTGATAGAGGCTGCGCTTTCGATCAACCACGGTGATCCATGACTGAGCCTCCGCTCAAAGGCATCCGCGTCATCGAACTCGCACGCATCCTCGCCGGGCCATGGGCCGGACAGCTGCTTGCCGACCTCGGCGCCGACGTGATCAAGGTCGAGAGCCCGGACGGCGGCGACGACACCCGCAAATGGGGACCGCCCTTCGTCATCGGCCATGACGGCGAGAACCTTTCGGCCGCTTATTACCATTCCTGCAACCGCGGCAAGCGCTCCATCGCCATCGACTTCTCGACGCCCGAGGGTGCCGAGACGGTGCGCCGGCTGGTCGCGACATCGGATGTGCTGATCGAAAACTTCAAAGTCGGCGGACTGAAGAAATACGGCCTCGACTATGACAGCCTGAGGAAAATCAACTCGCGGCTGATCTATTGCTCGATCACCGGTTTTGGCCAGTCGGGACCGTATGCGCCGCGTGCCGGCTATGATTTCATCATCCAGGGCATGGCCGGCATGATGTCGATCACCGGCGAAGCCGGCCGCGAACCGCAAAAGGCGGGCGTCGCTATTTCAGATGTTTTCACCGGGCTTTATTCGGTCATCGCCATCCAGGCGGCGCTTCGCCATGCCGAGAAGACCGGCGAAGGCCAGCATATCGACATGGCGCTCTACGACACCCAGATCTCGACGCTCGGCAACCAGAACCTCAACTATCTCGTCTCCGGACAGTCGCCGGTGCAGATGGGCAATGCGCATATGAACATCGCGCCCTACGAAGTGGCGCCGGTGAAAAATGGCCACATCATCCTGGCGGTCGGCAATGACGGCCAGTTCGCAAAGTTCTGCGCTGCCGTCGGCCTCGATGAGCTGGCGTCGAACCCTGACTTCGCCACCAATCCCGCCCGCGTCGCCAACCGGGCGAAGCTGCGCGAGCATATGATCGAGGCGCTGAAAGCCTTCGATCGCGACCCGTTGCTGGCCAGACTTGAGACTGCCGGAGTGCCGGCCAGCCCGATCAACAACATCGGCCAGATGTTTGCCGACCCGCAGACCATAGCGCGCGGCATGCGGCTCGACCTCGATGACGGCCATGGCAATCTCTTGCCCTCGGTGCGGGCGCCGATGGTCATGTCCGGCACGCCGCTGGTCTATGAGCGCCCGTCGCCGCGTCTCGGCGAACACACCCAAGAAATCCTTGCCGAACTGGAGAGGTCAGGAAAATGAAGACCGGCGGACAACTCATCGTCGATGCGCTCGAAGCCAACGGAACGGACCGTATCTATTGCGTACCTGGCGAATCCTATCTGGCGGTGCTCGACGCGCTGCATGATTCACCGATCCGCACAATCGTCTGCCGCCAGGAGGGCGGTGCCGCAATGATGGCCGACTGCCACGGCCGCCTGACCGGCAGGCCCGGCATCTGCTTTGTCACCCGCGGCCCAGGCGCCACCAATGCCTCGGCCGGCATCCACATCGCGATGCAGGATTCAGTCCCCCTCATCCTGTTCATCGGCCAGGTCGCCAGCCACGCCAAGGGGCGCGAGGCCTTCCAGGAGGTCGACTACGTCAGGTTCTTCGGCGATATCGCCAAATGGGTGGTCGAGATCGACGACGCCGCACGCATACCCGAATTCGTCACACGCGCCTTTGCGGTGGCGACGTCCGGTCGCCCGGGCCCGGTCGTCATCTCGCTGCCCGAGGACATGCTGACCAGCCTCGCCGAGGCACCGGACGCCCGGCATTATACCCCTGTCGAGACGCGGCCTGGCGAAGTCGAGCTCGACGCACTGGAAGTGTTGCTCAACAAGGCAAAGCGGCCCTTCGTCATCCTCGGCGGTACGCGCTGGGACGCGGAGGCCGTTGCACGGATGCGGACGATAGCCGAAGCCTGGTCGCTGCCGGTCGGCTGCTCCTTCCGCCGCCAGATGCTGTTCGACCATCTCCACCCGAACTATGCCGGCGATGTCGGCATCGGCATCAATCCCAAGGTAGCAACCGCCATCAAGCAGGCCGACCTTGTGCTGCTGATCGGCGGCCGCATGGGCGAGATGCCGTCATCCGACTACACGCTGCTGAAGAGTCCCTACCCCGACCAGACGCTGGTCCATATCCATGCCGACGCCGGCGAACTCGGCCGCGTCTACCGGCCGGCGCTGGCGATCAATGCCTCGCCTGCCGCTTTCGTCGAAGCCTTTGCCAGACGCAAGCCGGCCGCAACGCCGGTGTGGGCGGCTGAGGCAGCGAAGCTGCACGCCGCCTATCTCGACTGGTCGACGCCTCCGGAGAGCGGCCCCGGCGCCGTCCAGATGGGGCCGATCATGAATTATCTCGAAACGATGCTGCCGGACGACGCCATCCTCACCAACGGCGCCGGCAACTACGCCACCTGGGTGCATCGCTACCATCGCTTCCGGCGTTTCGGCACGCAGGCAGCACCCACATCCGGCTCGATGGGCTACGGCACGCCGGCGGCGGTCGCCGCCAAGCAGCTTTTCCCCGACCGCGACGTGATCGCCTTCGCCGGCGACGGCTGTTTCCTGATGAACGGCCAGGAATTCGCCACCGCCGTGCAATACGGGCTGCCGATCATCGTCATCGTCGTCAACAATGGCATCTACGGCACCATCCGCATGCATCAGGAGCGCGAATATCCCGGCCGTGTCGTCGCCACGGACTTGAAGAATCCCGACTTTGCTGCTTTGGCCCGTGCCTATGGCGGCCATGGCGAGACGGTGGAAAAGACCGCCGACTTCGCCGCGGCCTTCGAGCGAGCGCGGGCCAGCGGCAAGCCGTCGATCGTAGAGATCAGGCTCGACCCTGAAGCCATCACGCCGACCCGCACGATGACCCAGATTCGCGACAAGGCCTGACAAAACAGGATGATTGCCCTGTTTTGTCGTCGTGATCTGCCTATTTGGCCTTCTCGATCTGGCCGCGGATCTCGCCGTCCGCGTGGGCCGCGGTGTGGATGTTGACGTAATATTTGCCAGCCTCAAGATCGGTGGCCTGGGCATCAGTCAATGTCGCCGAACCCTTGATCGGGCTCTTCAGCTTGCCTTCGAACGGCACCACTGGATCGGCGTTTTGACCCTTTTCCGCTGGGCCGTGAATGTGTGCGGCCTTCGCCGGCCCGCTGAGGCCGGAATATCTCACGGTCCAGCTGAGTTTCTTGGTGGCGGTGTTGAACCTGAGCGTGGCGGTGCCCTTGCCCTTCGTGGTGACGGGCGGGTTCTGCTGAGCACCATCGAGCGTCGCCGTCATCTTTATGGTTTCGGCCAAGGCCGGTGAAGCAGAGAAGATGGCTGCAGAAATGGCCAGCGCCGAAAGCATCGGCGTGAAGGACTGGATGCGCATGGAAACCTCCGTTGTGACACCCTTGGGCGGGTGCACCGGCACAACGATTTTGCGAGCGGATGTTTCCGCCGGTAACGTTCATTTTACCTCCCACTAAAAAGGGGCGGTCGCCCGCCCCTTTTCCGCTACAAGCCAGTTTGACAGCCCTATTTGATGGCCTTGTCGGTGATCGCCGTCGTGTAGGCGCCGGTAGGCTCCTTGCTGATGATCTTCTGGTCGAGCAGCGCCTTGGCGGTGCGCTCGTAGGTCGCCGGATCGAGCTTGCCATCGGCATTGTCGATCAGCTTGGCGACTTCCCCCATCATGCGCTTCTGGTGATTCTCGTCCTGGCCGCCATTGTCCATGACGATGCCGGCCGCTTCGTCGGAATTGTCGACGGCGTATTTCCAACCCTTCATCGAAGCGCGCACGAAACGCACCATCTTATCCTCGAAGGCCGGATCCTTGAGCTTGTCCTCCAGGGCATAGAGCCCGTCTTCGAGCAGATCATTGCCCATGGCGGAATAGTTGAAGACGGTCAGCTCTTCCGGCTTGTAGCCGGCGTCGATGAGCTGCCAGTACTCGTTATAGGTCATGACCGAAATGCAATCCGCCTGCTTCTGGATCAGCGGCTGCACGTCAAAGCTCTGCTTGAGCACGGTGACGCCGTCCGGCCCGCCATCGGTCTTGAGGCCAAGCTTGTTCATCCAGGCATAGAACGGATACTCGTTGCCGAAGAACCAGACGCCGAGCGTGTGGCCCTTGAAGTCGGCTTCCGTCTTGATCGGACCGTCCTTCGGGCAGACCAGCTCCATGCCGGCCTTCTTGAACGGCTGGGCGATGTTGACCAGCGGCACGCCCTTCTCGCGCGCAGCCAGCGCACCGCCCATCCAGTCGACGATGACGTCGGCGCCGCCGCCGGCAATAACCTGCTCCGGTGCAATGTCCGGTCCGCCGGGCTTGATGTCGACGTCGAGGCCCTCGGCGTCATAGAAGCCCTTGGCCTTGGCGACATAATAGCCGGCGAACTGTGCCTGGGTGACCCATTTCAGCTGCAGCGTCACCTTGTCCGCGGCCATCGCCTGGAACGCGGCAAGCGACATCGCGCCGGCCAGCATCGAAACAACAAGTCTTTTCATGTTTTTACCCTCTGAAGTTAGCGCCCTAAACCCACCGCCCCTATCCACCACGGACAGAGGGATGCCAAAACGTGACTGCTCTCTCGAAAAGAGCGACCACGCCATAAAAGACCGAACCCGCAAGTGCTGCAACTGCGATTTCCGCCCACACCATGTCGATGTTCATCCGCCCGACTTCCGTCGAAATGCGGAATCCCATGCCGACCACCGGCGTGCCGAAGAACTCGGCGACGATGGCGCCGATCAGCGCCAGCGTCGAATTGATCTTCAACGCGTTGAAGATGAAGGGCGCGGCCGCCGGCAGCCGCAGCTTGAACAGCGTCTGCCAGTAGCTCGAGGCATAGGTGCGCATCAGGTCGCGCTCCATATGGCCGGAGGCGGCAAGCCCGGCGACGGTGTTCACCAGCATCGGGAAGAAGGTCATGATGATGACCACCGCTGCCTTCGACTGCCAGTCGAAGCCGAACCACATGACCATGATCGGCGCGACGCCGATGATCGGCAGCGCCGACACCATATTGCCGATCGGCAAAAGCCCGCGCCGCAGGAACGGCACGCGGTCGGCGGCGATGGCAACGAGGAAGCCGGCGCTGCTCCCCACCACATAGCCGAAGATAACCGCCTTGAAGATGGTCTGCCTGACATCGGCCCCCAGCACCGGCAGCGATCCGACGATGCGTGCACCGACGGCGCTTGGCGGCGGCAACAGGATGAAGGGAATGCCGGCACCACGCGTCACCGCCTCCCAGATGATCAGGATCCAGGCGCCGAAGATGGCCGGAATGATCAGGCGCAGGGCGGTTGACGCCCAGCGCGATGTCGGGCGAAACGACGACAGGACCGTTACGTAGCGCCAGGCCAAAAACCACGCCGCGACGAGCAGCAGATAGAAGGATGCGCGAGCGCTGCCCTCATTGCCGGTTATGCCGGCGAGCAGCATCCACGCTGCGCCATGCGCGCCAAGGAACAGCAACACCACCCCGATCATCGGTGGAAAGTTGTCGGCCTCGATTGCCACGAGCAGCAAAATGAAAATCAAAACCGTAGTCGCCATGCCGTAACCGGGCGTAGCACTGACGAGCGGCCAAAGAAGCAGCGCGCCGACAAGCAGGACAAGCGCGGCATACCCCTGCCAGCATCGAGGCGTGATTGAGGAAAGGCTCAGGATGGAGCTCATGCCGGCCTCCCGCCCATGGCGCGGTCGACAAGGCGCCCGGCGATGCCGACGACCATCACCAGCAGCGCCGCGACCACCGACCCGGCAACCAGAGCCGACCAGATGTCGATGGTCTGGCTGTAGTAGGCGCCGGCGAGCAATTTGGCGCCGATGCCGGCGACGGCGCCGGTCGGCAACTCGCCGACGATGGCGCCGACCAGGCTGGCGGCCACCGCCACCTTCATCGAGGTGAACAGGAACGGCACCGAGGCCGGCACCCGCAATTTCCAGAAGGTCTGCGAGGCACTGGCATTATAGGTGTGCATCAGGTCGAGATGGGTGAGCTCGGGCGAGCGCAGTCCCTTCACCATGCCGACCGCCACCGGGAAGAACGACAGATAGGTCGAGATCAGCGCCTTCGGGATAAGCCCGGTGATGCCGACCGCCGCCAGCACGACAATGATCATCGGCGCCACCGCCAGGATCGGAATGGTCTGCGAGGCGATGATCCACGGCATCAGACTGCGGTCGAGCGTCGCCACATGCACGATGCCGACGGCGATGACGATGCCGAGCGCCGTGCCGAAAGCAAAGCCGAGCAGCGTCGACGACAGCGTCACCCAGGCATTGTAGACAAGGCTGCGGTTCGAGGTGATGCTACGCAGAAAGGTGTTTTCGAAAAAATTCACCGCCACCTGATGCGGCGCCGGCAGCGTCGGCTTCGGCTGTACCAGCGTCTTGCCGATGAATTCCACAAAACCCGGCGTCTGATTGGCGCGGCGGTCGAGATCGCGCTGGAACGGCGCGTTGAGGATGACAGCCATGACGTACCAGACGACGACGACGCCCAGGAGGATCGAGGTCACCGGAACGATCTTGTCGCGAAACGAGTCCATCTAGCAGGCCTCGCAGGATGGGTGCCCTCCTCTCCCCAACGGGGAGAGGGTGGCCGGAGCGAAGCGGAGGCCGGGTGAGGGGGTAGAAATCTTTCCGTCGAGGCAAGCCAAGATCGTATCAAGGACCGCTCGGCGTTCGGCCAAGACTTCATGGTTCCAGAACCGAAGAACGGAATACCCGTGACCATTCAGCCAAGCAGTTCTCGCGGCATCGGTTGGAGATTCCGCGTGCTGGCTGCCGTCGATTTCCACGATCAGCGCGCTCTCACGACAGACGAAATCTGCAAAGAACGGCCCAAGCGGCACTTGCCTCACAAATTTGTAGCCGTTGAGATGGCGCCCTCTTAGTTCCCCCCAAAGCCTGTATTCAGCCTCGGTCTCGTCAAACCGCAGCTTTCGAGCGCGAGCGGTCGCCCCGATCTTTCTTTTGGTCGGATCCGCCAAGGCCCCCTCACCCGACCTCCGCTTCGCTCCGGCCACCCTCTCCCCGTTGGGGAGAGGAGGGAGCTCATCTTCCGCCGCCTCAATCATCATAGCTGTGCCCTGCCCTCAGCCCGTCCCGCACGCGTGCCGCGATGGCCAGGAACTCCGGCGTCTCGCGGATATCGAGCGGCCGCTTTTTCGGCAGCGTCGATTCTATGACGTCGCTGACACGCCCCGGGCGCGGCGACATGACGACGATGCGCGTCGACAGATAGACCGCCTCAGGGATCGAATGGGTGACGAAGCAGATAGTCTTGTTGGTCCGCTCCCAAAGCTCCAGCAACTGTTCGTTGAGGTGATCGCGCACGATCTCGTCCAGCGCGCCGAACGGCTCGTCCATCAACAAAAGGTCGGCATCGAAGGCGAGCGCCCGCGCGATCGAGGCGCGCTGCTGCATGCCGCCCGAAAGCTGCCAGGGGTATTTCTTCTCGAAGCCGCTGAGGTTGACAAGGTCGAGAGTGCGCTTGATGCGCGCCGCCTGCTCCGCCCTGGACAGGCCCATGATCTCCAGCGGCAGTGCCACATTGCGCTTGATCGTGCGCCACGGATAAAGTGCGGCCGCCTGGAAGACATAGCCATAGGCGCGGCTCTGGCGCGCCTGCTCGGGCGTCATGCCGTTGACGGAGATGGCTCCCGATGTCGGCTTCTCCAGATCGGCGATGACGCGCAGCAAGGTCGTCTTGCCGCAGCCGGAGGGCCCGATGAAGGACACGAATTCCCCCTTGCCGATGGTCAGGTCGACATTCGACAGCGCCTGCACCGGACCATCATTGGTCTGGAAGGTCAGGCCAAGCTTGCTTGCCGAAACAACGGCTGGCGATACTCCCGTCATCGGCCGTAGCCTGTCGCTTCCGGCCACTGCGGCGCCGGCCGGAATCCCATTGATTTTACCCTGATGTTGCTTTCCACTCGCCCAGTCCTACTCGCCCCAGTTCTACTCGCCCCAGTTTTACTCGCCCCAGTTCTACGCGCCCTTGTCCCATCAGATAGACGCCCGGAGTTGCCCCGATGTCGCCCAAACCGACTTGCCATCTTATCCGCCCTGAAAGCTCTTATGAAGGCAAGCAGGGCCTGAGTTATTTCGCCGGTATCGCCGCCGAAACAGTCGGCTCGTCCGGCATCTGCATGCATCTGCTGACCATGCCGCCGGGTGCCCGCGCCAAGGCGCATATGCACGAAAACCATGAAACCGCGATCTATGTGCTCTCCGGCGAAGTCCATACCTGGTATGGCGACCGGCTCGAACAGCATATCGTGGTCAAGGCCGGCGATCTTTTCTATATTCCCCCCGGCGTGCCGCATCTGCCGGCCAATCTGAGCGACGGCCCCGCCTCGGCGGTCATTGCCCGAACCGATCCCAACGAACAGGAAAGCGTCGTCCTGCTGCCGGAACTGGACGGGTTGGTCGCCTGACGCCGGCATCGAGGCAGCGGTCGTCATCGGCACCGTCACGAACATGATTTCAGCGGCCCTATCTCCTCAAGGCCGGGAATGGTCACGAAGAAACCGTCCCCTCCTCTGTTGATGACCTTGACGACATCCGTGGTCGTGCCCTCCTCGCCCTCGGCGAAACAGGTGGAGCTCAACAACAAGGTGCCAGGCGCTGTCGTCAGTCGCTGTGCGAACTGGCAGCCGCTGCCATAGGTTTCGACGCCGTCGGCGGTCAGCACGACATAATCGTCGCTGTCCTGATAACCGAGCCGTACACCAGCGCAACCGACCTCATTGCCAAAGGAGCCGGCAAGGACGTCAGCCGCCGCCGGCCCGGCGGCAAGGATCACCGCGGCCATTGAGATAATCGCTCCGTGGCTCGCCAAGCTCAAACGCCCGTCGCCGGGATGCCCGTCCGTTCCACCTTGCGCGGCGCGGAAATTTCCTTCCACGTCGACAGCGCCCGGTTGACCGCCGCGTTCGGCTCGCGAGCGACGAACTCGCCATGGCCGGGCTTCGCCTTGACCTCGTTTTCCTCGATCGACAGTTCGCCGCGCGAGAAGACGAAGCGCGGCAGGCCGGTTACCTCAAAACCTTCGAAGACATTGTAGTCGATCACCGACTGCTGCTTCTTGGCCGTGATCTTCTTCTTGCGCTTCGGGTCCCAGACGATGATGTCGGCGTCCGCGCCTTCGACGATGGCGCCCTTCTTCGGGTACATGTTAAGGATCTTGGCGATGTTGGTCGAGGTCACCGCGACGAACTCGTTCATCGTCAGCCGGCCGGTCTTAACGCCGGTCGTCCACAGCACCGGCAAACGATCCTCGAGCCCGCCCGTGCCGTTCGGGATCTTGGTGAAGTCGCCGACGCCGTTGCGCTTTTGTTTGGTGGTGAAGGCACAATGGTCGGTCGCCACCACTTGCAGCGACCCGGCCTGCAGGCCGGCCCACAGCGAATCCTGGTGCAGTTTGTTGCGGAAGGGCGGGCTCATCACCCGGCGCGCCGCGTGGTCCCAGTCCTTGTTGAAATATTCGCTCTCGTCCAGCGTCAGGTGCTGGATCAGCGGCTCGCCGAATACCCGCATGCCTTTCTGGCGCGCCCGGCGGATGGCTTCGTGCGCCTGCTCGCAGGAGACATGCACGACATAGAGCGGCACGCCGGCCATGTCGGCGATCATGATGGCGCGGTTGGTCGCCTCGCCTTCCACTTCCGGCGGGCGCGAATAGGCGTGTCCCTCCGGACCACTATTTCCCGCCGCAAGCAGCTTCTGCGACAGCGCCGCCACCACGTCGCCATTCTCGGCATGGACCAGCGGCAGCGCGCCAAGATCGGCACAGCGCTGGAACGACGAATAGAGCTCGTCGTCATCGACCATCAGCGCGCCCTTGTAGGCCATGAAATGCTTGAACGAGGTAATGCCCCTGTCGACGACGGTGGCCATCTCGTCGAACACCTGCTTGCCCCACCAGGTGATCGCCATGTGGAAGGAATAGTCGCAGGACGCTTTCGAGGTCTTGTTGTCCCACATCTGCAGGGCCTCGAGCAGCGACTGCTGCGGCGCCGGCAGACAGAAATCGACGACCATCGTCGTGCCGCCGGCAAGGGCCGCGCGGGTACCGGATTCAAAGTCGTCGGCCGAATAGGTGCCCATGAACGGCATTTCGAGATGGGTATGCGGGTCGATGCCGCCCGGCATCACATAGCAGCCGCTGGCGTCGAACTCATGGTCGCCATGCAAATCCGAGCCGATGCCGATGATCTTGCCGTGCTTGAACAGCACGTCGGCCTTCCAGGTGCGGTCGGCGGTGACGATGGTGCCATTCTTGATGACTTTGGACATTTTCATGTTCCCTTTGTTCTCTTCGCGCTTCTTGTGAGCGGCGTTGCGAGGCTATCCCATCATTCGACAATCACCGCCGTGTCGACGACCGCATGGAACAGCACGTCGGCGCCGGCCGCTGCCCATTCCTTGGTGATTTCCTCGGCCTCGTTGTGGCTGAGACCGTCGACGCAGGGGCACATCACCATTGCGGTGGGTGCGACGCGGTTGATCCAGCAGGCGTCATGGCCGGCGCCGGAGACGATGTTGCGATGCGTATATCCCAGGCGCTCCGCCGCATCCCGCACAGCCTTGACGCAGCCCGCGTCGAAAGTGACCGGGTCGAAATGGCCGACCTGCTCGATTTGATATTTGATGTCGAGCGCGTCGCAGATCGTGTCGATGCCTTCGCGGATGCGCCCGTCCATGGCGTCCAGCACCTCCTTTTCCGGCGAGCGGATGTCGATGGTGAAGACGGTGCGCCCGGCGATGATGTTGCGCGAGTTCGGATAGACCTCCATATGGCCGACCGCGCCGACGGCGTCGGGCTGATAGTCCATGGCGATCTCGTGCACCAGTTCGATCACCCGCGCCATGCCGAGCCCGGCATTGCGCCGCTTCGGCATCGGCGTCGAGCCGGTGTGCGCCTCCTTGCCGGTCAGCGTCACCTGCAGCCATTTCAACCCTTGCCCGTGGGTGACGACACCGATATCGATGCCCTCGTCCTCAAGGATCGGGCCCTGCTCGATGTGCAATTCGAAGAAAGCGTGGATCTTGCGCTCGCCGACTTGCTCGGTGCCCTTCCAGCCGATCCGTTCGAGCTCCTCGCCGAATTTCTTGCCGTCCTTGTCGACATGCGAATAAACGTCGGCCTGGTCGAGCACGCCGGCGAATACCCCGGACGCCATCATCGCCGGCGCAAAGCGGGCGCCTTCCTCGTTGGTCCAGTTGGTGACGACGATCGGGTGCTTGGTCTTGATGCCGAGATCGTTGAGCGAGCGCACGACCTCCAGGCCGCCGAGCACGCCGAGCACGCCGTCATACTTGCCGCCGGTCGGCTGGGTGTCGAGATGGCTGCCGACATAGACCGGCGGCAGGCTGGGGTCGGTGCCTTCGCGACGGGCAAACATCGTACCCATCTCGTCGACGCCCATTTCGAGCCCCGCCTCATCGCACCAGCGCTTGAACAGATGCCGCCCTTCGCCGTCCTCGTCGGTAACGGTCTGGCGATTGTTGCCGCCGGCAATGCCGGGGCCGATCTTCGCCATCTCCATTATCGAATCCCACAAACGGTCTGAATTGATTCGCAAATTCTCGCCGGGGGCGGCCATATTCTAAAACCTCATTGGTTGTGGCACGCCAGCGTCCCGCTCCCCCTCGAGGGGAGGGTGGCCGCGAAGCGGTCGGGTGGGGTCGGCTGACATGCGCGCGACCTTCTCCTTGACCACCTGTGCGACATGCCAGGCGCTGTTTATGACATCGGGCTCATCGACGCGAAAGATATCGAACCCGAGCGATCGCAGATAGGCATCACGGACGGCGTCGTGCCGTTTGCCCTTCTCCTGTTCGTGCAGATCACCATCGACTTCAACGACCAGCTTTACCGCAAGGCAAGCAAAGTCGACGATATAAGGCCCGATCGGACACTGGCGGCGGAACTTGATGCCGGCCGATTTCAATTCGCGCAGTTCATACCACAGCAGGGATTCGCCTTTGGTCGCATGAACTCGAAGCGCGCGCGCCTTTTGGCGCATTTCGAAGCTCACGCGGGTCCGGGGCATCATAGGCACCTATGCGGCCGAAGGTCAGGCTGGCGCACTGCCGCACCGACCCCACCCGGCCGCTTCGCGGCCACCCTCCCCTCGAGGGGGAGGGAAAGCTGCGGCAAATTCGTCAATCCACGGCCCTCAGCACTTCGCGCACATGGTCGATCAATTCGTTGATCTGACCTTTGGTGATGATCAGCGGCGGCGATAGCGCGATGATGTCGCCGGTGGTGCGGATCAATGCACCACGCTCGAACGCCTTGACGAAAGCCGAGAAGGCCCGCTTCGTCGGCTGGCCGGTGATCGGCGCCAGCTCGATCGCGCCGATCAGGCCGATGTTTCTGATATCGATGACGTTCGGCTCGCCCTTCAGCGAGTGCAGCGCGTCCTCCCAGTACGGCGCCAGTTCCTCGCCGCGCGTCAGCAGCCCCTCTTCCTTGTAGGTGTCGAGCGTGCCCAACGCCGCCGCGCAGGCGATCGGATTGCCCGAATAGGTGTAGCCGTGGAAGAACTCGATCATGTGCTCGGGCCCAGTCATGAACGCGTCGTGGATTTCCTTCTTTACGAACACCGCGCCCATCGGGATGACGCCGTTGGAGACGCCTTTGGCGGTGGTCATGATATCCGGCGTGACACCGAAATAGTCGGCGGCGAACGGCGTGCCGAGACGGCCGAAACCGGTGATGACTTCGTCGAAGATCAGCAAGATGCCGTGCTTGGTGCAGATCTCGCGCAGCCTCTCGAGATAGCCCTTCGGCGGCAGGATGACGCCGGTGGAACCGGCCACCGGCTCGACGATGACGGCGGCAATGGTCGAGGCGTCGTGCAGTGCGACGATGCGCTCCAGCTCGTTCGCCAGTTCCGCGCCATGCTCCGGCACGCCCTTGGTGAAAGAGTTCTTTTCCGGCAGATGCGTGTGTGGCATGTGATCGACGCCGCCGAGCAGCGTGCCGAACATCTTGCGGTTGGTGACAATGCCGCCGACGGAGATGCCGCCGAAATTGACGCCGTGATAGCCGCGCTCGCGGCCGATCAGACGGGTGCGCGAGCCCTCGCCTTTTACGCGGTGATAAGCGATTGCCATCTTCAGCGCCGTCTCGACCGATTCCGAGCCGGAATTGGTGAAGAACACATGGTCCATGCCCTTCGGCGCGATGTCGACCAGCCGGTTCGCCAGCTCGAACACGATCGGATGGCCCATCTGGAACGCGGGTGCGTAGTCGAGCTCTGCCGCCTGGCTCTGGATCGCCTCGGTGATCTTCGGGCGGCAGTGGCCGGCATTGACGCACCACAGGCCGGCGGTGCCGTCGAGCACCTTGCGCCCGTCGCTGGTCGTGTAGTGCATGTCCTTGGCCGACACCATCATGCGCGGCGCCTGCTTGAACTGCCGGTTTGCCGTGAACGGCATCCAGAATGCGCTGAGATCGTTCGGCGTGACTTTCAGCCGGTTGGACATGACCAAGACTTCCCCTTGTAACCTGTTTCGGTGCGGCTAACGCTTGGTCTTTCCAACGCTTGGTCTTCGCGACGTTTTCGTGCTACGCAAATTTTTGACCGGTTGGACAAACGTTAGCACCGCCTTATCAGCGGTCAAGGGATTACTAGCGGAAATGCGGCTTTCGAAGTGCGCTCCACAGGGCGAGGAAAAACTGGTCCAGAGAATTGGTCCAGACACTCCTCACGGCGAAGGTTTTGCGGGGTGACGGGGGCGGTCGAAAGCTCCCCTCCTCGCCGCACCCGCATTCAGCTGGAAAAGCGCGAGCTCATCCTGGAGGCGGCGCTAGAAGTCTTCTCCACCAACGGTTTTCGCGGCTCGACCATCGACCAGATCGCCGAAGCCGCCGGCATGTCGAAGCCGAACCTGCTCTATTATTTCCGCCGTAAGGAGGACATCCACGAGACGCTGATGCAGCGGCTTCTCGACACCTGGCTGGCGCCGCTGCGCGAACTCGACGACATCGGCGATCCGCTAACCGAACTGCGCAGCTACATCAGGCGCAAGCTGGAAATGGCGCGCGATTTCCCGCGCGAGAGCCGGCTGTTCGCCAATGAGATCCTGCAGGGCGCGCCGCGCATCATGCCGATGCTGGAAGGGGAGTTGAAGACGCTGGTCGACGAGAAAGCCAACGTCATCAAGGGCTGGATGCGCGCCGGCAAGATTGCCCGCACCGACCCCTGGCACCTGATCTTTTCGATCTGGGCGACAACGCAGCATTACGCCGATTTCGACGTCCAGGTCCGCGCCGTGCTCGGCCCCGACCGCGGCGGCGACGGCCGCTTCGAGGACGCCGCAAGGTTTCTCGAGCAACTGTTCATCGACGGGCTGAAGCCGAAGGGCTGAGGCAGCTCGGCTGTCGCAAACCTCCCCCATCGCTTCGTCATCCTGGGGCGCAGCAAGGAGCGGAGCGACGCAGCGCAGACCCCAGGATCCATGCCGTTACGCCAGAACGCCCCTGCGCTGCAGGATTCTGCTCCGCTGCACTCTGCCGTTAAGGTTACGGCATGGATCCCAGGGTCTCCGCGACGCCGCTTCGCGGCTGCTACGCCCTGGGATGACGAAGCTGGGTTCACGCGCTGCGCCGTTCGGCCGGAAGCGTCTCCAGCAGCTGTTCGAGCTTGGCGATCGAGTTCTGCTCGGCGAGCGGCGTGTAGACGATCAGCTTCATGTCCGAGCCGTCGTCGATCGACAGGCTCATATGCTCGAACGCCATGGCGCCTGCCGTCGGATGCCTGACATGCTTCACACCCGACAGGTTGCGGGCCACATCGCGCAGCGGCCACCATGCCCGAAACTCCAGGCTTGAACGTGTCATCAGCGCGATCAGCCGCTCGAAATCCGGGTCGCCGACATATCTGGCGCTTTCCGCCCGGAATGACGCCAGCACGGCACGCGCCAGTTCCTCCCAGTCGACGAGCAGGCGCCTATGATGTGGATTGGTGAAAATCATATGGACGATGTTGCGGGCATCGCCCTCCAGCAGGCCATAGTCGCCGAACACGGCTGCCGCGGCAGAATTCCAGGCCAGCACGTCCCAGCGCCGCCCAAGGACATAGGCCGGCTGGAGGACCAGGCTCTGCAGCATGTGCAGCAACGGGCCATCGACTTTTTCCGGCGCATCGAGACGACGCTCCGGCTGCGGGCGGCCGGCAAGAATGAACAGATGCCGTTGCTCGGCCGTGTCCAGGCGCAACGCCTGACTGAGCGCCGTCAGCACCTCCACTGATGGCCTGACGTCGCGCCCCTGCTCTAGCCAGGTGTACCAGGTCGTGCCAACGCCGGCGATCATCGCCACCTCCTCGCGCCGCAGCCCGGGCGTGCGCCGGCGCAGGCCGGTCGAGATGCCCGTGGCCGATGGCGTCAGCCTTTCGCGCCGCGAACGCAGAAAGGCGCCAAGCTCGCGGCGACGGCTGCCTTCGGCAGAATGCGTGGTGGAATCCATCGGCGCTATTATAGCAGTACCGATACCAGGATAAAGTTTGAACTGTTTGGCATGCGTCTGGTGCCCCATCTTTCTGCTCAGAGCGATGACATGGAGGCTCTGAACATGGAACTGAAAGACAAGACGATCCTGATTACCGGCTCGACCGACGGCGTCGGCAGAGTCGTGGCGCAAAGGCTCGGCGCCGGCGGCGCCCGCATCCTGGTGCATGGCCGCGACGCGACAAGGGGCAAGGCGACCGTGGCCGAGATCGAAGCCGCCGGCGGCAAGGCCGAGCTGCTTGTCGCCGATCTCTCCTCCCTGGCCGAGGTCCGCCGCCTCGCCGAAGCCGTCCGCGCTAGGACCAAGCGGCTCGATATCCTCATCAACAATGCCGGCGTCGGCACCGCCGGCCCCAACGCGAAACGACAGGTCAGCGCCGACGGCTACGAGTTGCGCTTTGCCGTCAACTATCTCGCCGGCTTCCTGCTCACTACGGAGCTGCTGCCGCTGCTCAAGTCCAGCGCGCCGACGCGCATCGTCAACGTCGCCTCGGCCGGCCAGCAGGCGATCGACTTCGACGACGTCATGCTGACCCGCTCCTATGACGGCGTCCGTGCCTACTGCCAGAGCAAGCTGGCGCAGATCATCTTCACCATCGATCTGGCGGAGCAGCTGAACGGCACCGGCGTCACGGTCAACAGCCTGCATCCGGCAAGCTACATGAACACCACGATGGTGCGGCAGGCGGGCGTCACACCCTGGAGTTCGGTCGAAACCGGCGCCGAAGCCATCATCAATCTCGCCACATCGCCCACGCTGGAAGGGCGAAGCGGCCTCTATTTCGACGGCCAAAGGGAATCCCGCGCCGATGCGCAAGCCTATGACGCGAAGGCGAGGCAGCAGTTGCGTGAATTGAGCCTCGGTCTTGTCGGGCTCGCACCCGCTTCCGCTACATCGAAGAAAGAAAATTCATGATCGAGAAAACGCAGCACGCCGTGATCGTCGGCGGCTCCTCCGGCATCGGCCTCGCCACCGCGAAAAAGCTGCTCGGCCCGGGCATGAAGGTGACGATCACCGGGCGCAGCAGGGAAAGGCTCGACAATGCATGGCAAAGCCTTGGCGGCGCCGTCGAAAAAGCTGCCTTCGATGCCGCGAAGCCGGACGAGGTTCGCCGGTTCTTCAGCGATCTCGGCCCTTTCGATCACCTGGTGCTGGCCGCCAGCGGCGGCAAGGGGCTCGGTCCGTTCGAAACACTTGACCTGACCGATATCGGCGGCGGCGTCGACGAGAAGGTCCGGCCACAGCTCTCCTGCCTGCAGGCCGCCTTGCCGACGCTGAACAAGAGCGGCTCGGTGACTTTCATCTCGGCGGTGTCGGCGCAATTGTCGGCGCCGGGTATCGCCGGCATCGCCGCCGTCAACGGCATGCTGCTGACCGTGGTGCCGATCCTGGCGATGGAGCTGAAGCCGTTACGCGTCAATGTCGTGGCACCGGGCGTCATCGACACGCCGTGGTGGGATTTCCTGCCCGATGAACAGCGCCATGCGGTGTTTGCCGAGTATGCCGGCAAGACGCCGGTCGGCCGCATCGGCCGCGCCGAGGACGTCGCTGAGGCGATTGCGTTCCTGGTTTCGAACAGCTTCGTCACCGGCCAGGTGCTGACCTGCGACGGCGGCTTGCGGTATGCGGCCTAAGGCGGCTGCCTCCACGAGGCGTGTCAAAGCGACTGCGCGATCAGCGCCAGAAATCCTCCGGTCAGCGCGACGTTGCCGACAAAGCCGTTGATGCGGGACGCGCGCTCGGGCCCCTGATGATCCCAGAAATTGTGGAACATCGGCGTAGCAAAAACCAGGAACAGGATCAGGCATGCCGCCGCCGGAGCGGTCCAGATGCCCGCGATCACCAACGCTCCGGCGATGATCTGCAGGACGATCCCCAGCCACAGCACCGGCCGCGCCTGCGGCACGCCGCGCGTCGTTATCAATTGGCTCACCAACGCCGCATTCTGGATGTTGCGCAGGCCGGCAAAGACAAAGGCGCCGCCAAGCAGCAGGCGGGCGGCGAATAGAATCTCACTATCAAAGTTTGAAAACATGCTGTCGGTCCTTGGAAAAGAGGCGCGCGGCCCAAGGC
>NZ_JAMYTF010000011.1:0-159055 GCF_040322295.1 Mesorhizobium sp. M0159
CGGGTTCCTTCCCTGGAGGCTTCCGGACGCCGGCCTCGAGCCACGCCATCTCAGTAGACGGCCGGCATCCGAAACCCATCACAAACTCGGTCGCTCGAGGTAATTGGGTTTTGACCTCAGCGATACTCGAAGATCGACCGGAAAATCCCGGGCGCTATCACCGATAGCGGATTGACCTCCAGGTTCGGCTTGTTGGCGTTGCCCTTGAGCCTGTAGGTGACGCCGATCAGGCCGCGGTCGCGGCCGTTGCCGAGCAGTGCGCCGATCAGCGGCAGTTCGCCGAAGATGCGGTTTACGCCGTAGGCCGGCATGAACGTGCCGGTCATGTCCATATTGTTGTTCTGGTCGTAGAGCGTGCCCTGGAAGGTGGTGCCGATGCGCGAGCCGCGCAGCACGCCGTTGCGCAGCTTCAGATAGCCGCTGCCCTTGTCGATTTCGCTGAAACCGCGCTCGAACTTCACCCTCGACGTGTCGAGATTGCCTTTGACCGCTTCGTTGAGGCTGCGGTTGTCGCCGGCCGGCGTCGTCGACACGATCGAGGCGAGCTTCGGCTCATTGACGATAAAGAAGTTCTTGGCGTCGACCTGGCCTTTCATCGGCCCGTCGCCGGCCCCGGTCAGCGCCAGCGTTATCGAGCCGCCTTCCATATGCTCGTAGATATTGAGGAAGCGCAGTATGGCGCCGGCGTCGGCCGACTTCATGTTGAGCGTGCGCAGGCCGCCGCCGGTCGTGTTGCTGATGGTGATGGCGGCTCCCGAACTTGCCGTGGCGCTCACCTTGAGCCCGTTCACCCGGGAGCCGGCGGCGCTGTAGTCGAGTTTCAGATTCGACAGCACCTCGTCGTGAAAGCCGGTCAGGGAACTGACGTCGGCGCTGACCGAGATCGCATCGACGCCGGTGGTCTTGGTGGCGGTATCGACATCGGACGTGAATTGCTTGATCAGCGAGCGTGCGTCCAGCGCGCTGCCGCTGACCTCGACCGCATAGGCCTTGCCCGACCGCTTCACCGAGACGGCGACGTCGTCGCCCCTGTTCAACGTGACCTTGCTGAACCGGGCCGAGGACAAGGCGCCGTTGACCAGCACGGCGCTGCCGTCGATGGAGAAGGTCTTGCCGTCGAGTTCGAAATTGGACAGCGTCGTGGTGTCGCCGGTCTTCGCCATGGCGAAGACGACCTTGGCGGGAATGCCGGGGCCCTTGCTCCAGCCGGCCCAGGGAATGTCCAGCCTGGCGTTGGTCAGGTCGGCCGACACGTTCTGGTTGCCGGTGCCACTCTTGTCGATCGCCACCTTGATGGTTCCGGAAAGCAGCGTCGACAGGCCAGGCATGGCGGTGGCGCGCGTCTTGTCGTCGAGCACCAGCGCCACTTTACGACTGCGCGGCGGGCCGCCATCCCTGAGCGGCTCGATCAGGTCGAGCTCGGCCGGAATGCCGTTGAGCAGCGCCTTCGCCGAGATCACCGCCCGGTCGGGCGCGACCGTGATCGAGCCGTCGGCATGGCTGACCGTCTGGCCCTCGAACGGCTTGCCCAGCGACAGGTCCTTGTAGTCGAGCGCCACCAGCCAATCGAGTTTGGAAGAGTCGACACCGGACTGCAGCGGAATATCGGCCTTGACGTGGCCGGTCACCGTGCCGGACAGGTCGTCCGGCAGCAGGCCGACATGGCGCATGGCGTTGATCGGGTCAAACGATGCCAGCTCGGCGATTGCCGGCGCCTCGCCGGCGACATCGATGTCGAGCGCGCCGATCACCGGCGGATGGTTCGCCGCCTTGACGGTGAGCGTGCCGTTGCTCGCCGCCACCGTGCGGCCGCTCGGCATATAGACGCTGCCCGACGACAGCGCGACGTCGACGTCATTGCCGTGGAACCCGACGACGCCAACGGCATCGCGGATCGGCGGAATGCGGCCGGCCGTGTCGAAGCGCGATCCTTCGACCTGGAATCGGCCGAACACTTCATCGGCGGAAAGCGGCACGCCGTTGCCGAGCCGTCCGGGCACGACCTGGAACTGCAGGCTGCCATCGACGACGCGGCCGCCGAACAGGTTCTTAAGCACCCACAGCCTGGCATTGCGCGCCGAAAACCATGGCCATAATTGCTTGACGTGCGAGACCGGCATGTCGTGGACATTGAGCGCCACCGATATGCCCGGCGCCTGGTTGGCGACGAATGAAACCGAAGCCGTGCCCAGCACTTCGCTGCCCGGTCCGGACCGGACGCCGATCTGCTCGGCGACCAGCTTTTGGCTCGTCGGCTGGTAGATGCCGGCGATACGGGCAATGAAGCTGAGTGCCGGCTCCGGCGAATCCGAAGGCGCCAGGGTCGAACCGTCGCTGGTCAGGTCGTAACGATAGGATGGTTCCTCGCCCGCTGTGCCGGTAGCCGGCTTCGGCCCGATCGAACCGGCGAAATCGAAGGTCGAGCGGCCGGTTTTCACCAGCAAACTGTCGACCTGGATCTTGTTCGACCCGGCGACGAGTGTTGCATCGAGATCGATGTCGGCCGGAAGCAGGCCGCGCGAACCGAGATCGAGCACCGATCCGGTCAGTGACAGGGCAGCGGTCAGCCGCGAACCGTTGTCGCCGGTCCCTTCCGACCCCGCCAGCTTCAAGGCGATCGCACCCAATTTGCCACCTGCCGCAGTGTCGGCGTCCGCTGCCTGGATGCTGGCGTCCAGCGTGGTGATGCGTCGCGTCGCCGGATCGCGGGTGGCGGAAGCGGCGATGGTAAGCGCCCTGCCGTCGACATCCGCGTCGGATGAAAACTCCATGCTTCCCGGTCCCGACTGCGAGACGGAGGCGTCGGCGATGGTGACTGACTTGACCGATCCGGTCTCGGGCAGTGCCAGCTCGACGTTGCGCAGATCGATCTGGCGCATCGAATCCTCGCGCACCGCATCGAGCGCGCGGTTGAGGTTGGCGAAGACGGCGGCGGAAAGTTTTTCCGGATCGATGAGGCCGTCCTGGTTGCGCAGCTCGGCCGTCCAGTCGCCGCCGGACGGCATTGCCGCCATGACGATGTGCGCGTCGGAAATCCGGGCGCTGGTCAGCCGTACCTCGCCCGAAAGCAACGGGATCAGCCGGATGCCGAAGCGGACCCGGCCTGCATCGGCCATTGGTTTTCCGTCGGCGGTCTTGAGGCTGACGTCGCTGACCTGCAGCGCAATGAAGCTCGACCCGTCAAGCGTCAGCCGTGCCGGCCCGACGGCAACGTCGACATCGAAGCCGGCCAATTTCTCGATTGCCGTTTCGGCTTCCGCGCGAAGCCGCTCCGAGCCGAAGCCGGACACGCCGATCGCATAGACGCCGGCGGCAGCCAGCAGCACAAGGGCGACAAGGCCGGCAAACAGCCGCGCCATCAAACGGACGCCGCGACCGATCGACGCCTGGCCGAGCGGCGGGACGCGGCACGCGGACGGAAAGGTTCCCAGGTCGGTGATCTCGTCACGCCTGAACCTGATCTTCTCGTGCTGCGGTAGCTCCTGATCCACGCAATCTTCCGTTGAAACGAATTCGATCGTGGACGAATCCCCGCTCGACATTATATCGATGCAGCCTGGCGCGTAACTTCAAACAAGGGCATCGGTATGGCTGACCTCGACGTGGGCGATGTTGCGCCGCAATTCGATCTTCCGCGCGACGGCGGCGGTTCACTCAGCCTCGCCGCATTGCTGGGAAAACCCATCGTACTCTATTTCTACCCCCAGGACGACACCACAGGCTGCACCAACGAGGCGATCGGCTTTTCGCAGTTGAAGCCGGAGTTCGAAAAGGCCGGCGCTGTCGTCATCGGGCTCTCGCCGGACAGCGTCAAGAAACACGACAAATTCAAGGCGAAATACGATCTGAGCGTCGACCTTGTCGCCGACGAAGAGCGCAAAGTGATCGAGGCTTATCGTTTGTGGGTGGAAAAGAAGCTCTACGGCCGCACCTATATGGGCGTCGAGCGGGCGACGTTCCTGATCGGCCGCGACGGACGCATCGCCAGGATCTGGCGCAACGTCCGCGTCAAGGGGCACGCCGAAGAAGTGCTGGAGGCGGTTCACGCCCTTTGAGAGCTGCGCCAGGCCGCTGCAATTCGATACCCGTTTTGCGCGAAGACCTTTGCCTGTCGTTCGATCCGGCAAAACTTTGTTAACCCTAATAATGTGTAATCAGGCTCGTCGTTGGTGTCGTAACGAAAGCTTGGTCCCGTGAACGTAGCCAGTCAGTCAGCGGTCTTCGGCAGACGCAAAGAGCCCCACACGGTCATCATCGCCCGGGGCGACCAGATAAGGCATTTCACCATACGCCCGTGGCTTGCGGCATTTTGCGGCTCGGCGCTGGCGGCGATCGTCATTGGCTACCTGCTGGCGACCTCCTATCTGGTGCTGCGCGACGATCTGATCGGTGCCACGACGGCGCGGCAGGCGCGCATGCAGCAGGCCTACGAAGACCGCATCTCGGCGCTGCGCAGCCAGGTCGACCGCATCACCAGCCGCCAGCTACTCGATCAGCAACTGATGGAAACCAAGGTCAGCGAGCTGCTGGAACGGCAGAGCCAGCTCAGCCTGCGTCACGGCCGCCTCGGCCCGATCCTCGAACGAGCCGAAAACGAGGTCGCAACGCCGCCCGTGCCGGCGGCAAAGCCGGACGAACATGCCGAGGCGACCGGGAGTATCCAGCCGACGGCGTATACTGTCGCCAGCCTTGCCGCTCCTGTGGGCGTTGACGACACCAGGCCGTTCTCGCTGTGGTCGACCCGCGCCGATCCGCTGCCGAGCGAAAGCGCGGCCGACCGGGCAGACAAGCTCTTCGTTTCGATCAACAACTCGCTGAAGGCCATCGAGAGCCAGCAGCTCACCCGCATCGCTACACTTGCCGACAATGCCTACAAAAGCGCCGACGCGATCTCGCAGGCGCTCGAGGCCGCCGGCCTGCCCGTCGATAGCGAATTCGAAAAGAGCGACGTTGGCGGCCCGCTGATACCACTCGACAGCTCGTTGGTCTTCGACAGCAAGGTCAAGGAGTTGGACGAGGCTCTTGACGCGCTGGATCATCTTAAAAAGGAAGCGCGCCGGCTGCCGCTCGCCAACCCCGCCCCCGGCCGCAGCGTTACCAGCCCGTTCGGCGTGCGCACCGACCCCATCCTCGGCACGGCCGCCTTGCATTCCGGCATGGATTTCAGGGCGCCGATCGGTATGCCAGCCAAGGTCACGGCAGCCGGCTTGGTCGTCAAGGCCGGCTGGAACGGCGGCTACGGCCGCATGATCGAGGTCGACCACGGCAACGGTTTTGTGACGCGTTACGGGCATCTCAGCGAAATCGACGTCGCCGTCGGCCAGAAGCTCGATGCCGGAGACATCATCGGCAAGACCGGCAACAGCGGCCGCTCAACCGGCCCGCATCTGCATTACGAGGTCCGCCACAACGGCGAGGCGATCGATCCGCTGCGGTTTTTGACCGTCGGCAAGAAGGTCGAGCGGTATCTGTAGAGCCGGCGATTCATTCGGCGTGAAGCCTGGCGCGCGGCCAACCGCCCGCCAGGCGATATCAAAGATAGATCGCTTTCAGCCCTCAGCAGCAGCCATGAACGCGCCGAGCCGCCGGTTGAACGGCTCACCGGTCTGCTGAACGCTGTGCCCCGCGCCGGCGATCACGGCACGATCGGCACCAAGCACGTTTTCGAGCACGTCGCAGACGGCGTCGAATGCTGCGCTGTGCCCGCCGGATACCACCAGTTTCGGGAACGGCGCATCGGCAAGTTGCCGAAGCGGAATTTCGGCCTCCCATGGCCCGCGTTCGACGACGAGCATGGCCGCGCCTTGCGCGAGCGGGGGCGGCAGCGGGTCTGGCAATTGTATCGCCGAGCCGACCAGATGGAGGAACTGGCGCAAGAAAAGCGCGGGATCGTCGCGGGGTCCGCTTTGCCAGTGGGTCTTCAGGCGCGTCACGAGTTCATTCACGGCAACATCCCCGCGCGCAAGGTCAAAGGCCGGCGGCTCGATCACCGTGAGCGAACGGATTGCTCGCGGGCGCATCGCTGCTGCAAGAAGAGAGATGACGCCGCCATAGGAATGCCCGACCAGATGGACGCGGCTTTCGTCCCAGAGGTCATGCGTCCGATCGAGGAATCCGGCGACCAGTCTGGCGTCGACGACGAAATCCTCGCGTTCGGCAGGGGAACTTGATCCGTATCCGGGCCGGTCGACCACAACCAGCTTCCAGCGCTCCGCAAGCGGTTGCTGGGCGGACCATGTCATCATGCCGTTCGTGACGCTGCCGTGGACGAACAGAACCGGCGGCCCGTCGCCCCGCACCTCATAGCCGAGATCAATCCCGTCGAGGGTCAGCTTCGGCATCGCATCTCCTCCCGCAGACCGGCGAGAGGAAGTATGCTCCCTGCAACGGAAAGGCGCAACGAACTCCGATCCCTGGCCGGCTCACAGCCGGGTTCCGAAATGGGCTTCAGGGCGCTGATCGGATTGCCGGCCAAGGTCATGCCTGGCTCCCGTCCAGCCGGTGGCGCTTCATACTGGAAAATTGCCAGAGTTGGCCCATCCGCCGGCGGGCGCGAATTCGCCGGCGTTAGAAGGACCTTGGCCACAGGCGAATTATTTTTGAATTCCATTTGACTGAATAAATCTTCAGTGCCAGTCTGGCCTCTCTCGAGGGCACAAGGCATGGCACTGCGGGGAACCAATCAGGAGTTCGGGCGGCCGTATAACCGGCGCATCGTGCTCGAATCCATCCGCCTTCACGGACCGATCGCCCGCGGCGAAATTGCCAGGCGGGTCGGGCTCACCGTGCAGACGGTGTCTACCATCGTTCGCGAGCTGGAAGAGCACGGTTACGTGTTGTCGCTGCGCGAAGAGCCCAAGGGACGCGGCCTGCCACCGGCAACGCTGCGCATCAATCCGGAAGGCGGCTATGCCGTCGGCATCCACGTCACCCCGCTGGGCATCAATGCCGCCCTGATCAACCTAAGCGGCGATGTTATCGAGAGCACCTACCGCGAAGCCCCAAATGCAACGCCCGACCACGCTTTCGAGCTGATCGGCGCCATGGTGCTCGAATTGACGGCATTGCGGCCCGGTGGCCGCGTTCTCGGCATTGGCATGGCGCTGCCCGGACCGTTCGGCGTGGAGTCCATGAGCTTTGTCGGGCCGACCACCATGACCGGCTGGAAGGATGTGGCGCTGCGCGAGCGGCTGGCCGCCTCGACCGGACTGCCGGCCTTTTTCGAAACCGATATGGCGGCGGCTGCTATCGGCGAGCGCCTCTACGGCCTCGGAACGGCATATTCCGAGTATTACTATCTTTATTTCGGCGTCGGTCTCGGCGGCGTCATGGTGCATGACGGGGCGGCATTGCGCGGCGCCTGGGGAAACGCCGGTGAAATCGGCCACATTCCCGCAGTGCCGGGCGGCGAGCCCTGCCCGTGCGGCAATCGTGGCTGCCTCGAACGGTATCTCTCGCTCGAAGCGCTGCGGCGCCGCAACATCGCCGACGCCGAGTGGGTGAGCGAGATTGCGCCGATCTTCCGCAACGCCGTCACCATCATCGAAAACCTGTTCGATCCCGAAACCATCATCCTCGGCGGGCTGGCGTCCACCGAGCTGCTCGAAAGGCTTGCCGGCGCGGCCGCGCACCTGCCCAATTCGGTCTCGGCGCGAAGCGACCGCGCGACCCCCCGCGTCCGCGTCGCGCGCGGCGGCCAGCATGCGGTGTTGCGCGGCGCCGCCGCGCTTGCCGTCTCAGGAGTGCTTTCGCCGCGCTTCGGCCAGATCTTCACCGCCGAGCGCGAACGCGGTCGGGATCTCTTGCATAACAAGGGGATCGCAGCATGAGCGAACCGCTGCTGGTGCTCGACAACGTAGCCAAGAATTACGGCGCCATCGAAGCGCTGAAAGGCATCAGCTTTTCGATCGACAAGGGCGAAGTGGTGGCGCTTCTGGGCGACAACGGCGCCGGCAAATCGACGCTGGTCAAGATCATTGCCGGCGGCCTGGAGCCGTCCTCCGGCCGCATGCTGTTCGAAGGCAAGGAATTCCTCGCCAAATCCCCCGCCGAGGCCAAGGCCGCGGGGATCGAGACGGTCTACCAGGACCTGTCGCTTTGCACCAATGTCGACGTGGTCGCCAATTTCTTCATGGGCCGTGAGATCACCAGGAAGGTTCTCGGCATTCCAGTGCTCGACGAGCGCGCCATGGAGCAGGTGGTGCAAAAAGCCTTGGCAAGCGCGGGCACCCGCATTCCCTCGCTTCGCACCAATGTCGAGCACCTCTCGGGCGGTCAGCGACAGGCCATCGAGCTCAACCGGTTCGTGCATTTCGGCGGCAAGCTGGTGCTTCTCGACGAGCCGTTCGCAGCGCTTGGCGTCGAGCAGACGCGGCGCGGCCTCGACATGATCCGCCAGGTGGCGAGCCAGGGCATCGGCGTCGTCATAATCACTCATATCATGCAACAGGCCTTCCAGGTCGCCGATCGGATCGTGGTGATCCGGCAAGGCGTCGTGGCGGGCGACGTCGCACGCAACAAAACAAGTCCCGACGCGGTGATCAACATGATCACCGGAGAGACGCTCGCCGGTGCCGGACCGACGAACTGAGGGACAAACGAGGGGTCCGGCGCAAGAGGAGCGAACGACATGAAGAAAATACTTCTTTCCGTCTTCGGTATCCTGGCACTGGCCTTTGCCACGCTCACGCCGGCATTCGCCCAGTCCAAGGGCACCGTCTACTACATGGTGCCGACATTGCTCGATGAGTTCCAGACCGGCTCGGTGAGCGCGCTGGAATTGTTCCTGAAGCAGGTCGGCTACGAGATGAAGACGCTGAACGCCGACAACAAGACCGACGCTCAGCAATCGCAGATGAACGACGTCATCGCGCTGAAGCCGTCGGCGATCATTCTTGCCGCCGTCGATTTCAATGCGCTGAAACCGTCGATCGAGGCCGCCCGCGCCGCCGGCATCCCGGTCGTCGAGTTCGACCGCCAGATCACCTCGACCCCGTCCGACTTCACCTCGGTGGCCGGAACCGTCGAGATCGGCTACGTCGCCGCCGACCAGGCGCAAAAGCTCCTGACCGCGAAAAACGGCTCGGTGAAGGGCAAGATCCTGCAGGTGCTCGGCGATCCGGGCGACCCCTACACGCTCGATATCCAGAAGGGTTTCGAGGAGAAGATGAAGGCGTTCCCGGACGTCAAGATCATCTCGCTGCCGGCCATGCAATGGGCGGCGGATGCAGCCGGGACCATCGTGAACGACCAGCTGCTCGCCAACCCCGACATCGACCTGATCTTCAGCCATGCAGCGCATCTTTCGGTCGCTGCCGTCGCCTCGCTCGAGGCCGCCGGCAAGAAACCGGGCGACGTCATGCTGATGAGCTCGAACGGCGCTCCGGTCGGCCTCGACCTGATCCGCAAGGGCTGGCTCAACGTCGAAGTCGAGCAGCCGCTCTATGCCCAGGCCGCGGCGGTCGCCATGTTCATGGACAAGGTGGTCAACAAGCAGGAGATCAAGCCCGGCGAATATGATGTGCTTGGCCTGAAATCGACCCTGACCAAAGAAGCGTGGGGGCCGAACATCAAGATCCCCGGCGCTGCGATCACCAAGGAAAATGTCGATAACCCTGCCTTCTGGGGCAACATGAAGCCGCCGACCGAAACCATAAAGCCGGTCGAATAGCAAACTCGCCAGAAGCTCCGGGCCATTGCCGGCCCGGAGCCCAGCCCTGCAGCCCCGGTGCGTTCAAACGGACGCGCACGGGGATGCTGCAGCAATTTTCAACCGCGCCTGATCTTTCCGAAGAACGAATGGTTTTCGGGGTCATGCGCCAACCGGATCCGCAGATGAACCCCCGCACGCGCCAAACCCTCGAGTTCATCCTCGACAATCTTGTCTGGTTCATGCTGGTCTTCGTGCTGGTGGTCTTTTCCATCCTCATCCCGAACTATTTTCAGCTCGGCATTTTTGCCAACATCATCGAGGCGTCGAGCGTGCTCGGCGTCATGTCGATCGGCTTGGCGCTGGTCATCATCGCCGGCCATATGGACCTGTCGGTCGAATCGGTGGCGGCGCTCAGCGCCATGGCGGTCGGCATCCTGTTCTGCTCATCGGGCATCGGCCTCGGCATCCAGTTGCAGCCGCAATGGCTGATGGTTCCAGTTTCGCTGCTCATCGCGCTTGCGGTCGGCGGCCTCATCGGCGCCTTCAACGGCTACCTGGTGGTCAGGGTCAAGATGAGCGCCTTCATCATCACCCTGGCGTCTTACATCTGGGTGCGCGGCCTGGTGCTGGTCATCTCCGGCGGCCGCTCGGCGCAGGACCTTGCGCCGGCGATCCGCTGGTTCGGCATCCAGCGCCTGGGTGGCCTGCCGCTGACAGCCTGGATCGCCATTGCGTGTTTCGTGGTGTTCTCGCTGATCATGGCCAAGACGCCCTTCGGCCGGCACCTGGTCATGATCGGCGGCAACGAGACGGCGACCTTCCGCGCCGGCATCCGCGTCAACCGCAACCTTGTCATAGCCTTTGTCCTTGCCGGCGCCATTGCCGGCCTTGCCGGCTGGGTGCTGGCGATCCGCACCTCCGGCGCGACAGCTAATCTCGGCGTCGGCCTGTTGTTCAATGCCTTCGCCGCGGTCGTCATCGGCGGCGTCAGCCTGAAGGGCGGCGTCGGCACCTTGCCCGGCGTCTATGCCGGCGTGCTGCTGCTCTCGGCCATCAACACGGCGATCAATTTGATGGGCCTGCCGGCCAACTTCACCCAGGTGATCCACGGCCTGCTGGTGCTCGCCGCCGTGCTGCTCGACGCGTTCAAGCAGACCATTCGCCAGAGGCTGGCATGACCGGCCGTCTGGAAGACAAAGTCGCGCTGATCGTCGGCAGCGCACGTGGCATCGGCAAGGGCATCGCACAGCGTTTTGCCGAAGAGGGCGCGAAGCTGGTCCTGGCCGACACCGAGGCCGAGGCGGGGCAAGCGACCGCGAACGAACTCGGCGCCGCCTTCATCCGCACCGACATCTCGCAGATGGCTGATGCCGAGGCTGCTGTTGCACTGGCGCTCGACCGTCACGGCCGGCTCGACATCATGGTGCAGAATGCCGGAATCTATCCCTGGCAATTGCTGGAAAACACCAGTCCCGACGATTGGGACCGGGTCATGGCGGTAAACTTGCGCGGCAGCTTCATCGCTGCTCGCGCCGCACTGGTGCCAATGAAGGCACAGCATTTTGGCCGCATGCTGTTCACCTCCTCGATCACCGGCCCGCATGTCACCAGCCCCGGCCACGGCCATTATTCAGCGACCAAGGCCGGCATCAATGGACTGATCCGTTCGGCTGCGCTCGAATTCTCGGGCTACGGCATTACAGTCAACGGCGTCGAGCCCGGCAACATCCTCACTGAAGGCATAGAGCAGCATCGCGGTGCGGCCTTCATCAAGAACATGGAAGACGCCATCCCGCTCGGCCGTCTCGGCAGCCCTCGCGATGTGGCCAATGCCTTCCTGTTCCTGGCCTCTGACGATGCCAGCTACATCACGGGCACGACCATCATCGTCGACGGCGGGCAGCTTTTGCCCGAGGGCAAGGATTTCCGGCTGCTGCCGCCATGATCCTCGATTTCGGCGGCGGTTTCTTCCTGCGCCGGGCGACCACCGCCGATCATGCAGCGCTTGCGATGATCTGTCTCAAGACCGGCGATGCCGGCAAGGACGCCAGCGGCCGCGAGGACGACCCGGAACTGCTCGGCCTCCTCTACACTATTCCCTACCAGGTGCTCGAACCCGAGCTGGCCTTCATTATCGATAGTCCCGCAGGTGCGGCGGGCTACCTGCTTGGCGCGGCCGATACGGGCGCTTTCAATGCCAGCCTGGCATCAGACTGGTATCCCGACCTTCAGCGGCGCGTGGCAGACCCGGGACCCGACAGCTCTCGCTGGCGCGGCAGCGACTGGGCGCGGCATCGGGTCCATCATCCCGATTTCGCTGTTCCGCCTGCGCTGACCGCCTATCCGTCGCATGGCCATATCGACCTGTTGCCGCAAGCGCGCGGGAAAGGCATCGGCAGGCGCGCGATGGCCTTCCTCGAGCAGGGGCTTGCCGCGAGCGGCTCTACCGGCATCCACCTCGAAGTCATGCCGGAGAACGATGGTGCGCTAAGGTTCTACAAGGCGATTGGATTTGAGGTGGTGCAGGACGCTGATTCATCGAAGCGTTGTGTTTATGTGGCGAAACGGATTGCTCACGCTCCGGCGATTGCAGGCTGATCTGCGACAAGCCAATCGCCCAAGTTGCAAAGAACCGGGAGGCCTATGGAAGTACAATGCTGCCGTTCTGCAGCAGCCAGTTGCCCGCGTGAACACCTTTGCCGCGGGAACGAAACCTTCGTCGCGTGCTCCACCGCAGACACGAAAGTCACCAGCATCAACACGGTGCGGGGCTAATTCAAGTGTTGGCGGAGCGTCTACTAGTTCAGTATGGGCGGCAGGGGAACATCCGCGACCGTTCCCCCGGCCACAATCGAGAGCACATAAAGCAGATAAATGGCTAATACCAACAGGGCGAGGAATGAACCGCTGGCAAAGACTCCTGCAACCGCGGCGTCGGGATAAGCTTCGACTTGTTCTTTCTTGAAGGTGTCTTCTTCGTTACGGGTTGTCTTCACAACCCGTTCGCCTGGAAGCCGGTTTTTTTCAGCTTCCTTCGATATCTTATCCGCGAGATCTCCTGCGATCACGGGATCGTCCGGAAGATGACTCGTAAGCCATCCAGGAATATTTTCGCGCCCGCCCATGCCCATACGCAATTGAGATACTGCAAGTTGTAGCTTTCGGCAATCGTTTCCCTCATGAGAGGCAAGCAGATCAGACTTAAGTCCCTGCGGAAAGACAGTTCGAATCAGACCAAAGTCCGAGTAGCACAGTGATCGGATGCGTCTCACCTGGGCGATCAGCTTGAGCGGTGTAGCCCAAACTGAACACATCGAGGAAAATGGTGGGCGATGACGGGCTCGAACCGCCGACATCTTCGGTGTAAACGAAGCGCTCTACCAACTGAGCTAATCGCCCGCTCCGGGCCGGACCTTTAAGCAGTTAGGACCGGCTTCGCAAGGCCAAATGAGCGGCGAGCGGCTTGGCCGGGAGCCGGTTTCGGCAACAAAGTTCGGCTTGTCAAAAAACCTTCTGCTGTTTGCCGTTATGCTGTCCGGGTCCGCTTGACACCCGGTGGCTTACCCCTTATCCACCGCCCCAACGACGAACACGGCTGACACGTGCTCGTCCATGCGCGGGTGTAGCTCAGTTGGTTAGAGTGCCGGCCTGTCACGCCGGAGGTCGCGGGTTCGAGCCCCGTCACTCGCGCCATTTCTCCTTCGGGCCACGGCCCCTGGTGTCGGAGAAATGTCGACGTTGATTTGTCAAAAACCGTCTTCGTTCATGATGTAATCCATACGGTCTCACCCCTCGGCGAGCAGCGCCTCGACCTCCTGCAGCGTCGGCATGGACGGCGCGGTGCCCGGGCGCGTCACCGAAATGCCTGCGACGGCGCAAGCGAAGCGCACCGCCTGCAGGGGTTCCATCCCCCTCGACAGCGCCGCAGCCAGGCCGCCATTGAAGGCGTCGCCCGCACCCGTGGTCTCGATGACCGGGCCGGCGGCGACCGCTGCGACATGCTCGGAACGGTCGGCCGTGTGCAGCAGCGCGCCCTTTTCGCCGAGCGTCACGATTACAGCGCCCACGCCCTTCTCGAGCAGGCTGTCGGCGGCACGGCGGGCATCGTCGATGGAGGATACCTTGATGCCGGTCAGTTCCTCGGCCTCAGTCTCGTTCGGCGTGACATAGTCGCAAAGCGTGTAGATACGGTCCGGAAGCCTGGCCGCCGGCGCCGGGTTGAGGATGGTGGTCACCCCTGCCCCGCGCGCGATCTCCAGCGCCCCCAGCGCCGCCTCGATCGGCTGTTCGAGCTGGGTGACGAAAACGCCGGCCGCGCGGATCAGGCCGGCATTTGCCTCGATATCGGCGGGCGAGATCAGCATCGCCGCACCAGGGCTGACGATGATCGCGTTGTTGCCGCTCGTCTCCTCGATGAAGATATAGGCGGCACCGGTGTAGCTTTCCGGCGTGTCGATGACGGCGCTCTTCACGCCGGCGTGCGACCAGGTCTGTCTCGCCATATCGGCAAAGGGATCGACGCCGAGGCGGGTAAGGAAGGTGATATCGGCGCCGAGCCGGCCGGCTGCCACCGCCTGGTTCGAGCCCTTGCCGCCGGGGCCGAGCGTGAAGGACGTGCCCAGGATCGTCTCGCCCATGCGCGGCTGGCGGGCGGCGCGGTAGGCCGTATCGGCGACGAAGACGCCCAATATGACAACCGGCTTCATGACGATCGGTTTCGCCGGCATGCCGCTACTCCGCATCCGGTGGCACGACGCCCTTGCGGAACGCAAAACAGCCATAGAAGCGGCGCTCGCCGGTCTGGATGACGCAATAGGCCTTCTTGGCGCGTTCGTAGAAGGCGTAGCGCTCGACCGAGATCATCGGCCAGGCCTTGCCCTCGGCGGCATCGATCTCTTTTTGCACTTCCTGCTGCACGGCGGGAATGTCGTCCGGCTTGCCGACGATCTCCATGCGCGCGGCCGCGTCGTCGACGAAGGTGTCCAGCGGATAGAGCGACAGTACCGCCTTGACCACGTCGGCCGCCGACGCATCGATGCGCAGCAGCCGGCCAAGCACGGTCTGGCGCGCCACCGAATCGGACGGGAAATTGGTGTCGGCGATAATCAGATCGTCACCGTGGCCCATCGCCCGCAGCGCCTGCAGCACATCGGCATTGAGCAGCGGATCGATTCCTTTGAGCATGGTATTCCTCGCGAAGTTTGCTGGGGCGAAATCAGAGACGCTTGCCGGTCTCTGCGTCGAAGAGATGCACCTGGTCGAGCCGCGGTTTCAGGTGCAGTGTGTCGCCCGGCTTGAAGTCGTGGCGCTCACGGAACAGCGCCACCATCTCGCCCTCGCCGAAGCGCAGGAACACCAAAGTCTCGGAACCGGTCGGCTCGACCACCGAAATCTTCGCCGGAACACCATCGGGATGGATTTCGAGATGCTCGGGCCGCACGCCGTAGACGACATTACGGCCATCCTCGACGGCACTGGTTGCCGCAATCGGGAACGGCGTCCCGGCGATCTCGACGACGGGCTTGTCGCCCTTGCGCACGACGCCCTTGAGCAGGTTCATCGAGGGCGAGCCGATGAAGCCGGCGACGAACAGGTTGGCCGGCCGGTCGAATAATTCCAGCGGCGCGCCGACCTGTTCGATGCGACCGTCGCGCATCACCACGATCTTGTCGGCCATGGTCATGGCCTCGATCTGGTCGTGGGTGACGTAGATGGTGGTGGTCTTCAGCCGCTGGTGCAGTTCCTTGATCTCGGTGCGCATCTGGACACGCAGCTTGGCGTCGAGATTGGAGAGCGGCTCGTCGAAGAGGAACACCTGCGGGTTGCGCACGATGGCGCGGCCCATGGCGACGCGCTGGCGCTGGCCGCCAGAGAGCTGGCGCGGATAGCGCTTGAGGTAGGGATTGAGGTCGAGGATGTCGGCGGCGCGCTTGACCCGCTCAGTGACCACCGCCGGGTCGGTTTTGCGCAGCTTGAGAGCAAAGGCCATGTTCTGCTCGACCGTCTTGTGCGGATAGAGCGCGTAGTTCTGGAACACCATGGCGATGTCGCGCTTGGCCGGCGGCAGATGGTTGACGACGCGCTCGCCGATGGCGATGGTGCCGCCGGAGACCGTTTCCAGCCCGGCCACCATCCTCAGCAGCGTGGACTTGCCGCAGCCGGAAGGCCCGACCAGCACCACGAACTGCCCGTCGGCGATGTCGACGCTGACATCGTGCAGAACCTTGACGGTTCCGAACGCCTTGGCCACATTGCGGATCGCGACTTGAGCCATCATTCCCCCTTCAGTTGCCGTGAAGCTAAACAACGCAAACGGCGAGGGCAAGTCAGTCTCTTATAGATAAAAAACCCATTCACGTTGACACCGCACTTCGTTGTGCGAATAGTGACAGTGTCCGGCTTATGACCCTGTTCCGGGCGCACCGGTACGCTTGTCCGGCACTGAATGCCAAGCGTCGCGGGAGGGAGAATTCGGGCCGCTATTTACGGGAGTCGCTGTCGTTGGGGAACATAATCGGCGCTCCACCATCTGAACCAATTCACAATTGACCTTCTGGGAGGAACGAAATGAAAGTCAGCCTTTATAACCAACTTGTCCGCGCCGGGGCCACCCGCCGCGACGTGCTGAAGGGAGCGGCCAGCATGGCCGCCCTCGCGGCGGCCTCAAGCGCCGGACTTGGTGCGCTGACGCGCACGGCTGCGGCCGCCGACGACCTGCGTGCGCAGATCCTGCAGATCCCGGGTGTCGGCAAGGGTCAGCCGACCGATGCCGACTTCCAGCAGGTCGGCGAGCTTTGCCTTGGCGCCACCAAGGCCAATGTCAAGGAAGGCGAATTCGCCGGTGTCGAACTCACCTTCATGGGCCTCAACAACCAGAACCTGCACAATGTGCTGTTTCGCGGCTTCCTGAAGCCGTGGGAGACCTATACCGGCGCCAAGATCAACTGGATCGACCTGGCGCAGGCTGACTACAACGCCCGCCTGCAGCAGTCGATCGCGACCGGCACCGTCGATTTCGACATCATCGAAATGGGGGCACCGTTCGAAGGCGACGTCTGCGGCAAGGGTCTCACCTCCGAGATGCCGGACTGGGTCAAGGACCAGATCGACATGAAGGATGTCGTGGCCTATCTGCAGCCGCCGGTGGGCACATGGGACGGCAAGCAATATCGCGTGACCGTTGACGGCGACGCGCATAACTTCAACTACCGCACCGACGTGTTTGCCGATGCCGACCTCGCCAAGGCCTGGAAGGACGGCGGCGGAGAAGGCGAATGGGGCGTGCCGAAGACCTGGCAGCAGGTGCAGGCGGTGACGAAATTCCTCAAGGGCAAGCAGGTGAAGGGCCAGGATGTCTTTGGCTATCTCGATGCGCCCAAGCCCTGGGGCGGTTTCGGCTTTTATTTCCTCGGCAGCCGCGCCAGCGCCTACGCCAAGCATCCCGACGACAAGGCCTGGCTGTTCGATGCCGACACGATGAAGCCGCGCGTCAACAATCCGGCATGGGTGCGGGCGATCCAGGACGTCATCGATGCCCTGCCCTCCGAACCTGCCGACCAGATCAACGCCGACCCGAACACCACCGCCTTCCAGCAATTCTTGGCAGGCACCGGTTCGATGGTTACCTGGTGGGGCGACGTCGGTTCGAACGTCAAGACCAACGATTCCTCGGTCGTCGGCGACATCACCGGCTTCTCGATCCTGCCGGGCTCGGACGATGTCTACAACTCCAAGACCGGCCAGTGGGACAAGCTCGCCAGCGGCCCGAACCATGCACCGAACTGCGCCTATCTCGGCTGGGGCGTTTATGTCATGGCCCGCGTCGACAGCGACGAAAAGAAGAAGAAGGCGGCATGGTCTGCCGCTGCCCATCTCGGCGGCAAGGACCTGTCGCTCTGGTGCGCGGCCTATCCGTCGGGTTTCCAGCCCTATCGCAACTCGCATTTCAACATTCCGGAATGGGTGGCGGCGGGCTACGACGAGGCGTTCATCACCTCGTATCTGAAGTCGGAAGCCGACAGCTACAACCATCCGAACGCGGCGATCGAGCCGCGCATCCCCGGCATCTTCCAGTACTACAGCGCCGCCGAGGACATTTTGGCCAACACCTTTGCCGGCAAGATGAAGGCGCAGGAAGGCGCCGACGCCATCGCAGCCGCCTGGGAGAAGCTGACCGACCAGATCGGCCGCGACAAACAGGTCAAGCTCTACAAGGCCTCGCTCGGCATGTAGGCTGAGATAGTGAAACTGGTTCGGCGGCGCACAGCCGCCGGACCTCACCTTGACCGACTTGGCCTCGACCGGCTCGGCCGGTCATCGAGCCTCCTGTGAACGGGCAAGAACGCGTGGCTGACCGGACCCTGGCTGACCAGACTTTGTCGACAAGTGAATGGCCGGCAGGCGCCGTGCCATCCGACCTGATACCGCGGAGCCGCAAACGGCTTGGCTGGGCTCTGATGGCTGCTGCGACGCTCGGCCTTCTGGCGGTGATCGCACTGCAAATCCTCTACAAGAGCGAGGTCGACACTATCGGCTTCGAGACCTGGCGGCCGGTGGTCTACGCCTACGTGCTGTGGGGTGTCGCGCTCGGCATCGGCCAGGTACTGACGCGCGGCGAGGACGGCCAGCGCGCGATGTTCCTGCTGCCGGCGCTGCTGTTTACCATTGCCATGGTGATCTTCCCGACGCTGTTCGGCTTCTATATCGCGCTGACCGACTGGAACCTCAGTTCCTTCAGCGGACGGCAGTTCAACGGGCTCGACAATTTCTGGCAGATGCTGAACGACGCCTATTATCGCAACGCGCTGTTCAACATGGTGCTCTACGTGCTGGCGGTGTTCGTCGAATATGTCATCGCCTTTGGCCTGGCGCTGCTGCTCAACGCGCAGATCCGGGCGCGAAAATTCTTCCGCGTCGTCTTTCTCATGCCCCTGATGCTGTCACCGGTGGCGGTGTCGTGGATGATCGGCAAGTCGCTGATGGAATACCGCTTCGGGCCGGCCGCGACACTGGCGCGCCATCTCGGCTGGGAAAACCCGGCCTTCTTCTCCAACCCGATCACCGCCCGCATCTCGATCATGGTGCTCGACGCGTGGACGTTCATCCCGTTCATGATGATCATGCTGCTCGCCGGCCTGCAGGCGATGTCGCGCGAGGTGCTCGAGGCAGCGCGTGTCGATGGCGCGACTGCCTGGCAGACCTTCTGGCAGGTCACCTTCCCGCTGATGCTGCCGGTGTCGGTGACAGCGGTCATCCTGCGCATCATCTTCAAGCTGAAGCTCGCCGACATCATCATCACCGTCACCTCCGGCGGGCCGGGCGGCGCGACCGATTCGGTGTCCAGTTTCATCTACCGCGAATATCGCGACCGCTCGAACGTCGGCTACGGCACGATGCTGGCGATGGCCTATTTGATCATCATCATCGTGTTCGTGACCTGGCTGCTGAAGTTCGCCAGCCGCTTCGTGCGCAACGTCAACTGATCGGGCCGGCAAGATGAGCGTTCAAACCACCGACTTTGCCGCCTCCGAAATCCGCTCGCCGGCGGCGTTCTTCGCCAACCGCGTCTTCATCTACGGCGCCCTCATCTTCTGGGCTTTCATCTGCCTGTTCCCGATCTATTGGACGATAACCACCTCGTTCAAGACCGCGGTCGACGTCACCCAGGGCCATCTGATCCCGTTTGTCGACTTCAAACCCGACTGGAAGGGCTGGCGTTCGCTCGGCCTGTCGCCGGACTCGATCTTTCGGACATCGACTGTGCGCGACGAATTCATCAAGCGTTTCATGAATTCGGTCATCACTTCGGTCGGCGCGTCGACCCTCGCCATCGTCATCGGCAGCCTCGCCGCCTACGGGCTGACCCGCTATCGTTACAAGTTCGCCTGGTTCAGGAACGAGGACATTTCCTTCTTCTTCCTGTCTCAGCTGATCCTGCCGCCGGTGGTTTTGGCCCTGCCCTTCCTCGTGCTTTACCGCGAGGTCGGCCTGCTCGACACGCGCGTCGGGCTGATCCTGCTCTACACGCTGATGGTGCTGCCGATCGTCATCTGGATCATGCGCGACCAGTTCAACTCCATCCCGGTGGAGTTGGAGGAGGCAGCACTCGTCGACGGCCTGTCGATCTGGGGCGCCTTCTTGCGCATCGTCATGCCGATCGCGCTGCCGGGCATGGTCGCCGCCTTCATCCTGGCGATGGTGCTGTGCTGGAACGAGTATTTCTTCGCCGCGCTTTTGACCTCGACCGACGCAAAGACCATTCCTGTCATGGTGGCCAGCCAGACCGGCTCACAAGGCATCAACTGGTGGTCGATGGCAGCGCTTGCCACCGCCGCCATCACACCGCTCGCCGTCATCGGCATCGCGCTCGAGCGTTACCTGATCATGGGCATGACAGCGGGCGCGGTGAAATAACTGCGCCGGCTCTCCCTTCTCCCCTTGTTGTGGGAGAAGGGAAAAGCGCGCTAACCCGAAAGTGTTGCCCGCAAATGCTCGAGGATCATGGCAAC
This sequence comes from Mesorhizobium sp. M0159, assembly GCF_040322295.1. NCBI lineage: Bacteria > Pseudomonadati > Pseudomonadota > Alphaproteobacteria > Hyphomicrobiales > Phyllobacteriaceae > Mesorhizobium > Mesorhizobium sp. M0159. The sequence continues at coordinate 20,161 of NZ_JAMYTF010000011.1, forward strand.
CCCTTTTTGCCCCAATTCCGCCGAGGCTTCGGGCGCACTTGCCGTGTACCAGCCGGTGTTGTCGGCGAAGCGGCCGGCATCGACCGCTTCCGGGCACAGCGCCAGCATCAGTGACGTCTCGCCGGTGCCGGCATGGTCGAACGGGTACCGGCTGTGCATTGAAGCCGGCATCAGCGGATGCACCTGCACCCAGTTGAAGAAATTGCTGCCCTCGGCGTGCTCGGCATAATAGTCGGCCATCGCCGGAGCGCCCCACCAGCCTTCGCCACGTTCTTTCTCCAGGAAGCGGAAGATCGCCTGCCGGCCGGCAGCCTTGAAGGCGAGATCGGTCGGCATGCCGGCGGCAAAATTTTCGGTCTGGTGGTGAATGATGGCGTGGATGTTGCGGAAGCCGATGCGCAGCAGGCTGTAGAACAGTTCTTCCGCAAATGGCGCCAGCACATTGCCGCCGACCTGCACCGAACCACTGCCTTCCGGTGCTGCAACAGCATAGCTCGCCGCGCCGTAATGGAAGGGTGGCAGAATGACGATCTCTGCTTCTTTTTCGAACAGTTCCAAGCTCTTGACCACCGCCAGCGTGTCCATTCCGACGGCCATGTGCTCGCCGTGATATTCGAGCACACCGAGCGGCAACACGACCGGCCGGTTCTCGGCGATCGCCTTGCGGATCTGGTGCGGCAGCATCAATTCGTAGCGCATGACACCTACTCCATATTGGTGTGGCGGGCGCGCATCGCTCCCGGCGAGACGCCGGTCAGATCCCTGAGCTTCAGCACCATCACTTCGAAGAGGACGAACAGCGCGCCTTCGAAAACCGAGCCCATCGGCAGGACGGATGTCTTTTCAGGGTCCTGGTCGTCGGCCATGGTCTGAGCCGGGATAAGCAGTGTGAAGTCGGCCAGCTTCGCGGCAGTGCTGTCGGCTTGCGCGGTGAGCAGCAGGACTGTGGCACCGGCCTCGCGCGCGACCTGCATCAAGGTCAGCACCGTCGACGTCTCACCCGGGCCGGAACTTGCGAGGAAGACATCGCCCTCGCCCAGCGGCGGCGTGGTCATGTCGCCGACGACCGACACCGGCAGACCGAGATGGTAGAGCCGCATGGCAAAACCCTTGACCTGCAGCGCCTCGCGGCCGCAGCCATAGGTGACGATCTTTTTCGCGCCAGCCAGGATGGCGCAAGCGGCGTCGATGCGGCTTGCGTCGATACGCTCCAGCACGGTGCCAAGCTCGTTCAGCGCAATCCCAAACAGGTTTTCGCCGACGTCCGTCATGACATTTGCACCAGCTTGCAGGTGCCGGAGAACCACTTGAATATGTCAGTCACATCTGCCCCGAACAGCTTGTTTTCACTCATGCTATCACCGCGAAAATCGGTGTCCAACGACACACAGAGCTTTTGATGCGCCACAGCCGTGATAGTGTCACGGCAAATCGCAAATGAGGAAACGACGGCCTATGGAGACACGGCATTTCGACCGCATCGGCAATGGCGGCATCACCTTCACCGAGCTCGGCTTCGGCACTGCGCCGCTCGGCAATCTTTATCGCGCCGTATCCGATGAGGATGCCAATGCTACGCTGGAGGCGGCATGGCGGGTCGGCTGCCGCTACTACGATACCGCGCCGCTCTATGGGCTGGGCCTTGCCGAAACGCGGCTCAATCCGTTCCTGCGTTCGAAGAAGCGTGACGACTACGTGCTGTCCAGCAAAGTCGGGCGCATCATGCGCGCCTGCCCGCCGGAACAGCGCACCGGCATCGGCAAATTCTTCGACACCCCATCGCGCCGCGAGGTCTACGATTACAGCTATGACGGCGTCATGCGCTCCTTCGAAGCCTCGCTGGAACGGCTCGGCGTTGACCGCATCGACATCCTCTTCGTGCACGATGTCGACATCTTCACCCATGGCAGCAAGGAAGCCTCGGACCAGCGCATCCAGGAATTCATGAGCTCCGGCTATTACGGATTGCTGGCATTGCGCGACCAGGGCGTGATCAAGGCGTTCGGCGGCGGCATCAACGAGTGGCCGGTTGCCCAGACGCTGGCCGAGCGCGGCGATTTCGATCTGTTCCTGCTTGCCGGGCGTTACACGCTGCTGGAGCAGGAAGCGCTGCAGTCTTTCCTGCCGCTATGCCAGCAACGCGGCATCGGCATCGTTCTCGGCGGGCCGTACAATTCCGGCATCCTGGCAACCGGGCCGAAGCCCGGCGCCTACTACAATTATTCGGAGGCGCCGCAGGACATCATCGACCGCGTCACCCGCATCGAGGCCGTCTGCAAGCGCCACGGCGTGCGCCTGATCGAGGCGGCGCTGCAGTTCCCGCTGCTGCATCCTTCCGTCGTCTCGGTAATCCCCGGCGGCCAGCGGCCGGGCGAAGTCGAAAGCAATCGCTCGCTGCTCGACGCGAAACCGCCACCGGCGCTGTGGGCCGATCTCAAGACAGAAGGCTTGATGCGCGCGGATGCGCCGACGGCATAGTGCCGCCTTTCCAACGACGCTGCGGGCACAGAAAAGAAAAACCGGATATACCGGCTTTTCTTTTCTCTGAAAGACTTAAGGAGGCGCTTAGTTGACCGCGTCCTTGAGGCCCTTGCCGGCCGAGAACTTCGGCACGGTGCGCGCCGGGATCTTCACTTCCGCACCGGTCTGCGGATTGCGGCCGGTCGACGCGGCGCGTTGTGACACGGTGAAATTTCCGAAGCCGACAAGCCGGACATCGCCGCCCTTTTTCAGTTCGCCGGTGATGACGGAAAACACCGCATCAACCGCCGACTGCGCGTCACCCTTCGAAATACTCGCGGCATCGGCGACAGCGGACACCAGTTCGTTCTTGTTCATAAAAATTCCCTTCCATGAGAAAACCGGAACGCTCGACTCATCCGGCAGGAAACGGACTTTAGAAAGAAGCGCTCCGGCAACCAAGTCGAAAAGCGCCACGAAAGTTGAAAAAAGCCCGGAAATCCGGGGTTCTTCACATGAAAAAGCCGGGCTCAAGGCCCGGCTCTCTCTTTGTGCATTGCAACTTTAGCAAGAGCTAATGCGCCAGCGATTTACCAGCTTCGTCCCCGACATCGACCACGGCCGGCGCATTGACGGGTTCAACCCACTGGATCGGTTCCGGCATGCGCACCAGCGCATGGCGCAACACTTCGCCAACCCGTGAGACCGGAATGATCTCCATGCCGCTCTTCACGTTCTCCGGAATCTCCGCCAGATCCTTGGCGTTCTCTTCCGGGATCAGCACCTTCTTGATGCCGCCGCGAAGTGCGGCAAGCAGCTTCTCCTTGAGGCCGCCGATCGGCAGCACCCTGCCGCGCAGCGTGATCTCGCCGGTCATCGCCACATCGGCCTTGACCGGGATTCCGGTCAGCACCGAGACGATCGCCGTCGCCATCGCCACGCCAGCCGACGGTCCGTCCTTGGGCGTTGCGCCTTCCGGCACGTGGACGTGGATATCGCGCTTGTCGAACAGCGGCGGCTCGACGCCGAAATCGATGGCCCGCGAGCGGACATAGGACGCCGCCGCCGAAATCGATTCCTTCATCACGTCGCGCAGATTGCCGGTCACGGTCATGCGGCCCTTGCCGGGCATCATGACACCTTCCACCGTCAACAGCTCGCCGCCGACTTCCGTCCAGGCGAGCCCGGTGACCACGCCGACCTGATCGTCGCTCTCGACCTGGCCGAAGCGGAAGCGCGGAACACCAAGGTAATCGGCAAGATTATCCGCCGTGATGTCGATCGTCTTCTTCTTCGTCTTCAGGATCTCGGTCACCGCCTTGCGCCCGAGCTTCATCAGCTCGCGCTCCAGGCTCCTGACGCCCGCTTCACGGGTGTAGGTCTGGATGATGCCGCGGATCGCGTCCTCGCCGACGGAGAATTCCTTCGGCTGCAACGCGTGGTCGCGGATCACCTTGGGCATCAGGTGACGCTTGGCGATCTCGATCTTCTCGTCCTCGGTGTAGCCGGCGATACGGATGATCTCCATGCGGTCCATCAAGGGCGCAGGGATGTTCAGCGTGTTCGCCGTCGTCACGAACATCACGCTCGACAGGTCGTATTCGACCTCGAGGTAATGGTCCATGAACGTCGAGTTCTGCTCGGGATCGAGCACCTCGAGCAAAGCCGATGACGGATCGCCGCGGAAATCCTGGCCCATCTTGTCGATCTCGTCGAGCAGGAAGAGCGGGTTGGATTTCTTCGCCTTCTTCATCGACTGAATGACCTTGCCGGGCATCGAGCCGATATAGGTGCGGCGGTGACCGCGGATCTCGGCCTCGTCGCGCACGCCGCCCAGCGCCATGCGGATGAACTCGCGGCCGGTCGCCTTGGCGATCGACTTGCCAAGCGAGGTCTTGCCGACGCCGGGAGGTCCGACGAGGCACAGGATCGGCCCCTTCAGCTTCTTCTGGCGGCTCTGCACGGCGAGGTATTCGACGATGCGGTCCTTGACCTTGTCGAGGCCGAAATGGTCGGTATCGAGCACGTTCTGGGCAAAGGCCAGATCCTGCTTGACCTTGGAGTTCCTGCCCCACGGGATCGACAGCAGCCAGTCGAGATAGTTGCGCACGACGGTCGATTCAGCCGACATCGGCGACATCGTCCGCAGCTTCTTCAGTTCGGCTTCCGCCTTTTCGCGGGCCTCCTTGGAGAGCTTGGTCTTCTTGATGCGCGCCTCGATCTCGGCGGCCTCGTCGCGGCCGTCCTCGCCCTCGCCGAGCTCCTTCTGGATCGCCTTCATCTGCTCGTTGAGGTAGTATTCGCGCTGCGTCTTCTCCATCTGGCGCTTGACGCGCGAGCGGATACGCTTCTCCACCTGCAGCACCGAGATTTCGGCTTCCATGAAGCCCATCGCCTTTTCCAGCCGTTCCTTGACGGACAGCGTGGCGAGCATCTCCTGCTTCTCGGGGATCTTGATGGCAAGATGCGAAGCGACCGTGTCGGCGAGCTTGGAATAGTCGTCGATCTGGCTGGCGGCACCCACCACTTCGGGCGAGATCTTCTTGTTCAGCTTGACGTAGTTCTCGAAGTCGGTGACGACGGAACGGGCCAGCGCCTCGACCTCGACCTCTTCCTCCTCCGGTTCGACCAGCGCCGCAGCACGGGCTTCATGGAAATCGGGACGGTCGGTGAACGCGACGATTTTCGCGCGCGAGGCACCTTCGACCAGGACCTTCACGGTGCCGTCCGGCAGTTTCAGCAATTGCAGCACGTTGGCGAGCGTACCGATGTCAAAGATGGCATCGGGCTCCGGATCGTCGTCGGCGGCATTCATCTGGGTCGCAAGCAGGATCTGCTTTTCCTGACCCATCACTTCTTCCAGCGCCTTGATCGATTTTTCACGCCCGACAAAGAGCGGAACGATCATGTGCGGGAACACCACGATGTCGCGCAGTGGGAGGACTGCGAAGACGCCGTCGCTGGGAGCCTTGGATAATTTGGCCATTGTCCAACCTTTCATGTCGCGGCCGCCAATCGGCCAACCGCGAATCTCATATTAACGACCGGGGATCGTTCCGCCTACCACCGTTTGTGACGGGAGTTTTACAGCACAGAATTCGGCACCACGGCCTTCTGCCATTAGTTGGAGGCACAGGGGGTAAAGATCAAGGGTCAACACGGTCCGTCCCTCCAATCCGCAGCCATTAGGCGGCGCCACATGCGGTGTGCGACAGCAAAACGGCGCCCTGCGGCGCCGTTTCGGAAAAAAAATCCATTGCCGGCTCACGTCAGGCGCTGACGTTGCCCTTCTTTTCCTTCTGCTCGGAATAGATGTAGAGCGGCCGGGCGTTGCCTGACACCACCTCTTCCGAAATAACCACTTCGCGCACGCCTTCCAGCGCCGGCAGCTCGAACATGGTGTCGAGCAGGATCGCTTCCATGATCGAACGAAGGCCGCGCGCGCCGGTCTTGCGTTCGATGGCGCGCTTGGCGATCGCCGAGAGCGCGTTCTCGTGGAAGGTCAGGTCGACATTCTCCATCTCGAACAGCCGCTGATACTGCTTGACCAGCGCGTTCTTCGGCTCGGTCAGGATCTGGATCAGCGCCGGCTCGTCGAGGTCCTCCAGCGTCGCCAGGACAGGCAGACGGCCGACGAACTCTGGAATGAGGCCGAACTTCAAGAGATCCTCAGGCTCGACCAGGCGGAAAACATCGCCGGTGCGGCGATCCTCGGGCGAAGCGACGATGGCGCCGAAACCGATCGAGGTCTTCCTGCCGCGATCCGAGATGATCTTGTCCAGGCCGGCGAAAGCGCCACCGCAGATGAACAGGATGTTGGCGGTGTCGACCTGCAGGAATTCCTGCTGCGGATGCTTCCTGCCGCCCTGCGGCGGCACGGAGGCGACAGTGCCTTCCATGATCTTCAAAAGTGCCTGCTGCACGCCCTCGCCCGAGACGTCGCGGGTGATCGAGGGATTGTCCGACTTGCGCGAGATCTTGTCGATCTCGTCGATATAGACGATGCCGCGCTGGGCGCGCTCGACATTGTAGTCGGCCGACTGCAACAGCTTCAGGATGATGTTCTCGACATCCTCGCCGACATAGCCGGCCTCGGTCAGCGTCGTCGCGTCGGCCATGGTGAAGGGGACGTCGATGATGCGGGCCAGCGTCTGCGCCAGCAGCGTCTTGCCGCAGCCGGTCGGGCCGATCAGCAGGATGTTCGACTTCGCCAGTTCGACGTCGTTGTTCTTGCCGGCATGGGCGAGGCGCTTGTAGTGGTTGTGGACGGCCACCGACAGCACGCGCTTGGCGTAGGGCTGGCCGATGACGTAGTCGTCGAGAACCTTGAGGATTTCCTGCGGGGTCGGCACGCCCTCGCGCGACTTCACCATCGAGGTCTTGTTCTCCTCGCGGATGATGTCCATGCACAGTTCGACGCATTCGTCGCAGATGAACACCGTCGGCCCGGCGATCAGCTTGCGCACTTCGTGCTGGCTTTTGCCGCAAAACGAGCAATAAAGCGTGTTCTTGGAATCACCGCTGTTGTTGCCGACCTTGCTCATTTTCCTGTCCTTTCATGGCCGCCCGCCGATGGTCTGGTTGAAAGGGCGCATATTCAATCTATCGCGGGAATCCGCTGCCGCCAGTGCCCCGGCTCCCGCAACGCATTCCGTACGAAACACAAATCGGAAAACGGGGCAATGATTCGAACAACCCCACGCAAAGCTAAGCCGTCGAAAATCAACATAGCCTTAACGTAGGCAATTGCACCCGTCGAGGGAACAGCCAATTGTGGCCGAAATGCCGCAAGCTGCGCCAAAAGCGCGTGATCCCGCCACTCATTGCCACCGCAGGGCCACCGCGGGCCTATAAGGCAATACCTTCGACCGGCTCACGTGACGAAATGACCTTGTCGATGAGGCCGAAATCCCTGGCCTCGTCGGCAGTCATGAAATGGTCACGGTCGAGCGTTTTTTCAATCTCATCGTAGCTCTTGCCGGTGTGCTTGACGTAAACCTCGTTGAGGCGACGCTTCAGCTTGATGATGTCCTGGGCATGGCGCTCGATGTCGGAAGCCTGGCCCTGGAAGCCGCCGGAAGGCTGGTGGACCATGATGCGGGCGTTCGGCGTGGCAAAGCGCATGTCCTTGTGGCCCGCCGTCAAGAGCAGCGAGCCCATCGAGGCGGCCTGACCGATGCAGAGCGTCGACACGGCAGGCTTGATGAACTGCATGGTGTCATAGATCGCCATGCCGGAGGTGACGACGCCGCCGGGCGAGTTGATATAGAGGTTGATTTCCTTCTTCGGATTCTCCGCCTCGAGGAACAGCAGCTGCGCGCAGACCAGCGTCGCCATGCCATCCTCGACCGGGCCGGTGATGAAAATGATGCGCTCCTTGAGGAGCCGCGAGAAAATGTCGTAGGCCCGCTCGCCGCGATTGGTCTGTTCGACCACCATCGGAACGAGGTTCATGTAGGTTTCGACGGGGTTCTTCATGGACTATCCCTTTTTGATGATGGGATTCCGGCGCCGGAGATTTGCAATCGGGCAGAATCGGTTCTGGATCGTTATTGTGTAAATAGGATGCCGGCTCACCCTAGCGCAAGGCCGCCTCTCCTAGCCATCCGGTTAAGTCGAATCAAGGTTTCCAAACCAGTTTCGCCTGTCGCCGTGCCGGCAGCCCCTCTCCTGCCGTGGGAAGGGGCGCTCATGCTTGGCCGTTGTTTAGCAGTTTCTTAACCGCATCGCTTAACGAAAAGTGGTGAAACCGCTTTTTCCGGCCACGGCTTACCCTACAATTCAACGTTGAACTCGCTTCACGCAGTTCAAACAGGGGGAGTGCGATGATCAAGAAAGTTGCTTCCTTGGCCCTTACCGGCATCAGCGTTCTCGGCATGGCGTCCGAAACGGCTGCCGGCGGACGCTCGGTCGAATGCTACGAGCAGGTTAACCGGCCGGCCGTCTACGACACCGTCTACGAGGATGTGCTCGTCAGCCCAGCCGGCCAGCAGGTGCAGTATGAAGCGCCGATCTACGGGACGCGTGAGCGCGTGGTGCAGATCGCGCCGGCGCGCGTTAGCTACGAGACCGTGCCCGCCATCACCCGCACCATCTACCGGTCCGTGAGGGTCAATGACGGCGGCTATTCCTGGGAATGGCGCATCATCAATGGCCGCAAGGTGCTGTGCAAGGTCAGGCACAAGGCGCGCTATGAACGCATGGCCGAGATCGTCGTGGTTGAGCCGGAACGCCGGCGGCGCGTTGTCCTCCCCGCCGAATACGAGAGCGTCGCCGAAGAGGTTCTCGTGCGGCCGGAGCAACGGCGCATCATCGACATTCCGGCGTCCTATCAGACAGTGGCCCGCCGCGTGGTGGTCAGGGAGGGCTCATCCAGCTGGCGCCGCGTGCATATTCCGAGGCATTGCCAGTATTAGCGCTCAGGCCACCTCCGCCCTGAGCCATTTCTTCAGGCCGTCGACATCGCCGTTGCCGACGTAGGCCGCAACCCTTCTGCCGACTGCCGCGCCGAACTTGTAGCCGTGGCCGGAGCAGGCCGAGACGACCAGGCATCTGCCTTTCTGGTGAGCCAGGAATTTCTCGTCGGCGGTGAAGGTGTAGGCGCAGGTGACCACCTCGGTGACCTTATACTCCTCGATATGGGCAATCGGCGGTGAAAACAGGTTGCGGATCGCCTCGCCCTCGCCCGGCACCGGCTGACGGTTCCAGTCTGCATCGCTGGTCGGCACCCTGTGCAGGCCCGAGCCGAATTTCATGCCGGCGCCGCCTGTCGGCGGGATGGCGTAGCCGTCGACAGTGCCGCCGATGTTGAGGACGACCGGTGCTGCCTGCCAGACCGCTTTCAGGTCCGCCGGCGGTTCGACATAGGCGAGCGCGGTGCGCCAGGTTTTCAGCTCGCCATCCAGCTCCGGGAACAGTTTTAGCACCCAGGCGCCGGCAGCGACGACGATCCGGTCGGCCTGCATCGTTTCGCCGCCCGCCAGCACGACATGCCCGGCCTCGGCGTCGATCTCGACCACCTTGCTGTTCTCATAGACATTGGCGCCGTTCGCGCGCAGCCACCTGGCGAGGCCGGCAGCGATCTTGCGGCAGTGCAGCGCGCCGCCGTCCGGCGAAAAATACGCATAGCGGAATGAACCAGGTTCTAGGAACGGCCAGCGTTCGACCGCGGCATCCGGCTCGAACAATTCGAACGGGTAGTTCCCGGCTTCCATGCCTTCTCGGTATTCCTCGGCCTCGTCTCCCGGCTGGCGCGAAATGCAGATGAAGCCGCGCGGATCGAGATGGCTTTCACCGAGATCGGCCCACATCTCATCCCAGGCTTCATAGGCTTCGGTGATCAGCCGGCCGTAGCCCGTTCCGGCCCGGTAGGCGCGGCGGATGATGCGATGATGGTCGCCGGAGGCGGCGAGCGGATTGGGGATCGGTCCCTGCTCGACGATCGAGACGAGGTGCCCGGCCTTGACCAGCGACCAGGCCGTGGAAAGCCCGGCAATGCCTGCACCGACCACGATCACATTCATGAAAACCGTCCTTCCGCAACCGCTTCGGCGGCTCACCTCACGGGAGGGCCAACATACGGTCTGGCACCAGACTGGCAAGCCGCGCTAATGATCTGGCATGACCGAATTGAAGCCGCCCTATCTTGCCTTTGATCCAGCCTCCCGCCGCCTGCGGCTCGATCCGCACGAACCGGCTTTTTTCCAGGACCCATATGAAGCCTACGCCTTCCTGCATGGCGCATCGAACGCCTTCTTCTGGGAAGAATTTGGTTTCTGGTGTTTTGGCGGCTTCGACGACGTCAACCGACTGCTGCGCGATCGCCGCTTCGGCCGCCAGAACCCGGCCGGCATTCCGGACAGCCGGGGCATCGGCCAGGACCGCACGCATCTCAGCGCCTTCGACGGTGTCGAGGCCAATTCGATGCTGGAGTTGGAGCCGCCCGTCCACACACGGCTCAGAACGCTGGTCAACCGCGCCTTCGTCTCGCGCCAGGTCGAGCGGCTCAGGCCGCGCGTCGAGACGTTGGCCAACGAACTGATCGACCGTTTCGAACCAGGGGAAGTCGACCTGCTGACGGCCTTCGCCGCTCCCTTGCCGATCACCATCATTGCCGAGATGCTAGGCGTGCCGGTCGAGATGGGGCCGCAGCTGCTCGACTGGTCGCATCGGATGGTCGCCATGTACATGCATGGCCGCACCCGCGAGACGGAGGACACGGCCAATCGCGCCGCGCGCGACTTTTCCGATTTTCTGCGCGGCTACGTCGCCGAGCGGCGAAAGAGGCCGGGCGAGGATCTTCTGTCGCTGCTGATTGGGGCACAGGAGGACGGTCAGAAACTGTCGGAGGACGAGCTGGTATCCTCGGCCATCCTTTTGCTCAATGCCGGCCATGAGGCAACTGTCCACCAGACCGGCAATGCGGTGCGCTCGATCCTTGCGCAAGGCGGCGACCCGCGCCGCTTCTTCGCCTCACCGGAAGCAACAGCCGCGACGGTCGAAGAGTGCCTGCGCTTCGACGCGCCGCTGCACATGTTCACGCGCTATGCCTATCAGGAGGTCGAGGCCGGGCCGGGGATCATCGTCCAGCCTGGCGAGACGATCGGGCTGTTGCTCGGCATGGCCAATCGCGACCCTACTGCGTTTGCCGAGCCCCTCGCCTTCAGGCCGGACCGTGCCGACCAGAAGAACGTATCGTTCGGCGCCGGCATCCATTTCTGCATCGGCGCGCCGCTCGCCCGGCTCGAACTGCGGGTGTCGCTGAAAACCTTGTTCGACCGGCTACCGCAGCTGCATCTTGCCGAACAGCCGCGCTTCCGCGACACCTATCATTTCCACGGCCTGGAAACGCTCGCCGTCAGAATCTGAGGACGGCTTCCGACGACAGGCTTCGAAAGCCTGCTCCGGCGAATTCCGGTCAAATAGGTAACATCTCAAGGTCGCGAGTGCCAAATAATCGCTGCTCGAACGATGAAGCTACCGGAAGCAGGACCTCACACTGACAATCCCGGATGCCGACAGAAATTCGCTCATGAAGCTTAAAGAGAGACCGGATTTGACTCTGTTAGAGTCGTCTCGCGGACGATATCGAGGAAGGCCTTCAGCACCGGCGAGGGTTGTTCATGCCGGTAGATGATTGAAGTGTCGATGGACAAGGTTCGTCCCTGGATGGGGCGATAAACGACGCCGTGCCGGCGCAAATTTTGCAGACAAGCGGGCAGCAACGAGACGCCCAGCCCGACGGATACAAGTCCGATGATTGTCTGCTTCGGCGTTGCTTCTCGAACGATCCTCGGGCTGAACCCGGATGAACGGCACAGCCCGACGATCTCGTCATAGAGGGATGGATTGATGCTGCGCGGGAACTGAATCAACGCTTCGGAGGCCAGGTCGGCCAGCGCGACCTCTGCTTCCGAGGCCAACCGATGCGTTTCCGGCAAGGCCACGATCAGGGGTTCGACCAGTATGCTTTCGACATTCAATGCGTTGTGAACGACGGGAGGATGAACAAAACCGATATCGAGCTGGCGTTCGGCCACAGCCCTGACTTGATTGGGAATGCGCAGGTCGGTCAGGCTCAACTCGACCTCGGGATAGCGCTTGGTGAAGCGTTGGACGACAGAAGGCACCACGCTGTAGATAGCCGCGTCGATGAATCCGACAGCAAGATGGCCGGTTTCGCCACGATCGGCTTTGCGAGCAAGCTCCACCGCCTGCTCTGTCTGCTGAAGCACGGCCCTAACCTCATCAAGGAACACACGCCCCGCCGCAGTCAGTTCGACTTTGCGCTTGGTGCGTTCCAGCAAGCGCACACCCATCGCCTGTTCCAGTTGCTGGATCTGCTTTGTCAGGGGCGGCTGTGAGATATGCAAGCGCGCTGCCGCGCGCCCGAAATGCAGCTCTTCGGCGACGGCCATGAAGGACTGCATCAGCTTGTGGTTCATCTTCAGCCTTCCATGGCTCAAACGATATTGGACGGAAAGTATCGGAATCTGCAAAATCCGGAAAGCTGCAAAATCCGGGAGACGCGCTTTGAAAAATTCCGAGATTTCACGCCGCCAGATGCTGAAAGTGCCACTCATCGGCGCGACAATCGCCGCGACATCTCAATCCGGTCTTGTCTGCGAGGCCCTTGGCCAACCCGTTCCAGCTTCGTCGCCAGCGCCCCCTGGCGCTTTCGCCCACAATGTCGAAGCAGTGGGCTATACCGATCTCGATCATCGCCCAGCCTTCAAAATGGCGATCAGGCAGGTTGGCGAACGTTGGTATCTCTACACTGGGCACTTCTGGCACTCCGGCTGGAGCATCGTGGACGTGACCGACCCGGCCAAGCCCGAGACGGTCAAGTTCGTGCCCTATCTCGGCACGAATACTTGGACTCTACAAATAGATTTGTCCGGCGACACGATGGTGACCGCCCTCGAAAAGCCCTTTGCTAATTTCGGCGGTGACCCCGACGCACCGTTCGGCGAAGGCGTTCTGATCTGGGATATCGCGGACCCCATCAATCCGAAACAACTCAGTCAGTACCGCACCGGCGGAAACGGCACGCATCGCAACCTCTATCCCGGTGGACGTTATGTCCACCTTGCCGCCGGCATGCCGGGCTACAGGGGCAACATCTACGTCATCCTCGATATTTCGGATCGCTCGAATCCGCGCGAAGCCGGACGCTGGTGGGTGCCGGGCCAGCACGAGGCCGGCGGCGAGAGCTTTGCGGCTGCGAAGTCCGCCGCCGACCAGGAGACCGCCGATCGCTACCGGTTGCGACTGAAGCCGCAATGCATGTGCGGCGCCTTCTGCGCCAGCACGGGCGAGGATGTCTCGCTGCACGGCCCGCCCTATGTCACTGGCGATCTTGTCTGTTTGCCTTATGGTGCGGCGGGAATCGTTGTGCTCGATATTAGCGACGTCTCCCAGCCGAGGCAGGTCGGCGGCCTGAGCTTCAGCCCTCCGTTTCATTCGCGCTTCGGTGTGCATAGCGTGCTGCCGATTCCAAAGCGCGGCATTGCCTTCGCCAATTCGGAGAACGTCACCTATGGACGTGGTCCGATGCATCACGCTTCGATCGTCGATATTTCCGATTCCAGTGAACCCTTTCTGCTGTCGCTGTTGCCCGAACCAGTGCCACCCGAAGGCGCTCCCTATTCGGATTTCACAACTCGTGGCGGCTGGCGCGGACCGCACAACATCAACCACCACCAGCATCATCCCGATGTCCAGAAACAAGGCGATCTGTTCTATATCGCGCACTTCAACGCTGGGCTCAGGGTCTATGACGTCTCGAATACTCGGCTTCCGCGCGAGGTCGGCTACTTCATCCCGCCGGAGCCAGTCCGACGCTACGGCCCTATGCCGGAAGACAAGCTGGTTGTTCAGACCGAGGACGTGGTCGTGGACCGGCGCGGCTTCATTTACATAACTGACAAGAACCAGGGGCTATGGATTCTCCGCTACACCGGCCCGCGGCCGGAAACGGATCGAACGTGACGGTCACATTCACCCTGAATGAGGCCTTTAGTCGGAGCGCGGAAGCGGAGGCAGTCATGATTTGCTGGGAAGTTTCATGGCACCGCGACATGATGAGCCGATACGGATTTTTCGACGCGGACATCGATCGCCTTTTGTAAAGTCCGGCGCTATGCGAGATCAAAGCTTGATCACATACTCCTTGCGGGTCGTTTCAAGCACTTCCCAGCTTCCCTTGAAGCCCGGCCTCAGCACGAAGCTGTCTCCGGCCCCGATGGTGCGCGCCTTCCCGCCGTCTTCGGCGATCACCGAAACCCCTGACAGGATGTGGCAGAACTCCCATTCGTCATATTCGATGCGCCATTTGCCCGGCGTTGCTTCCCAGACGCCGGCATAGAGGCCGCCGTCCTGTTCCTCGACATTCCAGGTGCGGAATTTCGGATCGCCCGACATCAGGCGATCCGGCGCTGGTGCGCCAAGTTCCGGTTCGACGGTGTCGACGCCGACGGAAAGAAATTTCGGCGTGGTCATGGCGATCAAACCTTGGCGAGGGCCTGTTCCAGATCGGCGACGATGTCGTTGACGTCCTCGATGCCGACCGAAAGCCTGACCGTGTCCGGCCCCGCCCCGGCGTTGATCTTCTGCTCGTCGGAAAGTTGGCGATGCGTGGTCGATGCAGGGTGGATGACCAGCGACTTGGTGTCGCCGACATTGGCCAGATGCGAGAACAGTTCGAGCGCCTCGACGAACTTGATGCCCGCCGCATAGCCGCCCTTCAGCCCGAATGTGAACACCGCGCCGGCGCCAAGCGGCGAGTACTTCTTCTGCAGCGCATTGTTCTTGTCGCTGGGCAGGCCGGGATAGGACACCCAGGCGACCTTGGGATGGTTGGAAAGCCATCCGGCGACCGCCGCCGCATTGTCGCAGTGGCGCTGCATCCTGAGCGGCAAGGTTTCCAGACCGGTCAGGATCAGGAATGCATTGAACGGCGAAATCGCCGCGCCGATGTCGCGCAGGCCGAGCACGCGGGCGGCAATGGCGAAAGCGAAATTGCCGAAGGTTTCGTGCAGTACGAGGCCGCCATATTCGGGGCGCGGCTCCGACAGCATCGGATATTTGCCCGACTTCGACCAGTCGAAGGTGCCGCCGTCGACAATGGCGCCGCCGATGGAATTGCCGTGGCCGCCGATGAACTTGGTCAGCGAATGCACGACGATGTCGGCGCCATGCTCGATCGGCCGCAGCAGGTAGGGCGAGGCCAGCGTGTTATCGACGATCAGCGGCAGGCCGTACTTGCGGGCGATGTCGCCGATCTTCTCGATATCGACGAAGACGCCGCCAGGGTTAGCCAGGCTCTCGATGAAGATCGCCTTGGTCCTGTCGTCGATCTGGCTCTCGAAGGTCGAGATATCGCTGGTGTCGGCCCAGCGCACCTGCCAGCCGAAATTCTTGAAGGCGTGGCCGAACTGGTTGATCGAGCCGCCGTAAAGCTTTGTCGCGGAAACGAAATTATCGCCGGGCTGCATCAGATTGTGGAAGACCAGCACCTGCGCGGCATGACCGGAGGCGACGGCAAGGCCTGCCGTGCCGCCTTCGAGTGCCGCGATGCGCTCTTCCAGCACCGCCTGCGTCGGGTTCATGATGCGGGTGTAGATATTGCCGAACGCCTTCAGCCCGAACAGCGAGGCGGCATGGTCGGCATCGTCGAAGACGAAGGAGGTGGTCTGGTAGATCGGCGTCGCGCGTGCGCCGGTCGCCGGATCCGGCTTGGCGCCGGCATGGACGGCGAGCGTATTGAAACCGGGCGTGCGGGCCATCGAAAACCTCCCTCAATGGTGAATGGTGAATGGTGAATGGTGAATGGTGAATGGCAAAGTCGGCCAGCGCCACCTTGATTGCAAGCGGCTCATATGCCGCCTTGCCCGCCTTCCAGAAAAATCCTTCTATTCACCATTCACTATTCACTACCTACTTCTGGCGAACGCCGAAACTCTGGAATCCCGGCCGCATCAGCGGCTTCTTCGACGACAGCACGCCGGAATTGACGCCGGTCCAGCCGATCTCGCCGGACAGCTTGCCATATTCGATCTTGGGGCAACGGTTCATCACCACCTTGATGCCGGCGGCTTCGGCGCGCGCGGCCGCCTCGTCATGGCGTATGCCAAGCTGCATCCAGATGACCTTCGGCAGCGGATCGAGCCGCAGCACCTCGTCGACAATGCCGGGCACGGCAGCGGAAGCGCGAAACACGTCGACCATATCGACAGGTCCTGGAACGTCGGCGAGTCTGGCATAGGTCATCTGGCCTAGAATCGCCTTGCCAGCCTGGCCGGGATTGATCGGGAACACCGAAAACCCCTTGCCGAGCAGATATTTCAGCACAAAGTAGCTCGGCCGCACGTCATTGGCCGACGCGCCGACCATGGCGATGGTCTTCACCGAATTGAGGATGCCGGCGATATAGGCGTTGTCGTAGGCGTCGTGGTTCATGCCTCGTCATACAGCGCTTCAGAGTGAGGTGCCAACAGCCGAGCAAGTGGCTTGCAATGGGCCAGGGAGAACGTCGTCAGCCCGGCAGCGAAATCGATCCGTCTTCCGCGATCGGAAAAGCCGGATTGTGCGCGACTTCCCAGACATGCCCGTCGGCATCGGCGAAATAGCCGTACCAGCCGCCCCAGAAGGCGCGCCCGGCCGGCTTGACGATCTTGCCGCCGGCCTTCTCAGCCGCCGCAAGCACTTCGTCGACCTCGGCGTCAGAGCGGGTGTTGTAGGCGAGGTAGACGGCCGACGGCGCCTTCGAGAAGCTGACGCCCGAATCCTCTTCGGCGCTTGGGCGCGGAAACAAGCCAAGAATAGCGCCGCCCATCTGGAAGAAGGCAACGCCGTCGGTGATCCCGGCATGGCGGGTCAGGCCCATCGCCTCATAGAAGCGCGTCGCACGGTCGAGATCGTCGGTGGCGATGGTGATGATGGAGATGCGCGGTTCCATATCCGCCTCCTATTCCTCCGGCCATTCCGGCTTGCGCTTTCCGATGAAGGCGCCGATGCCCTCTTCCGCGTCGCGCGCCAGCATGTTCTCGACCATGACGCGTCCGGTGTAATCATAGGCCTCGGCCAACCCCATTTCTGCCTGTTCGTAGAAGGCTTCCTTGCCGATCTTGACGACCAGGGAGGATTTGGACGCAATGGTTTGCGCGTATTTGGTGACAATCTGATTCAGATATTCGCGCGGCACGACGCGGTTGACCAAGCCGAATTCCTTGGCGGTTGCCGCATCGATCGTCTCGCCGGTCAAAAGCATCTCCATGGCGTGCTTGCGCGAGACGTTGCGCGACAGCGCCACCATCGGCGTCGAGCAGAACAGGCCGATGTTAACACCCGGCGTGCAGAAGGTCGCCTCGTGCGAGGCGATGGCGAGATCGCAGCTGGCGACCAACTGCAATCCAGCCGCCGTCGCCAGGCCGTCGACTTCGGCGATCACCGGCTTAGGATGGCGAACGATCGCCTGCATCAGTGAAGCGCAGGCGGAAAAGGTCTTTTCGAAGAAGCCCCTGCCGCGATCGGCATCGGCGCGGTGCGCGCTCAACTCCTTGAGGTCGTGTCCGGCGCAGAACACTTTGCCGGCCGCCCCGAGCACGATGACGCGGACGGATTTGTCGGCCTTGGCGCGGTCGAGTTCCGCCATCAGCGCCGCCATCACTGCAAGCGAAAGAGCATTAGCCGGCGGATTGGCGAGCGTCAGGCGGAGCACGCCCTTGTCCAGCCGGGCGGTGACCGGCCCTTCGGCAACGGCAGGCTTGATGGCGACGATTTCGGCCATAGGTCGTTCCTCCGCGATTCCGGATCGATGATGGACTAATCTAGTATGCCGTCTCGCTTCGTCCAACTCCCTCGTCCGCTTCTGCCATAATGAATGGCTGTTGCCAGAAACGGCATGCTGCGCTCAAACAGGCAGGCGCAAACGAGAGACCGCCATGCCTGCCCACAGCAATCTCAAGCCCGTGCTGACGGCTGCCGAAATCAACGCGCTGATGGCGACCGTTTTCCCGCAGCTCAACGACCAGTTCACCTTCTATGAGGCGTTGGAGGTGTTTCCAGGCGGCTGCATCGTGCGGCTCAATGCCGACGAGCGCCATTTGCGTCCCGGCGGCACCGTGTCGGGTTCGGCGCTGTTCACGCTGGCCGACATAGGCGGCTATGTCTGCGTGCTCTCGCATGCCGGACCGGATGCACTTTCGGTCACCACCAGTCTCAACATCAATTTCGTCCGCAAGGCCGAGAGTGGTCCTATCGACGGCCATTGCCGCATCCTCAAGCTCGGCAAGAGCCTGATGGTGTTCGATATCGACATCGTCGCCGGCCCGGAGGGACACACGGTAGCGCACGCAACGGGCACCTATTCGATCCCGCCAAAGCGGATTGATGATGTGGTAAAATAATACCTTTCATGCAAAGCATTGTTTTTGCTGGATTTTGATAGCTCTCCGACATTTCACGCGCCTTGACGCAGTCGCCGTCCTCTCCTATAAGCCCTCACGGAACAGCGGCCCGCAAAGGCCGCCGTTTTGTTATTGGCGGCGGGCAAGCGCCTTTCGCCAATCCAAGCAACAAGAAACGCCTTCTTTTGAAGGTCCGAACCGAAAGCAACAATCCATGGCAACCTTTTCGCAGAAGCCTGCGGATGTGGTGAAGAAGTGGGTGCTGATCGACGCCGAGGGTCTCGTCGTCGGCCGTCTCGCCACTGTCATCGCCAATCATCTTCGCGGCAAACACAAGCCCACCTTCACCCCGCACGTCGACGACGGCGACAACGTCATCGTCATCAATGCCGACAAAGTGGTGTTCACCGGCAAGAAGTTCACCGACAAGGTCTATTACTGGCACACCGGCCACCCCGGCGGCGTCAAGGAGCGCACCGCGCGCCAGCTGCTCGAGGGCCGCTTTCCCGAACGTGTCGTCGAGAAGGCCGTCGAACGCATGATCCCGCGTGGCCCACTCGGCCGTCGCCAGATGAAGAACCTCCGCGTCTATGCAGGCACGGAACATCCGCATGTCGCCCAGCAGCCCGTCGTCCTCGACGTGGCCAAGCTGAACGCCAAGAACAAGAAGGTTTCGTAAGATGGCTGAGCTTTCCTCGCTCGCAGAACTCGGAGCTGCCACCGGCAATACCAACACCCAGCCGGCCGCACCCGTCCACGTCCAGAAACTCGATAAGTCGGGCCGCGCCTACGCCACCGGCAAGCGCAAGAACGCCATCGCCCGCGTCTGGGTGAAGCCCGGCTCCGGCAAGATCGTCGTCAACGACAAGGTGTTCGCCGAATATTTCGCGCGTCCGGTGCTGCAGATGATCCTCAACCAGCCGATCATCGCCGCCAATCGCGCCGGCCAGTACGACATCGTTGCCACCGTCATCGGCGGCGGCCTTTCCGGCCAGGCGGGTGCCGTGCGCCACGGCATCTCCAAGGCGCTGACCTATTACGAGCCGGCGCTGCGCGCCGTGCTCAAGAAGGGTGGCTTCCTGACCCGCGACAGCCGCGTCGTCGAGCGCAAGAAGTACGGCAAGGCAAAGGCCCGCCGGAGCTTCCAGTTCTCCAAGCGTTAAGCGCTGCGCAATTACACGTTTTCGAAAGGCCGCCTCCGGGCGGCCTTTTCCACAAAAAGAGGCACCAATCACCCCATCGGGCGCGGCTCGCACGCATGGTGGCAGACTTCAGGCCTTGATGAAGTCAATGAACGCCCGCAACGGCGCCGGCACGAGGCGCCGGCCGGGATAGTAAAGGAACGGCCCGGAGAAGCTCTGCCACCAGGGTTCAAGCAGCGGTTCGAGCGCCCCGCTCTCGAAGTGAGGGCGTAGCCAATCCTCGAACAGGCTGATGATGCCGGTGCCGGCGATGGCTGCATCGACTTTGAGGTCAGTCGCCCCGCCCAGGGTCACGACAAGCGGCCCCGTCGGGTCGACCCGCACCACCTCGCCGTCGCGCTCGAATTCCCACGGCGGCATCGCACGGCTGGCAAAGCGGCCGCGCAGGCAGGCGTGGCCGAGCAGGTCGCGCGGGTGTTGCGGCCGGCCATGACGATCCAGGTAGGCCGGGCTGGCGGCGATGGCGAAGCGCTGCACGCGCGGTCCGATCGGCACAGCGATCATGTCCTGCTCCAGCCGCTCCTCATAGCGAATGCCGGCGTCGCACCCCGCCGCCAGCACATCGACGAAGCTCTCCTCCGAGATCACCTCCAACCGGATGCCCGGATAGGCGGCGAGAAAAGGCGGAACGATGCTGGGCAGTACCAGCCGCGCCGCGCTGACCGGCACATTGAGGCGCAACGTACCTGCCGGCCTGTCGCGAAAGCCGTTCACTACGTCGAGGGCCGATTCCACCTCGGTCAAGGCAGGACCGAGCCGCGCCAGCAGGCCTTCGCCAGCTTCCGTCAGGACGACGCTGCGGGTCGTCCGGTTGAGCAGCCTGACACCGAGCTGCGTCTCCAGGCGGCGTACCGCCTCGCTCAAGCCGGACGCACTGCCGCCGTTGGCGCGTGCCGCATCGCGAAAGCCTTTGGCGCGCGCTACGGCCACGAAGGCGTTCAGATCCCCGAGATCAATCTGCATTGTTCGTCATTCCGCACAGCCCGTGCGAATTGTACCCAATTATCATGAGATCGGACAGCGTCTATCTCTGCACCATCCCTGAAGGAGAAAGACCATGTCCAGCGTCGACCAGTCCGGCACATTCATCCTCGGCGACCGCAAGGTGAGACGGCTCGGCTACGGTGCCATGCAGCTCGCAGGGCCCGGCGTCTTCGGCCCACCAAAGGACCACGACGCGGCATTGGCCGTACTGCGCGAAGCCGTTGCACAAGGCGTCAACCACATCGACACCAGCGACTTCTATGGCCCGCACGTGACCAACCTGTTGATCCGCGAAGCGCTCGCACCCTATCCCGACGACCTCGTTATCGTCACCAAGATCGGTGCCCGACGCGGCACGGATGGCTCATGGCTGCCGGCCTTCTCGGCAGAAGAGCTGACACAGGCGGTGCACGACAATCTGCACAATCTCGGACTCGACGTGCTGGAGGTGGTCAACCTTCGGGTCATGTTCGACGCGCATGGCCCCGCCGAAGGGTCGATCGAGGCGCCGCTTGCGACGCTTGCCGAGCTCCAGCGACAGGGCCTCGTGCGCCACATCGGGCTGAGCAACGTCACCGCTGCACAGATCGCCGAAGGCCGCAGGATGTGCAGGATCGTCTGCGTGCAGAACCAGTACAATCTGGCGCATCGGGGCGATGATGCCTTGATCAACGATCTCGCCCACGACGGCACCGCCTATGTGCCGTTCTTCCCACTTGGCGGCTTCAACCCGTTGCAGTCGTCGACCTTGTCCAAGGTCGCCGCACGCCTCGGCGCCACGCCCATGCAGGTCGCGCTCGCCTGGCTGCTTCGCCGCGGACCCAACATTCTTCTGATCCCCGGCACGTCTGCCGTCGCGCATCTGCGGGAGAACCTCGCCGCTGCCGACCTCGAACTGTCGGACGATGTCATCAAGGAGCTGGATGGTGTGGCAATGGCGGCCTGCGGGTAGATTACCGAAGGCAGTGATGAGCCAATCTCCCCCAACTGGGTTCCCTTGCGGGGAAGATTGCCGGCACGACAGCTAAGGCGCGCGACCTTACAGGCGGGACAGCCGAGACGCTGAAGGATCGTCGCATTTTTCTGCCACTACGCCACATTTTGTTCTTGCTTTGTGCCGGCAGCTATGCTACTAATCTGGGTGTGGTGCTAATTGGCTCCAACGACCCGCCCACAGAGGCGGGTTTTCTGTTTCTGGGTTCCTTCGAAAGTTTGGCGCTGCCGGCCTGGGGTCGGCGGGACAGCGCCCTTCTGCCCTGCCGGGCATCGTCCCCACAAGAGGGAGATCCAGTTCTCGCCGCGCCGGTCTAGTTGATGCTGGCCGTGTTGGCCGGCTCGGCCGGGCGCTTCTCACCGGCATAGGGCACGCGAAAACCGTTCGCCGCCAGCCAACTGATGGCGGCCTTCGGTTCGTCGGTCTGGATGATGGTGGCGCCTCGCTCGACCCAGAAACCATAAGTCTCGCGCGGCAGGCTGGCCGCGACCGCCAGCTCGTCGCCGCGGCCGCCGGCGAGGAAGCCGCCCGGCTTGTTGACGATGGCATAGGTGTCGGCCCAGATGTGCCAGTCGCCCCTCACGGCGATCGCGCGCATGCGCGGGCTGAACAGCGGGCCGCCGGTCTCGGTCAGTGTCTCGGCGCCGGCCCGCCAATTGATCAGTTCGATCGCCCGCACCGGGAACGCCCGGCTGACTTTTTCGGCAAACATCGCGTCGTGAACCGCATCGTCGGCAATGATCGGCATGAACTGGAAGCCGCCCTCGATCGCGTCCATGGCGGCCGCAACCGTGGCGATCCTCTCCGCATCCCACAGGTTCTCCTTGACGACCACCTGTTCGGCCATGCCGAGGTCGCGCGCGACCGCGACCATGCCGGCCAGGCTTTCGGTATCGAGCTTGTTATCGAGATTGATGAGGATCCTGTCCCTAGTCGCCATCAACAGCTCGCGCAACGTCGAGACCGTCTCGCCGGTAACGGCGCCGGTGCCTTCGATCACCAACCGGCACGTCTTGAGTTCGGCCAATGTGTGCTTGTCGACCTCACCTTTGCAAGTCGTGGTGCGGTCGAGCCAACTGTCATGCATGACGACGAACTGTCCGTCCTTCGAGCGCCTGATATCGACCTCGACGATTTCGGCGCCCATTGCGATCGACGCCTCGACGGCGGCGATCGAATTTTCGGGATAGAGCGTCTTGCCGGATTGCATGCCGCCGGCGCGGTGCGCGGCCACTATCACATGGTCGCGCCATTGGTTGGCGTGCTCGAAGCGGTCGAGAATCTGCCTGGCGCGCGTTTCGCCTGCCGATGCCTGGCCAAGGGAGAGCGCCAGCGCCGCGGAAAGCAGAAGGCTCAGCCAAATCGTTCGCATGAGAATCGCTCCGTACCGGGATCGCACCCCGGTTAAGCGATGCCCGTGACAGGCAGGTGAACGAAGCCGGCTTGCAAAATGCCGGAAAATCAGGTCAGCGCCGGCCGAAGCAGTCGTCGGCGGCTACTTTCGGTTGCTTGCCAGGCAATCTCCTGGCGAGCCATGCCGGGTTCGCCTGGCGAGCAAGGATTTGTGACCGGATCGAATGGCCATGATCCTCCGCAGGGGTCGCAATTCTGAGAATTATGTCCAATAAGGTTGCGCGTCGACGCACAGGAGATCGCTTCATGCCGCCAAGGACCATCGATCACGCCTTCACCACCCGCTCCAGGACGGGTGCGTCGTTCGAGCCGACCTATGCCGGCGCCCTGTCGTTCATGCGGCGCAAATATTCGAAGGACGTGAAGGACGCCGATGCGGTGGTGTGGGGCATTCCCTTCGACGCTGCGGTCACCAATCGGCCGGGCGCCCGTTTCGGACCGCAGGCAATCCGCCGCGCCTCGGCCATCCTCGACAACGATCCGCAATATCCGTTTTCGCGCGATCTGTTCGAACAGCTTGCCGTGGTCGATTATGGCGACTGCCTGCTCGACAGCGGCAATCACCAGAAGACGCCTGCCACGATCGAACGCGAAGCGGCGAAGATCCTGAAATCCGGCGCCTTTCTGCTGTCACTCGGTGGCGATCACTTCGTCACCTGGCCGCTGCTCAAGGCGCATGCCGCCATCCATGGCCCGCTGGCTCTGGTGCAGTTCGACGCACACCAGGACACCTGGCCCGACGACGGCAAGCGCATCGATCACGGCTCCTTCGTCGGCCGTGCAGTCAAGGAGGGCATCATCGACCCCGACCGGTCGATCCAGATCGGCATCCGCACCCATGCGCCCGACACGTTCGGTATCAAGATCCTGTATGGCCATGAAGTGGAGGAAATGCGTGCGTCGGACATCGCGTATGCCATCGTCGACCGTACGGGCGGCAAGAAGACCTACGTCACTTTCGACATCGATTGCCTGGACCCGGCTTTTGCGCCCGGCACCGGAACGCCGGTCGCGGGAGGCCCGTCTTCGGCAAAGATCCTGTCGGTGCTGCGCCAGATCAACCAGCTCGATATCGTCGGCGCCGACGTCGTCGAGGTTGCGCCAGCCTATGATCACGCCGATATAACGGCAATTGCCGGGTCGATGGTGGCCATGCACTATCTCGGGCTGTTGGCGGAACGAAAGGCCCGGCTCGAGGAAATGACCCAGGGCAATCACGGCGTTGCCGGATTGAATCAGGCGAGCGGCATATAGCTTTGAGAAAACAGGAATTTTGGCAGGCAATGAAACCGAAAATCTTCATCGACGGCGAGCACGGCACCACCGGTCTGCAAATCAGGGCGCTGCTTGCCGAGCGCGGCGACCTGGAAATCATCTCCATCCCGACCGAGCGCCGCAAGGAAACGGCAGCGCGTGCCGAGTTCCTCAATGCCGCCGATGTCGCGATCCTCTGCCTACCGGACGCGGCCGCCAAGGAAAGCGTTTCGCTGATCGCCAATGACACCACCAAGGTGATCGACGCCTCGACGGCACATCGCGTCGCCGATGGGTGGGAATATGGTTTCGCCGAAATGGACAAGGACCAAGCGAAGAAGATCGCTTCGGCGAAGCGCGTCGCCAATCCGGGCTGCTGGCCGCAAGGACCAATCGCGACGCTGCGGCCGCTGGTTGCGGCGGGGCTGCTGCCGGCCGATTTTCCGGTCACCGTCAACGGCATTTCCGGCTATTCCGGCGGCGGCCGGCCAATGATCGAGGATTATGTCGGCAAGGGCGAGGATGCGCCGGAATTCCTGCCCTACGGGCTGACGCTGCAGCACAAGCACGTGCCTGAGCTCAGGACCTATGCCAAGCTTTCGCACGATCCGATCATGCAGCCGGCGGTTGGCAATTTCGCGCAAGGCATGATCACGGTGGTGCCGCTGCAACTCGGCGGCCTCGACCATGTGCCGACCGGCGCCGAGCTTCACGCGGCGATCGCCGATCATTTCGCTTCCCTCGATGGCGGCGCGGTCGAGGTGGCGCCGTATCTGCATCAGGAACGCATGCCTGACATCGATCCGGAGATCTATAATGGCACCAACCGGATGAAGCTCTATGTCTTCGCCAATGACGATCGAGCGCAGGCGCTGCTGCTTGCGGTCTATGACAATCTCGGCAAGGGCGCCTCGGGCGCCGCCGTGCAGAACATGGATCTGATGCTCGGCCTCTGAATGGATGTGCCGGCATTTCCAAAGCGCTGGAAGGTCGGCGCGCCCGAACTCATCGCCGAAACGTTCAGCAGCCGCATCTGGAAGGTCGCGCGCGAAGACGGCTCACCGGCAATCGTCAAGGATCTAAAGCCTTTCGACGATGTCGAGGACGAGTTGCGCGGCGAGCATTTCCTCGCCTGGCGACGCGGCGAAGGCGCGGTGCGGCTGCTGGGCCGCGATGGCCACCGCATGCTGCTCGAGTATGCCGGCGAAACCTCGCTGTCACAGATGATTGCGGATCAGGGCGACAATGTCGCCACCGCGATCGCGGCGGAGGTAATGGCCAAGCTGTTCTCGCCGTCGAAGCACCCTGCCCCGCCGGACCTTCAGCCGTTGCGGACCCGGTTTTCCAGCCTGTTCAAAAAGGCGAAGGCCGATCGCGCCGCCGGCGAAAAGAGCCTGTATGTCGAAGCTGCCGAAATCGCGGAACGGCTGTTGTCCAATCCGCACGACGTACGGCCGCTGCATGGCGACCTGCATCACGACAACATCATGCACGGTCCGCGCGGCTGGCTGGCGATCGATCCGAAGGGCGTTCTCGGCGACCCCGGCTTCGATGCCGCCAATGTGTTCTACAACCCACTCGACCGAGACGATCTTTGCCTCGATCCGCGGCGGATCGCGCATATGGCGCATGTCTTTGCCGCAACGCTCGGCCAGTCGCCGCCCGCGATACTGGACCACGCCATCGCCTATGGCTGCCTGTCGGCTGCATGGCACCATGAAGATCGGAATGCGGTCGACGAAAACCGCGAACTGGCGATTGCCGCGGCAATCCGGCGGGTGCGGCTCAGCCTCTGAGAGCGATCTCGTGGGGCAGCGGGTAAGCGCCCTTGGTACCGCGCCAATGCGCGGCGGCGAAGCCGAGCAGAAACAGCGCGAATGCTTGATGCGTCAGGGCCATGTGCAGTGGCACATGCATCAATAGCGTGCCGATGCCGATCGATGCCTGCACCACGACAATCAGGAACAGCAGCGTCGCGCGTCGGGCATGCGTCGTGCCCGGCAGGCGCCGGCGTGTCGCAATCATGTGCCAGAGCGCGGCCGCGAAGATCGTGTAGGCGCCGACCCGGTGGACGAATTGCACCGTCTTCGGGTTTTCGAAGAAATTGCGCCATGCCGGCTCCAGCAGCAGCAGGTCGCCGGGAACCAGCTTGCCGTCCATCAGCGGCCAGGTGTTGTAGCTCAAGCCGGCGTCTAGCCCTGCGACCAGCCCGCCGAGATAGATCTGGACCAGCGCCAGCAGCACCAGCAAGCCGGCCAGGCGTTGCGTTGAGCGGTCGGCGGCCGGTTCGGAGTGTGGGGCCAATCCGCGCGCGACCACCATGGTCGCCGTGAATATCAGCGCCGCCAGCGTCAGATGCGTCGCCAGCCGGTATTGGCTGACCGAAACCCGGTCGACCAACCCGGACGCCACCATCCACCAGCCTATCGCGCCCTGCAGGGCGCCGAGAAGGAGGATGCCCGACAATTTCGTTCCGAGCCCGCGCTCGATGCGGCGCGTCGCCCAGAAGAACAGCAGCGGCAGGGCGAAGACCACGCCGACACTACGCGCCAGGATGCGGTGCACCCATTCCCACCAGAAGATCGACTTGAACGCCTCGATGCTCATGCCGTTGTTGAGTTCGGCATATTGCGGGATCTGCTGGTAGCGCAGGAACTCCTCCTGCCACTCGGCATCATTGAGCGGCGGGATGACGCCGTGTATCGGCTGCCATTCGGTGATCGACAGGCCGGAATTGGTGAGCCTTGTAGCGCCGCCGACCAGTACCAGCGCAAACAGCACCAGGAGCACGACATAGAGCCAACCGCGCACCAGCGCGCGGTTGCGAAGGTCGCGATCGCGGGCGGCGAAAGGCGCGGCATCGGATATGGCAGCAGCCATGGATTTGTCCCGGCAGTTGAAGTCGCGGATTGGTGAACCATCGCAACCCGGCTTGCAAGACCGGACAGCGCGGCACGCCGTCGCGCCGTTTCTGGCGGGTTGCGCGTATTGGCTGTTCGGCCTAAGCGATAGCTTCAACGAGATCGCGCCATGCCCATTCGCCTGAAAAAGCTGATCGGAAGCTTCCTGCTGGTAGTGCTGGTCATAGTCTATGCGCTGGTCGCCTCGATCGTGGCGGTCGCCCAATTGTCGCAGTCCGGGCCGCTGGCGCACTTCATCTTCTTCCTGCTCAGCGGGCTTTTGTGGGTGCTGCCGGCGATGGGCATCATCAAATGGCTGATCCTGGAGCCGCGGCCGAAGGGGCGAGGCAACAGTTAGATCGTCACCACCGTCTTGCCGGCATTGGCCAGCGGCGTCGTCACGCCCGACAACATTGTTCGGATGTGGGCGACGCTCTGATAGCGGCCATTGACCGAAATGCGCGGCAGGGCGTGCAGGAAGCCGGCATGCTCGGCGCGGAGTATGCCGTGGCGGGTCGTCACCGCCGAGGCATAGCCGGCATCGCGGACTAGGCCTACTTCGCGGCGGCCGACGGCACTGGCATAACCGTAGGGATAGGCGAAATGGCGCGGCTCCTCGCCGAGTTTGGCCTGCAATATGCGCTTGACGTCGCCGATCTCATGTCGCGCATCGCTCTCGGAAAGCCGCTTCAGATTGCAGTGATTGACGCTATGTGCGCCGATCGTCACCAGCGGGTGCTCGGCCATGGTGCGGATCTCGTCCCAGTTCATCAGCGTGCTCGGGCGCGGAGCACCCAACTCGATGCCGTTCGAGCGCGCCAGATCCCGCAACACCGCACGCTGGTCCTGCTCGCGCACCTTCAGCGTCAGATGAGCGTGCAGGCGCGCATTGGCCTGGACCTTTTTTCCCGGACTCGAGCAGTCGATTGTCACCGGGCCATCCGGCGTCGTCAGCGTCAGGCGATCGCGCGCATTGACGATGTCCTCGACCACGTCCCACCACAAATCGGCAGCGCCGTCGATCAGTCCCGGCGCGACGTAGATGGTGATCGGCGCGCCGTGTTTCTCCAGCACCGGCAGCGCCTCGGTCATGTTGTCTCGATAGGCGTCGTCGGCGGTGATCGTCGCAAACTGGCCGTCCTTGTCGCCAGCCTTGATGCGCTCGATCGCCTCGTCAAGCGTGACGAAACTGTAGCCGTTCGCCTTCATGTCGGCGATCACGGTGTCGAGAAACCCAGGCGCGATGTTCAAGTGGCGGTTGACGCCGTTCGGCTTTTCCGGTGTCGCGGTTACCCGATGCAGCATCAGGATAGCGCCGAGACCGCCGATAAACGGCTTGGCCAGCGGAGCGAGACCGGAATAGCGGGCGAGATTGAGCGCCAGTTTGCGGATTGCCTCGCCCCCGTCGATCATTCATTCACCTTTTGCGCCTAAGCTCATCAAGCATGGAATGCGCCTGCGCGGACCCCCAATCGCGACGAATACGCCCTAAGGATTGAGGTATGGTTGACGCCACCGCGTCATTTGACGGCAATCAGCTGGCAAGCAGCGAGGCGTCGCCGTGTGCCTTGCCGGCCGGCAAAGCCGGCCTGTCAACCTCGGTCGCCGATAGTGCGGCGTTGGCGGCGTACGCAGAATTCTGCCATTCGGCGCTTTTTGCCCCTGCGCAAAGCGCAGGCTGGATCCTGAACTGGGCCGCACATACCGGCGCCGACGTTGTCGTTGCGACGCTGCGCGCCGAGGACAGGCCGGTTTTCTCACTGGCGCTGGAGGTCACTCGCAGTGGAGCGTTCCGCGTCGCCCGGTTCATGGGCGGCCGCCATGCAAACGGCAATTTTGCCGCCGCCGACCCGCAATGGCTGTCGAATGCCGATAGCGCGGCGATCCGCTCGATGCTGGCTGCGATTGCCAAGACGCGGCGCGACATCGATCTTGTTGCGCTGGAGCGGCTGCTGCCCGATCTCGACGGCGTTGCCAACCCGCTCTCCGCCTTGCCGCATTTTTCGAGCCCCAATCTGTCGCTGGCCGCCGGTCTTGTGGGAGGATTTGACGCACTGCTCACCCGCGTGAGCGGCAAGCGCAGGCGCAAGAAGCATCGCTCGCAGGCGCGCAAGTTCGAGGCCGTTGGCAGCTATCGTCGCATCGAGGCGAGGACTGCGGACGAGGTGCACATGCTGCTCGATGCCTTTTTCGAGATGAAGGAATTCCGCTTCCGCAAGATGGGCATCGCCAATGTTTTCGGTGAGGCGGACGTGCGCGCTTTTTTCCGCTCGCTGTTTGCCGACGCGCTTCAAGAGGAATATCCGTCCTTCGTCCTGCATGGGCTGGAAGTCGCCGGGAAACTTCGTGCAGTCACCGGATCGAGCCGCACGGGCAAGCGGCTGATCTGCGAATTCGGGGCGATCGCCGAGGACGACCTCGCACACACCAGCCCGGGCGACTTCCTGTTCTTCGAGAACATCCTGGAAGCCTGCGAGGCGGGTTTCGAAATCTATGATTTCTCGGTCGGCGACGAACCCTACAAGCGATTGTGGTGCGATGTCGAAACGCAGCATTTCGAGGTGCTGGTTCCGCTGACGCTGAAAGGTCGTGCGCTGGCGCTTGCGCTCAGGCACGGCGCAAGCCTGAAGGCATTCATCAAGCACAGCCCAATGGTCTGGAAGCTGACCAAGCTGCTGCGCCGCAAAGCCGTGGGGCGGACAGCACCGGCCGCAGGCGAAGACGACAGCTGATTTCGATTTGAGAGAAAACTGCCTCAGGCGGCCGAGCGCCGTCCCGGCATTGGGCCCGGCGCCACATGGCCGATGGGCGTGACCAGCGTCAGGTCGGGATAGCCACTCTCGATGAGCGCGACCGCGGCCTGCGTCACCTCGTCGTCCGGCTCAAGCATGGAGAGCAAGACCTCGGTCCCCTCGCCCACCAGGCGGCTGATGCCTTGCGCGTCGGCCGGTCCGCATTCGACCACGACCAAATCATAGGCGGTGGTCAGCGACTGCATGATGATCGGCAGCCGGTCGGCGGCGCGCATGGCGCGGACCGGATCGGCTGTGCCGACGGGAATAACGTGGCAGTCCGAATAGAGATCGGGGTGGATCACATCGCTGAACTGCGCTTGCGAGGCGAGCAGATCGGTGATGCCCGGAAACAGCCCGCTGTCCAGCATCGGCCGCGAGGCGGCACCCGAAGCGGTGAGATCAAGCAGCAGCACGCGTAGCCCGGCGTCGGAGACTGCGCGCGCCACCAACACCGCCGAGGCGGCCGCCTCGTCGCCTTCTGGCGACACGAATATGGCGCGGGCGGCACCGGTGGCGATCAGTTTTTCCGCGGCCTTGTCGATGTCGACCTCGCCGAGGATAGAACGTGCCGGTTCAATGTCTCCAGCGGCCATTTCAGAGTACTCCGGTTCGATTTTCTCGGCAGCCGCTTCCGCCACCGCGACGGGTTCCGGCTCCACTTTGCTTTCAATGATATTGTCGTCGTCGGCCTCATCGATCTCGACGACTGCCGGTTCGGACCGGCCAACCGACGGGTCGGGCTCGGCCATCACGCGTTCGGCCTGGACAGCCGGCATCGCAACCTGCTCGATGCGCTCGAAATGGGCACCGGCGGCCGGACGCATGGCGCGGCCGGAAAACAGTTCCTGCAGCAGCGTGACGATCGCCATGATGAGCAACGAGCCGACAAAGGCCGCACTGACAATCGGACCAATCTTGGGGAAATAAGGTTCGGCCGGCACCTGGGCCTCCGAAAATACGCGAGCGTCGACGGGCAGATAGTTGCGATCCTTGCGTGCGGCCGCCTGGAGATAGCTGGATGAATAGAGATCGAGCTGCTGACGCTTGGTCGCGGCATCACGCTGCAGCGCATCGAGTTCCACCTGCTCTTCGCCGGCGCGGGCGGACGCCGCCTTCAGCGTGTTGACGTCTGCCACGAGTTGAGCCTCTCGCGCCTTCGCCGTCTCGGCCTGCGCCATCAGACCTTTCATGATCTTTTCCGCTTCGTTGCGGATCTGGCGGTCGAGATCCGCGAGCTGCGACTTCAGCGCGCGGATGCGCGGATGGTTGTCGAGCAAGGTGGTGGAAAGGTCGGCGATGTTGTTCTTGAGTTCGACTTGCCGCTCGCGCAGGCGCTGGATCAGTTCGGAAGACAACACCTCCGGAACGGCATCCAGCGAGCCGCCATTGCGCAACGCCCTGCGCACGCTGTCAGCGGTCGCTTCCGCCGAAGCGCGATTGGCGCGCACGCGTGACAGTTCGCTCGACAATTCGGACAGCTGCTGGGTGGCAAGCACCGAATTGTTGCCGCCCATCAAAAGATCGGACTGCGCACGGAATGCGGCAACCTTGGCTTCCGCCTCCTTCACCCGGTTCTGCAGATCCGCGATTTCCGGCGCCAGAAAGTCGGTGGCGGCGGAATTCGATTCGAGCTTGGCATTGCCCTTGGAGGCGATATAGGCGTTTGCAATGGCGTTCGGGATCGCGGCGGCAAGCTTTGGATCCTCTGACGAGAACTCGATTGCGATCGCGCGGGTTTTTTCAACGCCATAGACGTTGAGCTTCTCATGCATTGCGTCCAGCACGCGCTCTTCCAGCGGAATCTCGAACGGATCGCTTTTCAAGCCAACAAGGACAAGGGCGCGGCTCAGCGCCGACATCTTCAGCGCCTCGTCGAATTCGGGCAATTTCGCCAGGTTGAGCTTCGCCGCCACCTGCTTGAGGATGTCGGGGGACGAGATGATCTGGACCTCGGTGGCCACAGCCTCTTCGTCGGGAATCGACCGCTCGTTGCCGTTGGCCCCGGCTGGCCGCGTGAACTCCGATTCTCGAGGCCCGATCTCCAGCTTGGCTGCCGCCTTGTATTCGGGCGTTGCAAGCCAGGCGAGCGCAAAGGCCAGGCCGGTTACAACCAGTGCGACGACAAGGATGCGCAACCAGTTTCGCGCCAGGCTGGCGAAAAGCTGCCTGAGATCGACGTCGACATCTGCGGCCGCGGATTGAACGGACATGCATCCCTGCTCCGGTACTGAGTCAGCATGCACCGTAAACAACTATGGTAACTCAGCCGTTAATATCGCGGTAAGAACCTGTTAGGCTCTACTAACAAGCCGCAAACAAGAGGCTGAAAACCATCTGCATTTGTCGATCCGGCCCGCATCGGCCGCGCGCCTTTACCGGCCATTAACCCTAACAGGATGATAACCGAGCTCGATCGTTAAGGTTTGCCGCAGAGTCGCCGGCTATTCAAAGGTACGTGTCCGCTCATGAAAAGCACTGCTCCCCTTTTCCGCGCGCTGCTTGCCGTATCGATGCTTTCGGGCTGCTCCAGCTACCGGCCGACGCCGGCCGCATTCCATGAAGTTCTCGACCAGCCCTATCGCCTCGGCGCCGGCGACCGCGTCCGCGTAACCGTGTTCGAGCAGGAAGGACTGACCAATACCTACAGCGTCGACCAGTCCGGCTATCTCTCGCTGCCGCTCGTCGGCAACGTGCCGGCGCGCGGCCACACCGCCCAACAGCTTGAAAGCGAGATCGCCGAGAAACTGCGCCAGGGTTATTTGCGGGATCCCGATGTTTCGGTCGAAATCGATCGCTACCGGCCGATCTTCGTCATGGGTGAAGTGGGTGCGGCGGGGCAGTATTCCTACGTTCCAGGCCTGACCGTGCAGAAAGCCGTCGCCATCGCCGGCGGGTTCACGCCACGCGCCAACCAGGAAAGCGTCGACATTACCCGCGACATCAACGGCAAGGTGATAACCGGACGCGTGGCGACCTCCGACCCGCTATTGCCCGGCGATACAGTCTATGTTCGCGAACGCCTGTTTTGATGTGCTGACAAAGTGGCGGACACACTCAGGATCGTCCACTGCTTTCGCTCACCGGTCGGAGGCATCTTCCGGCATGTGCGCGACCTGACCGAGGCTCAGGTCGCCGCCGGCCATGCCGTCGGCATCGTCTGCGATTCGACGACGGGCGGCGATTTCGAGGAACGGCTGTTCGAACAGATGAAAGGCAGCCTGGCGCTCGGCATTCACCGCACCCCGATGCAGCGGCATGTCGGGCCAGGCGATCTCGCCTCGGCCCGGTGCACCTATAGGATCATAAAAGAATTGCGGCCGGACGTGCTGCACGGGCATGGCGCCAAAGGTGGCGCCTATGCCCGTCTGTTCGGCTCATTGTTGCGGGTATCCAGGTCTCGCGTAGCCCGCCTTTATTCGCCGCATGGCGGCTCGCTTCACTATGACGAGACCACCGCCATGGGGAAGCTGTTCTTCGCGCTCGAGCGCTTCATGGCTCGCTTCACCGATTGCCTGCTGTTTGTTTCCGATTATGAGCGGCGGACTTATCGCAGGAAGGTCGGCGAACCGCCCATTCCGAACGCTCTCGTCCACAACGGCCTGCGCGCCGCCGAGTTCGAGCCGGTGCGGACCGAGCACAATGCGGTTGACCTCCTCTATATCGGCATGATGCGAGACCTCAAAGGCCCGGACATCTTCATCGATGCGCTGGGGCTAGCCGCGACACGGCTCGGCCGCCCATTGAAAGCGCTGATGGTCGGCGACGGCGACGACCTGCCGCGCTATCGCGCCCAGGTGAATCAGCTCGGCCTCGAGGTCAGCTTCCTGGCGCCGATGCCGGCCAGGCTCGCCTTCACGCTGGCCGAACTGGTGGTCGTTCCCTCGCGCGCGGAAGCCATGCCCTATATCGTTCTGGAAGCGCTCGCCGCCGGCAAGCCGATCATCGCGACGGCGGTCGGCGGCATACCGGAAATCTTCGACACCGGCTCGCCTGCCCTGATCCGGCCCGACCCGCGCGAACTTGGCGACAAGATAAGCGCCGCATTGGCCGATCTCGACACCTACAAAGGCCTGATGCCCGGCCTCACCGACCTCAAGGCACGCTTCGGCGCCGATGTAATGGCCGCCGAAATCGAAAATGCTTATTTCGCCGCGCTCAAAAAATAGAGCAACGGGTTTCCACCGGGCTGCTCCTGGTGAAAGCGTCTCCAAAGCCATCCGTTGTTTCAAGGGTTTCTTAGCTCTCTTTTGCTATTCACCTGAGGGAAACCTGCGGACGCCCCATGAACGAAATCGACCCAGCGCGCCGTTTTTCGCTAGACGCGGTGCGCAAATTCGACGCCCCTGCCGAGAACAATACGGCCGGCGGCATGAACGATGTTGCCCGCCAGGTCGCCTCGCAATACCGGCGCGATACGATGTCGCCGATCATGGTGAGCGGCGTCCTGCGCATGGTGGAATTCGCGCTGCTGTTGGTGTCAGGTCTTGCCGTCTATTTCTATTATGTCGGCTTTTTCAACTATCTTGCCTGGCAATACTCACTGACGATCGCCGCCACTTCGTTCCTCGCGGTCGTTCTGTTCGACGTCACCGACCGCTACCAGATCGTCGCGCTGATGCGGCCGATCGCCAATTTCGGTCGTCTCCTGCTGGTCTGGGCCGGAACATTCGCCTTGATGGCGCTCACCGCCTTCACCATGAAAATGTCGGAAGACTATTCGCGCCTGCTCTTCGGCACATGGTTCGTCGTCGGTTTCGTGTTGATCCTGGGTCTCCGCCTGGTGATGTCGAAGCTGATCCGGCGCTGGGCGCGCGACGGGCGGATGGAGCGCCGCGCCGTCATCGTCGGCGGCGGCAAGGCGGCGGAGGTATTGATCCGCTCGGTAGAAAGGCAGCCCTACAACGACATCCGCATCTGCGGCATCTTCGACGACCGCGGCGACAAGCGGTCGCCGCCGGTTGTCGCCGGTTATCCCAAGCTCGGTACAATTTCCGAACTCATCGAATTTGCCCGCATCGCGCGCATCGACATGCTGATCGTATCGCTGCCGCTGACCGCCGAATCGCGCGTGCTGCAGTTATTGAAGAAGCTGTGGGTGCTGCCGGTCGACATCCGGCTATCGGCGCATTCGAACGCGCTGCAGTTCAGGCCGCGCGCCTATTCCTACATCGGCTCGGTGCCGATGCTCGATATCTTCGACAAGCCGATCAACGACTGGGATTCGGTCGCCAAGCGCGCCTTCGACATTGTCTTTTCGATCATCGGCATCATCGTGTTCTCGCCGGTGATGCTGGCGACCGCAATCGCGATCAAACTCGACAGCAAGGGGCCGGTGCTGTTCCATCAGAAGCGGCACGGCTTCAACAACGAGATCATCGACGTCTACAAGTTCCGTTCGATGTATACCGACAAGGCGGACCCGACGGCGAAGCAGACCGTGACCAAGAACGATCCGCGCGTCACCCGCGTCGGCCGCTTCATCCGCAAGACCTCGATCGACGAACTGCCGCAGTTCTTCAATTCGCTGTTCGGTTCGCTGTCGCTGGTCGGGCCGCGCCCGCACGCCATTGCCGCGCAGTCGCACAACCTCCTCTACAATGAAGTGGTCGACGGCTATTTCGCCCGCCACAAGGTCAAACCCGGTGTGACCGGCTGGGCGCAGATCAATGGCTGGCGCGGCGAGATGGACACCAACGAGAAGATTCGCATGCGGACGGAATACGACCTCTATTACATCGAGAACTGGTCGCTCTTGTTCGACCTCAGAATCCTGTTCCTGACGCCGATCCGCCTGCTCAATACGGAAAACGCGTATTGATCGCGACGGCCTATGAATTGCCGGCTACGGCGGTCAACGCCAAGCTGATCGCACTGATTGCGTCGGGGGCGGTTTTCCTCGGCGTTTTCCTGTCCGGTTTCGTCATTGCCGAGCCCGCGCCGTACGATCTCTACATGATCGGGCTGATCGTGGTGTGGCCCTTGTTCGGCATGCGTATACAGCGCGCGGCGGTGCCACTTCTGGTGCTGCTGGTTATCATGAACATCGGCGGCATGATCTCGATGACGCAGATGTCGGACCTCGCCGGCACGCCGCTCTATCTCGCCGTCTCGCTGTTCCTGGCCTTAACCGCGGTTTTCTTCGCTTCGGTAACGGCCGTCCGGCCCAGTCTCTACCGGGTGATCTTCGTCGCCTATGTGGTGTCGGCGGTGCTGACGTCGCTGGTCGGCATAGCCGGCTATTTCCATGCCTTTCCGGGAGCCGAGATCTTCACCAAATACGACCGCGCCGCCGGCGCCTTCCAGGACCCGAACGTGTTCGGGCCTTTCCTGGTGCTGCCCGGCATCTACCTGCTCTACCTGCTGCTTACCGGCTCGGTCGCGCGCATGCCGCTATTGGCGGTGCCGTTGCTGATAATCACCGCCGGCATCTTCTTTTCCTTTTCGCGCGGCGCCTGGGGTATGTTCGCCGTTTCGGCGATCCTGCTGACCGGTGCCTTGTTCCTGCAGAGCGCCAGCGGCAAGTTCAAGCTGCGCGTCGTCGTCATGACCATCGCCGCCGTCGGACTGCTGGTCATCGCAATGATCGTCATCCTGCAGCTGCCAGGCGTCGCCGAGATGTTCTCGAACCGCGCACAGCTCGAACAAAGCTACGACACCGCCCGGCTCGGCCGCTTCGCCCGCTATACGATCGGCTTTCAGATGGCACTGGAGCATCCGTTCGGCATCGGCCCGCTCGTCTTCGGCAAGATGTTCGGCGAGGACACGCACGACATCTGGCTGAAGATGCTGATGGATTACGGCTGGCTCGGCTTCGTGTCGTTCCTGACGCTGACGTGCTGGACGATCGCCGCCGGCTTCCGCATTCTGCTGCGCGACCGGCCGTGGCAGCCTTATCTTCTATGCGCCTACGTCGCCTTCATCGGCAATATCGGGCTCGGCACCTTCATCGACATCGACCACTGGCGCCATGTCTACCTGCTGCTTGGCTTGATCTGGGGTGCCATCGCGCTCGAATACCGCCACCAGTGGCAGCTGCGGGCGGCGCAGCGACCGGCAATCCCCGTCGCGGTTGCTTCAGGCAGGACAGCAACCGAATTCGGTTGACCGGACCCGGTCTATCACGATACATCGCGACCGGTCCGGAGTGTAGCGCAGCCCGGTAGCGCACTTGACTGGGGGTCAAGGGGTCGTCGGTTCGAATCCGGCCACTCCGACCATTAAAATCCAAAGGCTTAGCCAGTTTTCCCCCAAACTGGCTGTACAGACAATAGCCGCACTGCAGCCAGCGCAACATACGCAGGCGCGTGATCTCATCGAGGAATCGATCACGCATCACTCGTGCGCGAGGCACGGAGGCTGGCGTCTAGCCAGAAGCCCACCGAGAAACCGCGCGGTAATGGCTAGGTAAGCTTTGCTGCGTACGCCAACCTTTATCGTGAGCCCGTATTCCAGCTTCAATAAGAAAAGGTCCCGCCGCACATGCCAGAACGGCGGGACTCGATCAGGCGCCTTGCATCAGGCAGGGGTGACTCGGGGGTTGGGCATGCCCGGTGCGCGCGGATCGTAGTGAACCCTAGGCGCATCAGCTGCAATGCGTCCACCAACCGTCGGTTGGAAAGAACTAATTCAATCCCGACGGCTGGCCTGGCCTGAACAGGCGCGCGCTCAAGGCTCAGTTTCTTCCCGGGGAGGAGCTTTTTGGTCAGGACAATCAGGATAGGGCAATTCTTCACACGGAGAGGGCCTGTCGCCAACGCTGCCATAATGTTCCGCGAGTTTTGCGAAACCGTAGGCGAAGACGAAAAGAAGCGCGAGGACAACCGCTATTCGGACGGCCATACCGTATTGTAGCAGGATCCTCCCATTGGAGCGCGCGGCGTTTTGGTACGTTTGAATGTTGAGTTCGAAAAAGGTTGGCTCTAGTTGAATTGCCGTCGTCCGCAGTTGTAAGGGCGAGCGGACGCTTCGAAGATGCCACGCGCTTTCGCCCTTTCCGGGAGAGATGCAATGTCGCTTCAAGGGGTTGCCTGTCGTGCCGATCTGACCATGTTGACCAAGGCACTTGATGCCCGATGCCGTGAACTAGGCCTCGCTGATGGAGATCCAGGCAGAGAACTGCTCGGCCGCAGGGTGATGGATTTATTTGAAAGTGGTCAGCTCAGCGCCGAAGATTTGAGACTGGCTCTGAGCGGCGAGATCTTTAACGCCAAAAATCCTCCGGCCGGAGCCAGTGGGCTTTGATACGGCAAGCGGCTATCCGCGCAACCATTTGAATTACTGGCCCAGCGTCGGCTTCCGTGTGCGCAAGAGCGCGTGTGAACAAATGTGATTTTGCGGTCGGTGCCAGACGGGCTAACTTTACCCATCGAACGAAAGAGGAGAATGATCATGAAGACATTCCTCGCAATAGCCGCGGCACTGACCATGTCCATATCAGCTGCCTCTGCGGATTGCCCCGCGCATTCCAAGGTCCAGGCATCGGTCGACACGCAGACGAAGACAGCAAGCGTCGAGAAGGCCGATATGTCGACTGTCACGGACGCTCAGACGATCAAGAAAGAAGAGCCACAGAAGACCGAGTAGCGGTAACGCTCAGCGGATCCCACGACCCGGATAAATGGCTACTGGCACACATCCACCCACTCGGCGTCGACGAGTTCGGCCAGGCGTTGCGGGCTGAGCCGCACGGCGGCATTCGTCGCGCCTGCCGCCGGGACGACCTCGTCAAAGG
Organism: Mesorhizobium sp. M0159; assembly: GCF_040322295.1. NCBI lineage: Bacteria > Pseudomonadati > Pseudomonadota > Alphaproteobacteria > Hyphomicrobiales > Phyllobacteriaceae > Mesorhizobium > Mesorhizobium sp. M0159. The sequence continues at coordinate 58,802 of NZ_JAMYTF010000011.1, forward strand.
CGCGCAGCGAGATGTCGCAGTAGACCGGGAGCGGCGCCGGTAGGCCGAACGGGCACACCCCACCGACGGGATGATCGGTCGCGGCGAGCACCTGCTCGGCGTCCAGCATTCGCGCCTTGCCACCAAACCGGTCCTTGAATTTGCGATTGTCCAGCCTGGAGATCCCGCTGGCCACGATCAGCATCGTCTGGTCGCCGGCGCGCAAGCAGATCGTCTTGGCAATCTGCGCCGGCGCTACGCCATGCGCTTCGGCGGCCAGAGGCACCGTCGCCGAGCTTGCCTCCGTGACGATGACATCAATTTCGGGCGCGTGTGCGGCGAAAAAGGCGCGAACGGATTCGAGGCTCATCTCCGGCAATTTCCGTCTGGCGTCGCCGTGGCGGCCGGCAAGTCCACTACGTGGCCGAAAAAACGAAGCCCGCCAGGGCGACCCATGGCGAGCTCGTGGAATAAAAGCATGACACGTCGCTACGACACGGATCGCCTTTTGGCAGGCAACACGGCTTCGTCAAACAGAGCGCTTTCCGGAAGTTGAAGCGCGGAGGCAATACGCCGACGTTTCGAGGGATCGGCATCCTTGCCGCTTTCAATGTCGGCAATCTCATAGGCTGCCAGCCCGCACGCCAGGGACAGCTCTTCGATGCTGTATCCACGGGCTTCCCGGGCGGTTCGGACGGCACTGCGTTCAGGCGTAACCGCGCTCGCCGCCAGTTCGGAGTAAGGTTCGCGTTTTGCTATTTGGGGCATTGGCAACTCCGTGGGATGAAAGAGTTAGATCAAATCATGTTGTTGCCTGAGACGATCGGGAGAATGCCCGCTCGCCGGTGATTTGCCAAGCATCAAAGATAGCGTCACGGCATCGTGAACCGACGCCGGAATGGATGGCGGATGCCGGCGCGCCGACATCTGGCCGGATCGTCAGCAGACACAGTTCGGAAACAAAATTCTACAGGCCGGAAAAACTGCCGAAAAACTCCAAGCCGATAGTCCCAACCGCAGCGCTCGAGTCACCGACCTGAATCAGTGACGCTCAAATTCCGCCTGCGCAAAAAGGAAACGATGTCATGAAGAAGACTCTTCTCTCCGCCCTTGGACTTGCAATCGCACTTGCCCTCTCGATGCCGATCATCGGCGCAAGCAGCGCGAATGCAACGACGATGCACACCACCGTCAAGAAGCATCACCGCCATCACTACCATCACCGCGTCCACCACTACCGCCACCATCACAAGAAGGTCGTCGCGAAGAAGTACTGAAAACACCCTCGGGCGAACAACCCGCAATCAGGCGTTCTGGTGCTTGATCAAGGGCGGCGCGCTTGCCGGGCTTTCCGTGTCGGCGAAAAATGGCGGCGGTCCGCTGACCACCGCCATTTGCTTATCTCAACGTGCCGATCTTGAACGCGCTCGCGGTGCTTGTTGCTGCCGGCCGCCGAGGAACAGACTGGCGACGAGCCCGACCAGAACCAGCCCGACAGCGGCCGCCGTCGCCGGGTGATCTCGGGCGGTCTTCTCGATCGCCCGGCCTTGCCTTCTGATTGCCGGCAAGGCGTCGCCGAGGCGCTCAGTGATATCCGAATAATAATCCGACGCGGTATCGCGCCCGTCTTCGTAAAAGGCGCCGCCCCGCTTTAACACGGCTTTCTTCAAGGTGGCCAGTTCCCTGGTCAGGGCCGCGACCTGTTTGTCCAGATCGGTGTCGGAGATGCTCGAAAGCGATGCCATGACGTGCTTCCTTCATCTGTAGAAGGAAGCCTAACGCATGACCCTGAAGACCGTTCCGGTCAGCCCGGCGGGCTCTAGCGAACCTGATCGAGCAGGCGCTTGCATTCCAGGAGGTCGAACAGCGCCTCCTGCAGCAATGCGCGATTGTCACGGGAAAGTTTTGACGTGTCCGGCGGAACCGGACCTTCCTCGTCGGTCTTGCCTATACCGAAAAAACGACGGCTGGGTTTCACCCTCGGCTGGCCAACCAGCATTTCGTCGTCCGGGCCGCGCGGCTGCGCCGCTTGCGTCAGCGGTACCGTGTCGGCCTGTCGGCGCTGCGAGATCGCCTCGACCGCCGCCATGTCGCCACTGCCGACGGCGATCAGAAACTGGTTGCCGTTCTCGCGCAACAGCTTCTGCACGCCCTTGATCGTATAGCCCTGGTCGTAGAGCATATGACGAATACCCTTGATCAGTTCTACGTCCTGCGGACGGTAGTAGCGGCGGCCGCCGCCGCGCTTCATCGGCTTGATCTGGTTGAAACGCGTCTCCCAGAAGCGCAGCACGTGCTGCGGCAAATCCAGATCCTCCGCGACCTCGCTGATGGTGCGGAAAGCATCAGGGCTCTTGTCCATGGGCGAATCCTCACGCTAGAGCATGATCGCGAAAGGCGGGAACCGGGTTCGGGCGACATCACGCTTAACAAGGAGAGCAGCTTTCCGTCCCGCCGGAACGGATCACACCCAAATACCGATCCGGCCTACCGAATCGCATCTTATTTCAGCGGTTTATGAAACAATATTCAAGCCCGGCGCAAAAGCAGGGTTCGCTTTTCAACCGAAGCCTGGAGCAGGATTCTCGGCAAAGGGGGATTGGGCGGCTACTTGCTGCCCTTGGCTTTGCTGTTTTGATGGGAGCGCAGGATACGGTTCTTCAGCACGTTCGACGACTTGAAGGTCATCACCCGGCGCGGCAGGATCGGCACTTCCTCACCGGTCTTGGGATTGCGCCCGATGCGCTCGTTTTTGGAGCGCACGTGGAAGGTCGCGAAGGACGACAGCTTCACCGTCTCGCCGCGAACGATCGCCTCGCAGATCTCATTCAGCACCGCCTCGACAAGCTCGGCCGATTCAGTACGCGACAGCCCAACCTTGCGGTAAACGGCTTCGGCGAGGTCGGCGCGCGTAAGTGTCTTTCCCCCCATACGAACCGTCCCATCAGCTCAAAAACATAAATCGATACAAGCAACGGCAGAACCTAAGTAATTGATCCGTCAAGGTCAAGGGACCCGAACCCGATAGTTCGGCACTTACCAGCGGAGCAGGACGGCACCCCAGGTGAAGCCGCCGCCCATCGCCTCGAGCAGTACCAGGTCACCCTTTTTGATGCGACCGTCGGCGACGGCTGCGGACAGTGCCAGCGGCACGGAAGCCGCCGAGGTATTACCGTGCAAATCGACGGTCACCACCACCTTCCGCTCCTCTATCCCGAGCTTTTTGGCCGAAGCGTCAATAATTCGTTTATTGGCTTGATGGGGCACGAACCAGTCGAGATCGGCGGCGCCGATGCCGGCCTGTGCGAACGTCGCCTCGATGACGTCGGTGATCATGCCGACCGCATGCTTGAACACTTCGCGGCCTTCCATCCTGAGGTGCCCGACCGTTCCGGTGGTCGACGGCCCACCGTCGACGAAAAGCTTGTCCTTGTGGATGCCGTCGGAGCGCAGGCTGGCCGCCAGAACGCCTCGGTCGGCGATGCCGCCTGCCCCCGTGCCTGCTTCCAGCACCATCGCGCCGGCGCCGTCGCCGAACAAAACGCAGGTCGAGCGGTCGTTCCAGTCGAGAATACGCGAAAATGTTTCCGAGCCGATCACCAGTACCCGTCTGGCCAAGCCGCCGCGGATATAGAGGTCGGCGGTCGTCACTGCATAGACGAAGCCGGAGCAGACCGCCTGCAGGTCGAAGGCAAAACCGTGGTGCATGCCGAGCCGGTTCTGGATCTCGACCGCGGTCGCGGGAAAGGTGTTGTTGGGCGTCGAGGTCGCCAGCACGATCAGGTCGATGTCGTCAGCCGTCAGGCCGGCGCTGTCGAGGGCTGCGCGCGCTGCCGCCTCGCCCAGCGAGGCCGTCGTCTCGTCGTCGGCCGCAATGTGGCGCTGGCGAATGCCGGTGCGCTGGACGATCCACTCGTCCGACGTCTCGACCATGCCTTCGAAATCGGCATTCTTCATAATGCGGCGGGGCAGCGCGGCGCCCGTGCCGCGCACGACTGATCTGATCAATGCTCTTTCCTATTCCTTTGCGTCGATGACGACGTCGGATTTCCGGATTGTCTGGGCATTCGGATTGCGGGCATGGAACAGGTCGAGATCGGCTTCGATGCGGTCAAGCAGATTATTGCGCACCATGTCGTAGCCAAGCTCGATCGCCGCCGCAAAGCCATCCGAATCAGCCCCGCCATGGCTTTTCACCACGATGCCGTTCAATCCGAGGAAGACGCCGCCATTGGAGCGGCCGACATCCATCTTCTCGCGCAGGCGATCGAAGGCGGTCTTGGCGAAGATATAGCCGATCCTGGCCATCAGCGTCCGGTTCATCGCCGCGCGTAGATAGCCGGCGATCTGCCTGACGGTGCCTTCCGCCGTCTTCAGCGCGATGTTGCCGGCAAATCCTTCGGTAACGACGACGTCGACACTGCCCTTGCCGATGTCGTCACCCTCGACAAAGCCATGGTAGTTCATCGAGGCCATGTTGGCCTCGCGCAACATACGACCCGCCTCCTTGACCTCTTCCTGGCCCTTGATCTCTTCGACGCCGACATTGAGCAGTCCGACGCTCGGCCGTTCGATGCCGAAAACCGAGCGCGCCATGCCGGTGCCCAGAATGGCAAAATCAACCAGTTGATGCGCATCCGCGCCAATGGTGGCGCCGACGTCCAGCACCACGCTCTCACCGCGCAATGTCGGCCAGAGCGCCGCGATTGCCGGGCGATCGATGGTCGCCATGGTGCGAAGGCAGAATCTGGACATTGCCATCAGCGCGCCGGTATTGCCGGCCGAGATACAGGCGTCGGCAGTGCCTGCCTTGACCGCCTCGACGGCCTTCCACATCGATGACTTCCAGCGGCCATGGCGCAGCGCCTGGCTCGGCTTGTCGTCCATCCGCACTGCGATCTCGCAGTGCACGAACTCGCTCACTTCCGCCAGCTTGGGGAATTTGGCGAGTTCGGGCCGTACCACTTCTTCGCGCCCATAAATGACGAAGCGTATATCCGGACGGCGGGTGGCGACAGTCATGAGCGCCGGGATGACCACGCTTGGCCCGTGATCGCCGCCCATGGCATCGATGGAAATCCTGATCACGCGGTGTTCATCTCACGGTTGCTTGGCCAGCGGGCTTGCCAAGGTGCGGGGCTCGCGAAGGTTCGGCGAAAATAACGGTTTTGGGCTGCCGCACAACCAACTTTTCTCAAATTGGGTCAGCTATCAGGATTTTCCCAACAGTGATCTGAGCTTTTGCTGGAATTCATTCTCCACAGGCTCGGCATCGCCGGCGGCCTCCAGCGATACACCCGGCTTGCGCGGATATGGATCGATCGCCAAGCCAAAGAACTGCTCGGCAAGCGCCCCGACGTCGATCGCATCGCCGGAAAAGGTTTCCGGGCTGTCCGGGCCTTCGGCGTCGAGCAGGATCTCACCGCCGCCGTCGAAACCTTGCCGCCCGAGCTTGGATTGCTCCGGCAGGAACAGCGCTTCGACCGGCTCATCGATATGCGCCTCGACCGGGTCGAGAGTGACGATGCAGGCCTGCGTTATATCGGCCTCGACATGGCCGCTGACTTTCACCCCGTTGCGCTTCCAGGGCTCGACCAGGAGTTCGGCGCGATAGTTCTCGACCGAAAGCAGCTCGTGCTCGACGGCCAGCAGGGCGCGCTGCCCAGCGTCGGCATCGATGACCACCGGCAGCCCCTTTTGCGGCAGCCGGGCGACATTTGCCAGGAATGACACTGGGCTGTGGGTATCAGGGTGTTTCATCTTCGCCTCCACTTCGCCGCCTTCATCGGCCTGCCGTCGCTCAAGCGTTGGCCACGGGAAATGCCACCGTTCCGGAAACGATCGATTCGGTCGGCTGTTCCGCGAGTTGCCTTGATGCATCGGCGGCATAGAGTGCCAATTGCGACGCTTGCGGCCAGGCGCCGGCATCCGGCCTGACATTGCGGGCAAGGGCGGCGGCGAGTTCATCATGGTCATTTCGTTGCAGCGCATCATCATAGGCGGCGGTACGGCCATAGAACATCTTCGCCAGTTTCCGCATTCGCTTCGGCACGCCGACGTCGCCAATGCCCAATTCACGCAACGAATGTTCGACATCCATGAAGAACTCGTCGATCAGCACCTGCGCAACCTCTGCCGCAGCACCGCCCTCGCCGCGCAACCGGTGCTGGAACAGGAACATGTGCAACGACAGCATCTCGAAGCGGCCGAGCGGCGTGTCCGGCACGTCCCAGGCGGAATAAAACACCGTTTGCCGCGCCGCCGCCACGATTTGTGCGTAAAGCGCCTCGGTGATGGCGCGGTTGGCATGTCGTTCGTGGCCAAAGAGGCGCTGGAACATTTGAGGGTGGTCTCCCGGGACCGTTTGTTGAAGTGGCCTTGTTGCATCGGCAAGCAAGCTGGTTTACCGGTTTTGCGGCCCAGCGCAAGTTGCGGCCAGCTTATGGAGTTGTAGTTGCGCGCGCTGAAATTCAAGTCGACTTTCCTGCCCAGGCCCGGCGGTGCGGTTTCGCTGCTGGTGATCGCTGCGGCGCTTTCCGCCTGCAATTCGTCCAAGATGATCGGCGATCTCAATCCGAGCGAGACGCTGACGCAAGGCTACGTCATCGACCAGCAGGCGATCGACCTGGTGCCGGTCGGCTCAAGCCGCGAACAGGTGCTGCTGGCGCTCGGCACTCCCTCGACGAAGGCGACCTTCGATAACGAGGCCTTTTATTACATTTCTCAGACGCGCAAGCGCTATGTCGCCTTCGACAAGCCGCGGCTGGTCGACCAACATGTGCTGGCGGTCTATTTTGGCGATGACGGGCGCGTCACCCAGATCGCCAATTACGGCTTGAAGGAGGGCAAGGTGTTCGACTTCATCTCGCGCACCACGCCGACCGGCGGCAAGGACCAGAACTTCCTCAGCCAGATCATCAGTGGCGCCAGCAAACTGGCGCCTGGTGTTCCCGGCGCCAGCGGCGGCAGCACGCTCGGCGGCACCTGATCCACCCGAGGGTGTCGGCTTCCTTCCGTTCCTTTCGCTTCCCTGTAAGCGGCATATCTCAGGCAATGAAAAACCCGCGGGAGCGATCCCGCGGGTTTTTGTCTTAAGGCCATAGCGACCGAGCTTAGCCGTGCGCGAGAACGGCCAGCAACAGCAGCGCGACGATGTTGGTGATCTTGATCGCCGGGTTGACCGCTGGGCCGGCAGTATCCTTGTAGGGATCGCCGACCGTGTCGCCGGTCACCGAAGCCTTGTGCGCTTCGGAGCCCTTGAGGTGCTTGAGGCCGTCCTTGTCGACGAAACCATCTTCGAACGATTTCTTGGCGTTGTCCCAGGCGCCGCCGCCGGAAGTCATCGAGATGGCAACGAACAGGCCGTTGACGATGACGCCGAGCAGCGAGGCGCCGAGCGCGGCAAAGGCGGATGCCTTCGAACCGGAGATCAGGAGGACGCCGAAATAGACCACCAGCGGCGCCAGCACCGGCAGCAATGACGGAACGATCATCTCCCGGATCGCTGCCTTGGTCAGAAGGTCGACGGCGCGCGCATAGTTCGGCTTCGAGGTGCCGGCCATGATGCCCGGATCCTCGCGGAACTGCTTGCGCACCTCCTGGACGATAGCACCCGCGGCGCGGCCGACGGCGGTCATGGCGATGCCGCCGAACAGATACGGGATCAGGCCACCGAAGATCAGGCCGGCGACGACGTAAGGATTGGAGAGGTCGAAGGAGACGTCGCCCATGCCCTGGAAGTACGGGTATTTGTCGCCATTGGCGGCAAAGAACTTCAGGTCGTTAGAGTAGGCCGCGAACAGCACCAGCGCGCCGAGGCCGGCCGAACCGATGGCGTAGCCCTTGGTTACCGCCTTGGTGGTGTTGCCGACAGCGTCGAGCGCGTCTGTGGACTGGCGCACTTCCTTGGGCAGGCCGGCCATTTCGGCAATGCCGCCGGCATTGTCGGTGACCGGGCCGAAGGCATCGAGCGCGACGATCATGCCGGCGAGGCCAAGCATCGTCGTCACCGCGATCGCTGTGCCGTAGAGGCCGGCGAGCTGGTATGTCGAGATGATGCCGCCGACGATGACGATCGCCGGCAACGCCGTCGCTTCCAGCGAGACCGCGAGGCCCTGGATGACGTTGGTGCCGTGACCGGTGACCGAGGCCTGGGCGATGGAGTTCACCGGACGCTTGTTGGTGCCGGTATAATATTCGGTGATCACCACGATGAGCCCGGTCACCACAAGGCCGACCAGGCCGCAGATGAACAGGTTGGTGCCGGTGATGGCCATGCCGGCGACGGTGCCGATCTCACCCCAGCCGACGCATGCCGAAGTGGCGACGGCAAGGCCGACGACTGACAGCAGGCCGGTGACGATCAGGCCCTTGTAGAGCGCGCCCATGATCGAGCCGCTGGAACCGAGCTTGACGAAGAAGGTGCCGACGATCGAGGTGAGAATGCAGGCCCCGCAGATGGCCAGCGGATAGAGCATGGCCGCGCCGAGCACGGCGGTGCCACCGAAGAAGATGGCGGCAAGGACCATGGTGGCGACCACGGTCACCGCATAGGTCTCGAACAGGTCGGCGGCCATGCCGGCGCAATCGCCGACATTGTCGCCGACATTGTCGGCAATGGTGGCCGGATTGCGTGGATCGTCCTCGGGAATGCCGGCTTCAACCTTGCCGACGAGATCGCCGCCGACGTCGGCGCCCTTGGTGAAGATGCCGCCGCCGAGACGGGCGAAGATCGAGATCAGCGAGGCGCCGAAGCCGAGCGAAACAAGCGAGTCGATGACGACGCGATCGTCGGGCTGCAGACCCATGAACTGGGTCAGGATCAGGTAGTAGATCGAGACGCCGAGCAGGGCCAGGCCAGCAACCAGCATGCCAGTGATGGCGCCCGACTTGAAGGCGATCTCGAGGCCGGCAGCGAGGCTGTTGGAAGCCGCCTGCGCGGTGCGCACATTGGCGCGCACCGAGACGTGCATGCCGATGAAGCCAGCGGCGCCCGATAGAACGGCGCCGATCAGGAAGCCGATGGCGGCGGTGATCGAAAGCAGCCACCAGGCGAGCAGCAGGACCACGACGCCGACGATGGCGATAGTGGTGTACTGGCGCGCCAGATAGGCCTGCGCGCCTTCGCGGATGGCCGCGGAAATTTCCTGCATGCGTGCATTGCCCTGATCGGCCGCGAGGACCGAACGTGTCGCCCAGATGGCGTAAAGGACTGAAAGCAGACCGCAGGCGATGACAGCTGAAAGTATGGTCATTGCCGAATTTTCCTCGATTGGTGGCCCAAAAGAACCCCTCCCCGGGCCGTTGAGACAGGGGACGAATTTTCCGCAACCGGAATCCGTCCCTTCGCAGCGGCTTATGCGAAACAGGGCTCGGAACGTCAAGATATTGTTCCGTTCCTGTCCGGCTTTCGCCCAAAAGATCCCGGGTTTCGTCCAAAAGGCTGGACGGCAGTGTGCGCCTGTCGACAGTGCCATCCGGTTAGATCGGTTGAAATCGACGAACGGCGGTCAGGCTTTACGCGGGTCGCCGTCCGGCTGGACGACGAAGACCAGCACCACCAGCATGGTCATGTAGAATTTGAACGCCGCCTCCTGAACATTCCAAATCGAAGACTGCCACATGGCGAACCACTCGCCGCCAACGACCGTCAAGCCGAAATACCAAACGAGGAAGCCCATTGTGGCGGCAATGATGGCGAACTTCTTGGCATCGTTGAAAGCCTGTCCGCTGGCGTTGCGCGCCTGCCAGAGTTGCCAGGCGGTAAAGCAGGCAGGTCAGCGCCTCGCCAATGATGATCAGCCAGTAGCCAGCCGTCCACAGCGACGGGTTGGTGATCGAGCGGTACATCAGTGCATTGCCGGGAAAGGTCGTGTCCATGCTCAGCACATGCTGGACAAAGGCGAAGTTTGAGCCGTAATCGGTGATGTTGCCGAAGGCGACGAGGCAGGCGAAAGCCGCCAGACACAAACACATGACGATCTTGGAGAAACGCGCGGTCATGGCAAGAACTCCTGCTGAAAGATCGGGGCATCACACTCATCAATCGCCGAGTCCCGAAGATCGCGCAACGGGTGGGCCAGTGATCATCGTGCTCACAGCCATTGCGAGACATTATGCCGGCAAGCAAGACATTGCCGAGACTGTCGAAGCCCTCGATCTCGACAGTGATTGCGCGGTGGGCGACTTGGTCTCTGTGGTTAGAGCCGACACACAGCACGATTTCGCCATCATCCGCCGCCGCTGGATCACCGGCGAGACGGGCACAACGCTGGAACTGACGCTCGATCATCCGACGCGGTCGACCGGCCACTGAAAAAAGAGCGAACTTCGCCCCGAGACGCTACTCGGGCTCGCGTCCCATGCGCCGGGCGGTATAGCGCTCGACCGCCGACAGCCCGTCATAGATCAGCACGGCAAGGGCGGCGACGATCAGGCCACCCTGCAGGATGAAGGCGAGGTTGTTCGACAGCAGGCCTGCGATGATCACCTCGCCCAGTGTCCTCGCCGCTACCGTCGAGCCGATGGTCGCGGTGGCAAGGCTGATCACCACCGACAGCCGGATACCACCGAGAATGATCGGCGCGCTGAGCGGCAGCTCGACCTTGACCAGTCTTTGCCAGCCGGTCATGCCGGCGCCACGCGCCGCCTCGACTACGTTGGCCGGCAGCGTCGTCAGGCCGGTCAGCGCATTCTCAAAGATCGGCAGCAGTCCGTAGAGAAACAGCGCAATCAGCGTCGGCTTTTCGCCGAAGCCGACGGCCGGCACGGCAAGCGCCAGCACCGCCACCGGCGGAAACGTTTGGCCGATATTGACCAGGCTGCGCGACAGCGGCAGGAATTCGGCGCCGGCTGGCCTGGTGACCAGAATGGCGAGCGCGACCGCAACGATCGTCGCGGCAACCGTCGCGATCAGCACGGTCCGCAGATGCAGCAGCGTCAACGTCAAAAGGCTGCCCTGATTGTAGATTACCGGCGCGTTGTTCTCTGTCAGCGGCTTCAGCAGCGGTTCGAACCAGCCGGGATTGGTGACGAAGGCAATAAGCACTACCACCAAGGCCAGCCTGAGCAGCGACGGAAGCCAGGCTTTCATGCCGGCCTCGCCGCACGCTTAACCAGCCCGTCCACAGTGACGCGGCCAAGCGATTTGCCGTCAGAATCTTTCACCGGAAGTGCCGGGCGGCCCGACCACAGGAGTTCGGCCAACGCGTCGCGTTGGCTGGCGTCACCGGGGATCGCCTCGCCTTCGGCCGTGCCTTTTTCCACCGCGTCGCGCACCCGGCCAAGCGACAACAGCCGGAACGGTTTTTCACTGGCGCCAACCAGGGTCTCGACAAACGCGCTGGCCGGTTTCGCCAGTATCTCGGCCGGCGCGGCATATTGCACTACTTTGCCGCCATCCATCACCGCGATCTTGTCGCCCATGTGAACGGCCTCTTCCATGTCATGGGTGACGAGGATGATGGTGGTGCCGAAGCGTTTCTGGATCGCCAGCAGATCCTCCTGCGCCTTGTTGCGGATGATCGGGTCGAGCGCGCCGAACGGCTCATCCATCAACAGCACGTTGGGTTCCGCGGCAAGCGCCCGGGCGACGCCGACGCGCTGCTGCTGGCCGCCGGAAAGCTCATGCGGATAGCGTGGCCCGTAGGCTTGCGGGTCGAGCTGGTATAGCGTCATCAGCTCGTCGACGCGGGCCTTGATGCGGTTGGCGCCCCAGCCGAGCAATACCGGCACAGTGGCGATGTTCTGCGCCACCGTGCGATGCGGAAACAGGCCGTGGCCCTGGATGGCATAGCCGATGCTGCGACGCAGCTCATAATCCGGGACCGAGCGGTTATCGACGCCGTCGAGCTTGATCACGCCCGATGTCGGCTCGACCAGCCGGTTGATCATGCGAAGCAGCGTCGTCTTGCCGGAGCCGGAGGTGCCGACGATGACGGCGATGCTGCGCGGCTCGATTACTATCGACACGTCGTCGACGACTGTCGTCTCGCCGTAGCGCTTGGTAATGCCTTCGATCTCGATCATGCCGTTTCAACCCTGCGCTTGCTGGCGCTCATTTCGATCACTGCATCGAGGATGATGGCAGCGGCGAAGGCCAGCACCACCGTGGGAACAGCACCGAGCAGCACCAGGTCCATCGCCGTCTGGCCGACCCCCTGGAATACGAACACGCCAAAGCCGCCGCCGCCGATCAACGCGGCAATCGTGGCGAGGCCGATATTCTGCACCAGCACGATGCGGATGCCGGTGAGGATCACCGGGAAAGCCAGCGGAAACTCGACGCCGAACAGCCGCTGGCGATCGGTCATGCCCATGCCCCGCGCTGCGTCGTTGGCGGCACGCGGCACACCGGCGAGGCCGACCACGGTGTTGGCCACCACCGGCAGCAGCGAATAGAGGAACAAAGCGACGAAAGCCGGCGCCGTGCCGATGCCGCGAATGCCGAGCGCGGCAGCACCCGGCACATGCGAAGCGACCCAGCCGAGCGGTGCGATCAAGAGGCCGAACAGCGCGATCGAAGGAATGGTCTGGATGATATTCAGCACGTTGAGCACGCCGGCCCGCAATTTCTCGACGCGATGGCAGAGGATGCCGAGCGGCAGGCCGATGATCACCGCTGCCGCCAGCGAACCCAGCGCCAGCGTCACATGCTTGGAGCCTTCCGCCCAAAAACTATCGGAGCGATTGAAATATTCCTTGAGGATCGACAGGCTGTTCCAGCTTCCCGAGACGAGCAGCAGGCCGATCGCCGCGGCGGCGACAACAAGCACGCCGATCCGTGCCTGCGGCGACAGGTTCAGCCGCGTAAGCACGTCGGCGAGCAGAAGCGTGAAGGCGAAGATAAGCAGCCAAAAGCCCGAAGCCGGCGAGATACGGGCGAAGGTGTTGCCGGCAGGTGTCAGGAAACTGCCGGCGACGCCGATCAGCAGCGCCAGCGCTGCAAGCGCAACCACACTGGCGGCGAGGCGCAGAACAAGCGGCGTTTTCAGCAGCGCAATGAGCGCCGCTGCGACAACAATCGCCATCAACAGCGGACCGACCGTCGCAGGCACAGATTCGAGGATCGAGCGCGCCTCGCCGGGTACAATGCGATTGGCGCGGAAGGTGGCGAATGGTGCCGCAAAAGCCGCATAGGCTGATATCGCCGCGATGACCACGCCGAGCTTGTCGAACCGGATGCGCACGCCCTCCCCCATCGGCCGATCCGGCGCACCTCGAAAGCGGCGCGCCGGAATCGCCTTACTTGAGGAAGCCGTTCTTTTTCAAAAAGTCCTCGGCGACGCCCTTGACCGGTTCGCCGCCGACCTGCACTCGGCCGTTCAACTCCTGCAGCGTGACAAGGTCGAGCTTGGCGAACACCGGCTTCAGCAGTGTCTCGATCTCGGGATGCTCCTTCAGCACCGCCTCGCGGATGATCGGCGCCGGCTGGTAGACCGGCTGCACACCCTTGTCGTCTTCAAGCACGACGAGGCCGGAGGGCGCGATGCCGCCGTCGGTGCCGTAGACCATGGCGGCGTTGGCGCCGTTGGTCTGGTTGGCCGCAGCGGCAATGGTCGCCGCCGTGTCGCCGCCCGACAGCGTGATCAACTGGTCCGGCTTTAGCGTGAAGCCATAGGTCTTCTGGAAAGCGGGCAGCGCGGCCGCCGAATTGACGAACTCGGCGGAGGCCGCCAGCACCACCTTGCCGGCGCCCGAGACATATTTGCCGAAGTCGGAAAGGGTGACGAGCTTATTGGTATCGGCGACCTCCTTGCGCAGGGCGATCGCCCAGGTGTTGTTGGCCGGTGACGGTGACAGCCAGACGATCTTGTTGGAGTCGTAGTCGAGCTTCTTGGCAGTCTCATAGGCCTTGGCGGCGTCTTTCCACACCGGATCGTCGGCCTTCTCGAAGAAGAAGGCGGCGTTGCCGGTGTATTCCGGATAGATGTCGATCTCGCCGGCTGTAATCGCCTTGCGTACCACGGGCGTGCCGCCGAGCTGGACACGGTCGGTAGTCTGGATATTATTGGCGTTCAGCACCAGCTGGATGATATTGCCGAGCACACCGCCCTCGGTGTCGATCTTCGACGACACCACCACCTGGGCACTCGCCGAGGCCAACGCAATTCCGAGCGCCAGTACAGCGCCGGCCAGAATCTTGATTGAAAACATCTCACAAATCCCTTGCTGTGAACCGGAATACGGCTGCCGCATATGAGCATGGCTTCGATGCCCCGTCGGGGTACACGGTTTCATAAGAGGGGGGATGGGCGCAATAATTTTGTTCGGATGTGAGTGAATCCGCTGCCGCGACGTCCCGACAGGGTGACGTCAGTTGGCCGCGCGCAAGCCCGTCATCTTCAACACGCCCAGTGCCACGAAGCACAGCACGACGACCGGGAAAATCATCCAGTTCAACATCTCCCAGCCCCAGGCATTGTAGACTGCCCCCGACATCAGCGAGGCGAAGGCGACGGAGCCGAACAGGACGAAATCGTGGAACCCCTGGACCTTGCCTTTTTCGGATGACTGGTAGCTGTCGGCCACCATGGCGGTGGCACCGATGAAGCTGAAGTTCCAGCCAAGGCCGAGCAGGATCAGCGCCGTCCAGAACTGCCACAGTGCCAACCCTGACAGCGCCACTATGGCGCAGCCAATCAGCAGCACCAGGCCGATGGCCACGATCCGCTCAGCGCCGAAGCGATAGATCAGCGACCCCGTGAAGAAGCTCGGCGCGAACATCGCCATGACGTGCCAGGAAATGCCGAGCGTGGCGTCGTCGGTCGAAAGGCCGCAGCCGACCATGGCCAGAGGCGCGCCGGTCATCACGAAGCTCATCAGTGCGTAGCTGCCGATGGCGCAAAACAACGCCGCGACGAAGCGTGGCCTGGTGACGATTTCCGAGAGCGGCCGGGCGTCGCTGTCGGAAATTTCCACCTTCTCGGTTGCCTTGGCTGGGATACGCAACAAAGAGAGAATGGCGGCGCCGACCGCCGCCAGCACCAGGATGGACGCAAACGAGCCGGCAAACTTCACCGGCGAGAATAGATCGCCGGTGAAGATGACGATCTGCGGCCCGAGTATGGCGGTGACGATGCCGCCGGCCAGCACGAAGGAGATGGCACGCGCCTTGAATTCAGGCGGAGCATTGTCGGCGGCGGCAAAGCGGAATTGCTGGACGAAGGCGCCCCCGATGCCGATCACGGCCAAGCCGAAAGCGAACAGCCAGAAGCTGTCATGAAACAGCGCCAACGTGGCGATCAGGCCGCCAAGCGCTGTCACCCCCGTGCCGGTCATGAAGCCGTCGCGCTGGCCGAGCCGGCGGATGATCGCCGCGGCCGGCAGGGAACCGAGCGCCACGCCGACATTGAAGCCGGTGATCGGCGCGGTTGCCAGCGACTTGTCAGCGTCGAGCAGGTACTGCCCGGCCAATCCGCCCATGGAAATGGCGATGGGTGCGGCCGAGCCGATGATCGCCTGCGAGGCTGCGAGGATGAAGGCGGTGCGACGCGCTTCCTTGCCCGCCTCAACGGCGACGACAGCAGTCATGAGGCGTCCTTGCCCCGGCCCTCGCCACGCACCCGGCGCGACACGCGATCAAGCACCGCATTGACCAGTTTCGGCTCGTCTTCTTCGTAAAATGCCTTGGCGATGTCGACATATTCGGAGACGATGACCGCCACCGGCACGTCCTCGCGCTGCATCAGCTCGTAGACGCCGGCGCGCAATATGGCGCGCAACGTCGAATCGAGCCTCGACAGAGGCCAGTCCTCGGTCAGCGCCTGTCGGATGACTGGATCGATGGTCTTCTGGTGCTCGACAACGCCGGCAAGAATGGCGCGAAACCATTGCGCATCGGCTTCGCGATAGAGCGCGCCATCGACTTCCTTGCCGAGCCTGAACGCCTCGTATTCGGCGGTGATCTCAAACACACCGCTGCCGGCGACGTCCATCTGGTAGAGCGCCTGCACGGCGGCCAGACGGGCAGCACCGCGCTTGTTGGCATGGCGAACCGCAGGCTGGCCGGGCGAAGCGGGTTCGCTCACGTTCGCTCTCCCAGCTGTTCCTTTAGAGCGATCATGGTCAGCGCCGCACGCGCCGCAAAGCCGCCCTTGTCGCCTTCCGAACGTCTTGCTCGCGTCCATGCCTGTTCGTCGTTTTCGGTGGTCAGGATGCCGTTGCCGATGCAGACTGCATCCTGCACGGACAGGTCCATCAGGGCACGGCTGGATTCATTGGCGACGATATCGAAATGATAGGTGTCGCCGCGGACCACTGTGCCGAGGGCGACGAAGCCGTCATAGTTCGTCCCGCCTTCGGAGGCACCGTCGAGCGCGAAGGAAATCACCGCCGGGATTTCGAGCGAGCCCGGAACAGTGACGACATCGTATGTCGCGCCCGCTTCCTCGAGGGCCTTTGTCGCGCCTTCGAGCAACGCGTCGGCAAGGTCGTCGTGAAAGCGCGCCTCGATGACAAGAAGGTGGGCCTTCTTCTTCGGACGGATGAACGCTTTGCCGTGTTGGGATGTGCCTGCCATAGATGTCTCCGGGGATCGCCGGTGACTTAGGCCGAAGCCGGTTTGATCGCAAGCGGAAGATTGCCGAAGGAACTTTCAAGGCCAACTCGGCGGCGGTCGCATCAGGGAATGGGCTTTATGGACGAGCGCCTCAAAGCCCCTCTTTAGCCGCCTCCACCAGTCGCGCCGCGTAGCGGGCCATGGTGTCGATCTCGAGATTGACGCGATCGCCGACCTGGCGTTCGCCCCAGGTGGTGACCGTCAGCGAGTGGTGGATCAACAGCACGTCGAAGCGGCTGCCTTCGACCTTGTTGACGGTGAGCGAAGTGCCGTCGAGTGCGACGGAACCCTTGGGCGCGATGAATTTTGCCAGGTCGCGCGGTGCATCCAGGGTGAAGCGAACGGCGTCGCCTTCCTCCTTGCGCCCCACGATCTCGGCCATGCCGTCGACATGGCCTGAAACGATATGGCCGCCAAGCTCGTCGCCGATCTTCAGCGCCCGCTCCAGGTTGATGCGCGTGCCGGATTTCCAGCCCATCGCGGTCGTCAGCCTGAGTGCTTCTTCCCAGGCCTCGACCTCGAACCAGCGTGCGTTGGCGCCGTCTTCCGGCAATCCCGTCACCGTCAGGCAGACGCCGCCGCAGGAAATCGAGGCGCCGATGGCAATGGTCTGCGGATCGTAAGCGGTGTCGATACGCAAACCGACGCCTTCCCTGAGCGGCATCACGGCAGCGACGGTGCCGACATCGGTGACGATTCCAGTGAACATTAGTTTGGCCCCGTGAACATCAGTTCGGTCCTAGATGTCTCTTATCCATTCCGCATATGTATCTTCGCCGAAACGCATGTTGCGCAATTTGCGAAATCCCGGCGGGATATTGTTGGCATCGACCGGCGATGCAATGCCGTCCCCGCCGATCGCATCCGGCCCCTGAAACAGCACGATGCGGTCGACTAGGCCTTCCTCAAGGAACGCCTTGGCCACCTCGGCGCCGCCCTCGACCAGCACGCTGGCCATGCCGAGCGCCGCCAGATCCTCGAGCAGTTCCGGCAACGCAATATCGCCTTCATACGTCTCAGTGCCGATAAAGCGCACGCCGGTGCGTTCGAGCGCGGCGCGCCGGTGCGGATCGGCCTCGGCGCAGGCAGCGACATAGAGCGGCACACGGTTGACGCCGGCGACCAGTTTCGAAGTCTCGGGTAGCCTGATCTGACGGTCGAGTACGATGCGCGCCGGCGAACGGCTCTCCAGTCCCGGAAGCCGAACCGTCAGCGCCGGATCGTCCTCCAGTGCCGTGCCGATGCCGATCAATATGCCATCGGCTTCGGCGCGCATCAGATAGACTTCGCGCCGCGCAAGATCGCCGGTGATGGAGACCTGTCCCTCGCCTTTCACGCCGATCTTGTTGTCGCTCGAAAGCGCAAGTTTCAGGATCACTTCCGGGCGTTTTTTCAGAGATCGAATTAAATAGCCGGCCATCTGCTCCGCGGCCTCGGCCGCCAACACTTTTTCCACCACTTCGACGCCGGCGGCACGCAAGATTGCATAGCCCTTGCCGGAAACACGCGGGTCCGGATCGCTGGCAGCGCCGACCACACGCGCCACGCCGGCACTGACCAGCGCATTGGCGCAAGGCGGCGTGCGGCCGTGATGGGCGCAGGGCTCCAGCGTTACATAGGCGGTGGCGCCGCGCGCCAGTTCGCCGGCCTCTGCCAAAGCCTCGGTCTCGGCATGCGGCCGGCCGCCGACGGCGGTGACGCCGCTGCCGACGATCATCGGCCCGTCGCCGTCATCGCGCACGATCAGCGTGCCGACGGAAGGGTTGGTCGAGGTCCGCCCGGCATTCTTGCGCGACAGCCTGAGGGCTGCCGCCATATAGCGGCGATCGAGGACCTCTTGCTCAGCCGTGCTGCGTTCGGACCCTGCCATGCTCAGCTGGCGTCCTCTTCGCTCTTCAGCTCTTCGCCCCTGGGCTCGTCGGTTTTGAGCTCGTCGCCTTTGAGTTCGCCCAACACGTCGTGGAAATCCTTGGCCTCGCGGAAATTGCGGTAGACGGAGGCAAAGCGCACATAGGCGACATCATCGAGCGACTTAAGTGCTTCCATGACCAGCCGGCCGACTTCCCCCGAGGCCACCTCGGTCTCGCCCGAGCTTTCGAGCTGGCGCACGATGCCGGTCACCGCCCGATCGATACGTTCCGGGTCGACATTGCGCTTGCGTACCGCGATCTCGACAGAGCGCAGCAACTTGTCGCGGTCGAACGGCACCTTGCGTCCAGACTTCTTCACCACGACGAGATCGCGCAGTTGTACCCGCTCGAAAGTGGTGAAGCGGCCGCCGCAATCCGGGCAGACGCGCCGCCTGCGGATCGCCGCGCCGTCTTCGGCGGGGCGAGAATCCTTCACCTGCGTATCTTCGGACTGGCAATAAGGGCAGCGCATGGAGAGCCTTCGGTTCGCGATTCTCGTGGAGCGAAAGGCTTAGAGGTTTTTGCCGCCGTGGCAAAGTATGGCCGATGACCGATCGCGTCTCAGAGATAGCGAGGCGCGAGGAAAATTGCGAGAGCGGCAATCAGTTGACAGCGGTCCGCCAATCAGGGCGCGACGTCGCCGGTCGGGAAGCCGCAAGACGTGCCGAGATAGCGATAGGCCTTGGTGAAGCCGTCCATCGATATGGTCGCGACCGGCTTGTCGGCGAAGCTGACATCGAGGGCGCTGGTGCGGCGCATGGCGCGCAGTACCGCGAGCGTGGTCTCGGACTTGTTGTCTATCATCCACTGTCCGTCGGCGATAAGACGAAAACCGGCCTTGATCTTGTCGTTGACGTCCCGGAACACCACCGGGATGTTATCGCCCTTGGGCAAGTCACTGTTTCTCACGGCGATGATGAGGCTCGGATAACCATCGGGTGGCAATACGTCGCCATTCGAGATGGCCAGTGTAAGGGTGCCGCTGGTGCCGTTTGCGTCGAAAAAGACCGTCGACGCGGCGCAGGTCTTGCGCACATCCTCACCGGTGTTGACCTCGTCCATCGTGGTGGACCACCTGCCGAAGGTCTCTGTCTTGGGTGTTGCCGGGGTTGGCTCGGTCTGCGCCAAGGCGCGGCCGGACAGCTGCAGAATAGCCGATGCCAGCAAGGCACCAAAGCCGGCGAAACGGAAAGTTTGCATCATTAAGCTTCTCCGCAGTTGCCTTGCTGTCGCACCGGAGTTGTCACGGGCGACACTCCGCGTCGGTCAACCAAGATACGGGTAAAGCGGAAAACGATCGGTCAATGCCGCCACCTTGGCCTTCACGGTCGCCTCGACGGCCGCATTGCCCTCGTCGGAATTGGCGACCTTCAGCCCATCCAGCACTTCGGCGATCAGCTTGCCGATCTCGCGGAACTCGGCCTGACCGAAGCCGCGCGTGGTGCCGGCCGGCGTGCCGAGCCGAACGCCCGATGTCACGAAAGGCTTTTCCGGATCGAAGGGGATGCCGTTCTTGTTGCAGGTGATGTTGGCGCGGCCAAGGGCAGCCTCGGCGCGCTTGCCGGTGGCGTTCTTGGGACGCAGGTCGACCAACATCAGATGGTTGTCGGTGCCGCCGGAGACGATGTCGAGACCGGTTTCCTGCAGACTGGAGGCCAGCGCCTTGGCATTGGCGACGACGCTCTCCGCATAGATCTTGAAGCTCGGCTTCAGCGCCTCGCCCAGAGCCACCGCCTTTGCGGCGATCACATGCATCAGCGGTCCACCCTGCAGGCCGGGGAAGACGGCCGAATTCATCTTCTTGGCAATATCCTCGTCATTGCAAAGGATCATGCCGCCGCGCGGCCCGCGCAGCGATTTGTGCGTCGTGGTGGTGACCACATGGGCATGCGGCAGCGGCGACGGATGCATGCCGCCGGCGACCAGGCCGGCGATGTGAGCCATGTCGACCATCAGATAGGCACCGATCGAATCGGCGATCTCGCGAAAACGCTTCCAGTCCCAGACACGTGAATAGGCTGTGCCGCCGGCCAGGATCAATTTCGGCCTGGTCTCATGGGCGGTCTTCTCGATCGCATCCATGTCGAGCAGATGATCGTCCCGGCGCACGCCATAGGAGACGACCTTGAACCATTTGCCGCTCATATTGACCGGCGAGCCATGTGTCAGGTGTCCGCCGGAATTGAGGTCGAGGCCCATGAAGGTGTCGCCGGGCTGCAGCAACGCCAGGAACACCGCCTGGTTCATCTGGCTGCCGGAATTCGGCTGGACGTTGGCGAAGTTGCAGCCGAACAGCTTTTTCGCGCGTTCGATGGCCAGTTCCTCGGCGACATCGACGAATTGGCAGCCGCCATAGTAGCGCTTGCCCGGATAGCCCTCGGCATATTTGTTGGTCATGATCGACCCCTGTGCCTCGAGCACGGCACGCGAGACGATATTTTCCGAGGCAATCAGCTCGATCTCGTGGCGCTGGCGGCCGAGTTCGTTGCGGATTGCGCCGAAAATCTCGGGGTCGGCATCGGCAAGCGTGGTTTCGAAAAAGGATTCGAATTTGTTCGACACTGCCGCTGCTGTTGCCATGGGTTGAAATCCTCAAGGTTCGGGGTCTGTCGCGCCATTAACACAGTTGCTTTCGGCCCGCCACGTTTGCAGCGCGAAATTTGCTGGCCGGATTGCGCCAGAGAGACTGGCAGCCTCTATTTCCTTGCCTGCCGGCCCTTCAGCAGGGCCTCGGTGAGCGTGATCTCGGTGAACAGCGCCTGCATCGTATGGTCGTTAATCTGGCCGCTGCGAAACATTGCGCGAACCGCTGCGCGTTCGGCCTCAATGCCCGCCAGCCTCAATTCGAGTTCCAGCCGTCCGGCCTCGCGGGCCTCGGCGCGCGCCTCGTCGGCTTCGTCGGAGGCAGCGATGCGGCGACGGTAGCCGGCGACGATGCTGTCGGCGGTGGCAAGCCGGGCGCCGGGTGTTTCCCCTTCATCGCCGTCGGTCGCGCCGGCCATGCTCTCGATGCGGGCGATGGCGGCCTTGGCCGCGCCCACGCGCGCAAGACGCTCCTCGGCAGCGCCAGGATCCTCGCCCGGCTCGACCAGCCCTCGTGCCACCTTGGGTAAGGCAAGGCTGGCAATGAGCAATGAGCAGATGATGACGCCTGCGGCGAGGAAGATCACCACGTCGCGCGCCGGAAAGGGCGAACCATTCGGCATGGCGAGCGGCAGCGACAGGATGCCGGCCAGCGTGATGGCGCCGCGCACGCCGGCAACAGAGCCGGCGATCCGAACGCGCAGCCCGAACGGCTCGGCCTTCTGCTCGCGTAATCGCGCTGAGACGCGCGTCGCAATGTCGCCGACCCAGATCCACAGGAAGCGCAGCCCGATCAGGCATAGTGTCAGCGCGACCACCGTGGCGATTGGCTGGATGACCGGATAGCGGCTGCCGAGCTCAGGCGGCACGTTGCCGATGATTTCGGGAAGCTGCAACCCGAGCAGGATGAACAGCGCGCCGTTGAAGACGAAGGATAGCGTCGTCCACAGCGATACGGTCTGTATGCGTGCCGAGACGCCGAGAAAGCGGAAAATCCCGGAGCCGCCGGTGAGCACTCCGGCCGTGACCGCCGCCAGAATGCCCGAGGCGCCGACATTCTCGGCGCCGAGATAGGCGATGAACGGCAGCAGGACCATGACCAGCACCTGCACCTCGGCCGGCACGCCGCCGATACGGTTCAGCAATTGCAGCGCCTTGGCGGCGACGAACAAGGCAGCCACGCCGGCCAGGATGCCGGCAGCGACGGCATAGAGGAAAGTCACGGACGCCGCGACGAAGGAGAAGCTGCCGGTCAAGGCAGCTGCCACCGCAAAGCGGAACATCACGAGGCCCGACGCATCGTTGAGCAGCGCCTCGCCCTCCAGGATGTGCATCAGCCGAGCCGGGACCAGGCTCTTGTCGACGATCGAGGAGACGGCCACCGCATCCGTCGGGGACAGCACCGCAGCAAGTGCGAAAGCGACGACGAGCGGGATGCTCGGGACAAGCCAGTGCAAAGCGTAGCCGAAGCCGACAATGGTGAAGAAGACCAGCCCGATGGCGAGGTCGAGGATCGGCCCGCGCAGCGCGATCAGTTCGCGCTTGGGCGCACCATAGGCGTCGCTGAACAGCAGCGGTGGGATGAACACCAGCAGAAACAGCTCGGGATCGATCTCGACATGCATTCCGCGCACCGGCCAAGCCAGTGCCGCGCCGATGGCGATCTGCAGCACAGGTAGCGGAACCCGCACCGGCCGGACCAGCGCGCCCGAAACGGCGACGAAGATAAGCACGACCAGAATGAACATTGCGACATGCATGATGCGATTTCCGAATACGGCGCCGCGCGTTCTTTTGCCGGCGATCAGTCCAGCAAAGCTTGCCGCGAAAGACTCGGCAACGAAAAAGGCCGCCCTTCCGGCGGCCTTTTGCAAATGAACTCAGCTGCTTAGAGCGCGGATGTGATCTGCAGCTCGTTGGCTCCGTCGAGGCCGTAAATGTCGTCACGGAACTGGACCACGCCCGGCCCTGTCGACCAGGCCGAGACGTAGAGAAAATAAACCGGCACCGGATTGGTGACCTGCACCGGCGTGTTCTCCCCGGTCTTGATCGCCGCCTCGAAATGCTGGCGATCCCAGCCCGGTGTGTCGCGCAGAATCCAGGTGACGAGGTCGCGCACGTTCTGGACCCGCACGCAGCCAGAGGAATCGAAGCGCATCAGCTTGCCGAACAGGCTCTGCTGCGGCGTGTCGTGCATGTAGACGCCGTCCGGGCTGGGGAAATTGATCTTGACCGAGGCCATCGCGTTGCCGGAACCGGGATCCTGGCGGAAGCGGTATTTGGCGGCATCGTCGGTCGACCAGTCGACCGTCATTGGGTCGACCTCGCTGCCGTCCGGCGCAAACAGGCGGATATGGCTATCCTTGAGATAGTTGGGGTCCTTCCGCATCAGCGGAATGATGTCCTTGCGCACGATCGAGACCGGCGCGTTCCAGTACGGATTGACGATGATTTCGTTGATCTTGGAATTGACGATCGGCGTCTGGCGATCGATCTTGCCGACGATTGCGGTGTGGCGCAGCACAACGCGGTCGTTCTCGACTGCCTCGATCTGCGCCGCCGGGATGTCGACCAGAACATAGCGGTTGCCAAGCGTGCCGGCCCGCTCACGCAGCCGTTGCAGATTGGTCTGCAGCTGACCAAGCCGAACCGGCGCCGACACGTTCATTGCCGCGAAAGTATATTTGCCCGTGGTTCCGTCGGCCGGCAAGCCGTGACGCAACTGGAAGCGCTTGAGCGCCGAGTCGACGTAAGAATCGAACGCTTCCGAGAGCCCGGCGCTCTGCGCCAGATCGCCCGATATCATCAAGCGCCTGCGCAGCGGCACCACATCGGGATCCTCGACGCCAAGCTGCAGCTTCTTGGTGTCTGGAACCTGCTCCCAGCCGCCTTGCGCGACGATATTCTGATACTGCATGATCGCCTGCTCGGTGAAGGACACCGTCTGCAGGCTGAAGATCGGCAGCGTCGAGGCAACCTTGCCGCCTTCGCTGGCACGCGCATCGAATTGGTCGTCCCAATTGCCGCGCGCCGAGGATTTCAGGATATCCCCGATCACATCCTGCGCACTGGCGCGGCCGGCGACCATTGCGGCTGCGAGCGCGGAGGCTCCTGAAAGGAAGAAACGGCGGCTGGTTCTCATGGACGTTCCAGACATTCTTGCTACAATTCAACCCACCGGGCGGTCTCGCCCGCACTCTAGAGTTGGCTTCTTAACAATTAGCCAACCATGGCCCGCATCACTTCGGTGTAAAACCACATGGGAAGTGACTTGAGCACAGGACAAATGCACGGCTTTGGCCCCAGCATCACCCGCATCTTCGGTTCCATTGGAATATGGCGGCAACGTGGCTGTTGCTCGAATTTGGATCGGCCGGCCTGACGAAACGGCAAGACCGGTGCTTTTCGGCACCGGCCTTTGGTCCACTCCGCGGCAGCATTTCCGTAGTCCAGCTTCAGATCTTGATGCGGCGGATGCGATTACATCCGGTAGGCGATGGTATCGTTCCAGAACCGATCCAGGCGCTGCAGGGCGCGGTTCATCTGCTTGAACTCTTCCGTGTTGATGCCGCCAACCTGCTCGATCGAACCGACATGGCGCTCGTAGAGGCCGGCGACGACTTCCGCCACCTCATTGCCCTTCGGCGTCAGCGAAACCCGCACCGAACGGCGGTCGATGCGCGAGCGCTGGTGGTTGATGAAGCCGAGATCGACCAGCTTCTTCAGATTGTAGGAGACATTCGAGCCGAGATAATAGCCGCGCGAGCGCAGTTCGCCGGCGGTCAGCTCCGAATTGCCGATGTTGAACAGGAGCAGCGCCTGGATGGCGTTGATGTCGGAGCGACCGTTGCGGTCGAATTCGTCCTTGATCACGTCAAGCAGACGGCGATGCAGCCGCTCGACCAGCTGCAGCGATTCCATGTACAGCGAACGGATCGCCTCGCGGCGGTCATCGGATACGTTGGCGGTCTTCGCCGCCGGACGCGAATTGATCATTGTCTTTGCCTCTCGTTTGTCGCCCGGTGATTTTTTGTTCTTCACCTTGATCGCGACACTATCGAATACTCATAAAATTCGACTTAAACGCCAAGGCTAACAAGAGCTTACCGGTAAGGGGTTTCGAAAGAGGCTTAACGGACGGTCACCCGAGCAAGGATAATTAACCTAAAGATTTAGCCAACGATCCTGGCCGGAATTGCTATCGCCGGGTTGCCGCTTCTGGATCCAGATCACCACGCGGAACACTATGTAGAGCAGCGCCACCGCAAGGTGCGAGGCGACGATCAGCGGCCGGTGGCCGAACAGCTCGGGGAAGCCGGCATACATGACGCACTCGGTCACCGCGCAGATGAACCAGATCACCGGCCCCCAGGACGCCAGCATCCAGAGGCCGGCGGCAGCGAACGGAAAAAACACCGCCAGCACCACCGCCGCCACCTGCCAGTGCACCGGCATCAGGTCGAAGCGCCACAACGGGCCGGGGTAAAAGCCGATCAGCCGGATCCAGTACAAGATGCCGAACAGCAGACAGTAGCCGGCGATGACGCGCTGGAACCAGGCGAAGATGACCTCGATCGTCGAGGGCTGCAGCACCACGCGTCTCGAGGCGACCTCGCTCACAGCTTCAGTTCCCGTTCGCCGAGCGGTGCGAAATAGGCGTCGACGTTGGCGGCGCTGACGTCATCGATGCCTGCCGGCCGCCATTGCGGCGTCGAGCCTTTATCGATGATGGCGGCGCGGATACCTTCATAGAAGTCGTGCCCGGCAAGCATGCGGTTGAGGATACGGAACTCCATTTTCATGCACTCGTCCATCGACAACGTCTGCCCGGCGCTGATCTGGCGCCATGCAACATGCAAGCTGGTCGGTGAACGTGTGCGGATGGTGGCCAGCGTCTTTGCCGCGAACTCGTCGGCAGCGGCTGCCCGCTCCAGGCTAGCGACGATATCGGCCAGCGACGGCTGCGCGAAATGCCGGGCGATGGCTTCCAGCGTCGGCCTGTCGGTCTCGCGCCTGGCCGGGACGAAGCAGCCGCGCAGCACCGATTCCGGGTCGCCGCTTTCCGCCAGACGGTCGAGGAAGCCGGCCTGGCCCTCCGCCTTGATCGTATGGGTGGCGAGGCCCGACCACAAAGCATCGCCATAGCGGATGCGGTTGCCGGTCAGCGCCAGATACATGCCGAAGCTGCCGCCGAGATCCGGCAACAGATGGCTGGCGCCGACATCCGGGAAAAAGCCGATGCCGACCTCGGGCATGGCAAACTGGGCGTTCTCGGTCAGCACTCGCTGCGAGCCATGGAAGGAGATACCTACGCCGCCGCCCATGACGATGCCGTCGATCACCGCGACATAGGGTTTCTTGAAGCGGGCGATGCGGGCATTCAGCCGGTATTCATCGGCGAAGAAATCGACCGGAGGCCTTCCTGCGCGGCCGGCTTCGTAGATGTGGAGGATGTCGCCGCCCGCCGAAAATGCCCTGCCCTCGGCCTTGACGACGACAACGTCGACGCCGTCGTCGCGCTCCCAACTGCGCAGCGCCTTGTCCAGGGCCTTGACCATGCGGTGGGTTACGGCATTGAGCGCCTGCGGCCGCGTCAGCGTGACGACGCCGGCCCTGCCCAATCTTTCGAAGCGAATCTCGTCGCCTCCGCCAAAATCCATCGCCAGAGAATCCCTCCCCGCGCCCGCCGGGAGTGAAGTGCTAAAGCGTGGCGCATGGCCGCGTCAATGGCGGCGCCCAATCCGCTGCATGGTCGTCGGCGTCACCCAGTGCTAATGCTGGCGCTTTGAACCGGAAGGTTGAACCATGCCTTGGTTGCCGCGCCTTGCTGTTGTGGTGGTCGGCCTGATCGCTGCGAACGCTCCTCCCGTATCGGCCGGAACCGTCGACGAGCTCTATCAATCGCAGACCATCGTCACCGGCCAGGGCGAGGTCAACAGGCAGATCGGTTTCAAGGCCTGCCTCGATGCGGTGCTGGTTCGTGTGTCCGGCGATCAGCGGCTGCCGAAGAGAACTGAGATGGCGGCGCTGCGCGACAAGGCCGGCAGCTTCGTTGCCGAATTCCGCTATCGCGACCGTCTCGAAGGCATTCCGGTCCATGACGAACAGGGCACCCATGACCGGCCGCACGATCTCACTTGTCTGTACAGGCCTGACGTTATCGATCCGGTGCTTGCCACGCTCGGCAGCAAACCATGGCTTGGCGAGCGGCCACGCCTGGTAATTTTCCTGGCGGCGGAGCAAGGCACAAGGCAGTTCGTGCTGACCGCCGACGATGAGCGCGGGGCGGCGATGCGCGAATCGTTCGTCAACGCCACCGGTCCGCTGGTCATGCGGATTGTGTTTCCCGAAGCGTCGCTGCTATCGGCCTCAAAGCTTAACGACCAGGCCCTGCGCCATGCCGATATCACGACGCTGGACCAGCTTGCCAGGAAGGCCGGAGCCGACCAGGCGCTCGCCGGCAGTATCGTCTGGAGCGACAAGGAACTGGGCTGGATAGCCGACTGGCGGCTTGCCTTGAATGGCAAGAGCTACAATTGGCAAGTGCGCGGCGTCAGCTTCGACGAGGCATTCCGCGTCGCCATGCGGGGTGCTGCGCAGATCCTATCGGGCAATGGGCAACCAGAATAGCGCCCGACAGGACCGCTGGCACAATCGTGTCGCATTGGTCAGCAGCGAAAGCTCGTGGTAAAAGCCGCCCGATCCGGAGTTTTTGCGATGAACAAATTCACCCCTGCAAAGCCTGCCGGCGCGCGCAGCGTCGACGAGATCACCGGCAGCCGGCGGCTGCGGCGCATGCGCAAGGCCGATTGGTCGCGCCGCCTTGTCCAGGAGAACCGGCTGTCGGTCGACGATCTGATCTGGCCGATCTTCGTCGTCGACGGCAGACAAGTGCGCGAACCGATTGCCGCCATGCCCGGCGTGTTCCGCCTGTCGCTCGACCTCGCCGTCAAGGAGGCTGAGCGAGCGGCCAAACTTGGCATTCCGGCGATCGCCACTTTCCCCAATGTCGAGCTCGGCCTGCGCGATCAGACCGGTTCGCATATCCTCGATCCGGAAAACATCATCAACCGTGCCACCCGCGCCATCAAGCACGCGGTGCCGGAGATCGGCATCATCACCGACGCCGCGCTTGACCCTTTCACCTCGCATGGCCATGACGGCATCTTGCGCGAGGGCATTATCGTCAATGATGAAACGGTGGAGCAGGTGACGGCGGCGGCAGTCATCCAGGCGGCGGCGGGGGCCGACATCATTGCCCCCTCGGACATGATGGACGGCCGGATCGGTGCCATCCGCGATGCGCTCGACGCCAATGGATTTCAGGATGTGGCGATCATGTCCTATGCGACCAAGTTCGCATCCGCCTTTTACGGCCCCTATCGTGAGGCGGTCGGCACCGCCGGCCTGCTCAAGGGCGACAAGAAGACCTATTACATCGACCACGCCAATTCCGACGAAGCGGTGCGCGAGGCCGAGCAGGATCTCGCCGAGGGCGCCGACATGCTGATGGTCAAGCCCGGCCTGCCCTATCTCGACATCATCCGGCGGCTCAAGGACGAGTTGCAGATGCCGACCTTCGCCTATCAGGTCTCGGGCGAATATTCGATGATCAAGGCCGCCGCCGCCAATGGCTGGATCGATGGCGAAAAGGCGATGCTGGAATCGCTGCTCGCCTTCAAGCGCGCCGGCTGCGACGGGATTCTCACCTACTTTGCGCCCGAAGTGGCGGCGATGCTCAAGGGGTGATGCGCCTTTGTAGCGTCTACATCGAGTAGTGTTCGTTCGTCCAAAGCGCGACATGGAACGCCGCAGGACATCGCTTCAAGTTTACGCTGCCCCTCGTTGCCCTGCCGGGCATTTCTCGCCGTAAAGTGGCAGGGAGAAAGACGCGTTCGTAAAAGATTTCACCAATCTCCAGCGTTGCAAAAATATCGACGTTGCGGCCAGCCCCTTCTCCCCGTCACTATACAGGGAGAAGCTGCCGGCAGGCGGATGACGGGCGGCGCCGACATTGAGATTAGTTATTCCAACATGATTTGGAAGCGATTGCCCCGCCGGCGATTCAAAATACCGCTTGCAAAATGCAATCAGTTAAGCTACCCCGATAACTGCTTGCATCTCACAATTGGTTATCGAGGAGGCTCTCATGTCCAAACTTCGCGTCAGCGCTTTCACCTTGTCGATCGACGGCTTCGGCGCCGGTCCCGACCAAGACCTGAAGAACCCGCTGGGTGTTGGCGGGGAAGCCCTGCACGAATGGATGTTCGGCACCCGCACCTTCCGCAAGATGGTCCTCGGCAAGGATGGCGGGACCACGGACACTGACGAGGCGTTCGCCGCGCGCAGCTTCAAAAACATCGGCGCGTGGATCCTGGGCCGCAACATGTTTGGGCCGATCCGCGGCGAATGGCCGGATGACAGCTGGAAAGGCTGGTGGGGTGACAACCCGCCCTACCATGTGCCGGTCTTCGTGCTCACGCACCATCCACGTGATCCCATTGTCATGGAGGGCGGCACGACCTTCTATTTCGTGACCGACGGCATCCACTCAGCGCTGGAGAAGGCGAAAGCAGTGGTTGACGGCAAGGATGTACGGCTGGGCGGTGGCGTTTCTACGATCCGGCAATATCTCAAGGAAAAGCTCATCGACGAAATGCATCTGGCGATCTCACCGGTCCTGCTAGGCGCCGGCGAGAGCCTTTTTGCCGGCATCGACATGCCCAAGCTCGGCTATCGCTGCAGCGAGCAGGTCGCGACGCCGAAGGCCACGCATGTCATCATCGAGCGCACCTAGCTTGTTGCAGGGCGCCGCCATGGAGGCGCCGCCTTCCTCGCCGCTTTAGTCAGTACTTCTCCGGCACATACAGTTCGCGCGGCAGTACCTGGCGCTCGTATTCGGGATTGAAGACGCGCTCCGGCAGTGTGATCTCTTCGTGCGGCACCTCCTCATAGGGCATCTGCTTGAGCAGATGGTCGATGCAGTTCAGCCGTGCCCGCTTCTTGTCGTTGCCCTCGACGATGAACCACGGGGCTTCCGGAATATTGGTGCGGGCGAACGTTTCTTCCTTGGCCTTGGTGTACTGCTCCCAGCGCACGCGCGACTGGAGATCCATCGGCGACAGTTTCCATTGCTTCATCGGGTCATGGATGCGCATCAAAAAGCGCATCTGCTGCTCCTCGTCGGTGATCGAAAACCAGTATTTGACAAGCGTAATGCCTGAGCGGACCAGCATGCGTTCGAATTCCGGAACGTCGCGGAAGAACTCCTCGACCTGATCCGGCTGGGCAAAGCCCATTACCCGCTCGACGCCGGAGCGGTTGTACCAGGAGCGGTCGAACAGCACGATCTCGCCGCCGGCCGGCAGATGCGGAACGTAGCGCTGGAAATACCATTGCGACTTCTCGCGCTCGGTCGGCGCCGGAAGTGCTGCGACGCGGCAGATGCGCGGATTAAGCCTCTGGGTGATGCGCTTGATAACACCACCCTTGCCCGCCGAGTCGCGGCCCTCGAAGACCACGACGAGCTTCTTCTTGTGATAGGCGACCCAGGATTGTAGCTTGATCAATTCGGATTGCAGCGTGATGAGATTGCGAAAATACTGCAGGCGGTCGATCGATGGCGGATGCGCATTCTTGTAGATCTTGGCGATCTCCATCGACAGCGCCGGCTCCGAGATTTCCAGCTCATAATCTTCGTCGAGCGTGTCGGCGAGTTCCGCTTCCAGCCAGTCCCTGGCCGGGGAATTCTGTTTTATCTCGGTCATTTGCGCTGCTCCGCTTACAGGCCTTGTCGGCCGCTGTCAGGCGCTCTGCCGCCCGGCCCGGCGGCCGGAAATCGAAGCGCTGGACCGATGTTAGTATAGGTCGGCAATGACGGTTTTATTGCAGCCACTACTGCGCTGGCTGTGCGTTCAATCCGCAAGATGTGATCGAGCTTGCCCTGCGGGGCGGGCGACAAGCGGAACGAATTATCCTACAAATGCCCGGTTCACTGAGGGGCTGTCGTTTGCAACGCCCTTTCCCGATAAATCGTGAGGATACGACATGGAATACCGCACTCTCGGCCGTTCCGGGCTGAAGGTTTCGACCCTGACCATGGGCACCATGACATTCGGCGGCGGCGGCGCGTTTTCGGCGGTTGGCAAGACCGACCTCGACGAGGCGCGTCGGATGATCGACCTTTGCATCGATGCCGGCGTCAATGTCATCGACACCGCCAACGTCTATTCGAACGGGGTGTCGGAAGAGATCATCGGCGAGGCGCTCGGCGGCAAGCGCAAGGGCGACGTGTTGATCGCCTCCAAGGCGCGCATGCGGATCGGCAAAGGCCCCAATGATGAAGGCCTGTCGCGCTACCATCTGATCCGCGAATGCGAGAGGAGCCTGAAGCGCCTCAGGACCGATGTCATCGACATCTATTTCCTGCACGAGTGGGATGGCCTGACACCGCTTGAGGAAACCATCGCCGCGCTCGACACGCTGGTCGCGCAGGGCAAGGTCCGTTATGTCGGCTGCTCCAATTATTCCGGCTGGCAAGTTATGAAGGGGCTTGGCATCAGCGACCGTCAGCACCAGCCGCGCTTCGTCACCCAGCAGATCCATTACACGCTGGAAGCGCGCGAGGCCGAGTATGAATTGTTGCCGATCTCGGTCGACCAGGGGCTCGGCGTGCTGGTCTGGAGCCCGCTTGCCGGCGGGTTGCTGTCCGGCAAATACCACCGTGACCAGCCGACCGCCCGCCAGCTCAGCGGCTGGTCGGAACCGCCGATCCGCGACGAGGACCGGCTGTGGCGGATCGTCGACACGCTGATCGATATCGGCAATAACCACGGCGTGTCGCCGGCGCAGGTGGCGCTTGCCTGGCTGCTCGGCCGGCCCGCCGTCAGCTCGCTGGTGATCGGCGGACGAACCGAAGCGCATTTCAAAGACAATATCGCCGCTACAAGCCTGGTGCTTGGCGATGAGGAGCGCACACGCCTCGACGTGGTCAGCAGGCCGCCCGTGCTCTATCCCTACTGGCACCAGCAATTCACGGCAAAGGACCGGTTCGGGCCGGCCGATCTCGTCCTCGACCGCGACGGCGCCTGAAAAGCCGGGCTCTCCGGACTGCGCCGAGATATGGAGCCCGATCGTGCCTTGCGGTGTTGTGTTTGCGGTCCAATGCTCCTAGGCAAAGGCCAAGCACAATGAAAGGAAACGATATGGCACGAGCACCGAACTACGGTCAGGAACGCAAGGAACGCGACCGGCAGAAGGCTGCCAAGAAGGCGGAAAAGCAGGCTGCCAAGGTCGCAGCCAAGGAGCGATCGAAGCCCGAGGGCGAGAGCGAGTCCCAAACCAAAACCGAAACGACCGAGTGATGACGCCCGGCCTGTCAGGCGGTCCGGGCCTCGGTCAAATCCCGCTATGCCTCAGGCGGGCGCCTTGTCGCTGACGAAGACGTTCACTTCACGCGCGGCGGCAATAAAGGCCCGTCTTGCGTTCATGGCCGGCTTGTCGCCGGCCAGCGCATCATGACAGGCTTGCAACGCTTCGCGGTGCTTGGGGCTGCGCTTGCCGGGCCAATTGTTGAGGAGGTAGTCGGAAGCCTCGCGGGCCGTACGCAAGAGCTGATTGCTTCCCGCCGCGCCCTTGACGGTCACGGGTGTGTCAAATCGGTTGTTTTCCATCGCTGCTCTTACGCCATCGGCATTTGCGAAGCGAGACCGAAAGTAGCATTCTTCGCTCATCTGCTCTTTTCGTGATCAATGGCAGCCGATCCTCACTCAAGCGACGACGGCAAATCCCCGGGCGCGCAGGCCGCGCCGGTCGTTGCGCAGCGAGGTCACCAGCCGGTCGCGGCTGCCGATGATATGGGCCGAAAGCAGGCGGGCGGCGCTATCGGCATCGCCGGCCCGCACCGCCGACAGAATGGCATGGTGTTCGGCCCAGGCACGGCCGAGCGCTGCCTCGTCGCGAACCTCGAGCCAGCGGGCGCGCGACAGGCGTGTCATCACGTCGCGAACCGCTCTGAACAGGAACTCGTTGCCGGATAGACGCGCCAACTCGATATGAAAATCCCTGCCGACGCGATGCCATTCCTCGCGCGGCGTCTTGTCGTCGCAAGAATCGAGCATCGCCTCGATGATTTCGACGGCACTTCTGTCCTGCAAGGTGCAAGTTAGTCTGAGTGCCGCGACCTCGACCGCCTCGCGATAGACGGCGATCTGCTCGAGTTCAGCAAGATTGATGGGCGAGACCGTCCAGCCGCGGCCGTCGCGGCAGATCAGGCCTTCAGTCTCGAGCCGCAGCAATGCCGCCCTGACCGGCGTGCGCGATGCACCGAAGCGGCTTTCGACCCAGCGCTCCGTCAGCCGCTCGCCGGGACCGATCTCGAGCCCGAGGATCATCTCGCGAAGCTGCTTTTCGACGTTCTGCATCTGCGACATTGGCGTTCCGTTCAGGTCATTTGTTCCGGCAATCGGGTCACTGGCCGGCGTTGGCCGATCACGCCGGCCTTTGTCGATCATATTTGAGAGGCCCGCATTGACAGCGACGGGGCTTGCGTTCATGACAGATACCAGTTTGGTATCCCAAATTGGTATCCGTAGCAAGTTTCATGCAAGCTGGCCGGACAGGACATGACATGCCGCAAGACGCCGCCCTCGCCATGCAAGGCACGCACAACGTCCACTGGCGCCGCAATCTCGCCGTGTGTTTTGCCGGCTCGTTCAGCACGCTTGTAGCGATGACGCTGCTGTTGCCCTTCCTGCCGCTTTACGTCGAGCAGCTGGGCGCCGAGGGCCATGCGGCGATCGTGCAGTGGTCGGGCATCGCCTACGGCGCCACCTTCCTTGCTGCCGCGCTGGTCGCGCCCCTGTGGGGGCGGCTAGGCGACCGCTACGGCCGCAAACTGATGCTGGTGCGAGCCAGTTTCGGCATGGCGCTGTGTATGTCGCTGACCGGCATGGTGCAGACCGTCTGGCAATTGGTGCTCTTGCGCCTGCTGATCGGCTTTGCCGGCGGCTATTCTTCGGGCTCGACCATCCTGGTTGCCATGCAGACGCCGAAGGATCGCTCCGGCTGGGCGCTGGGCGTGCTGTCGGCCGGAATCACGGCCGGTGCCCTGGTCGGTCCGCTGCTTGGCGGCGCGCTGCCGCCGCTGATTGGCATCCGCGCCACATTCCTGCTCGCCGGCGGCGTCATTTTCCTGGCTTTTCTGGCAACCACCTTGCTGATCAAGGAGGCCCCTCGCCCGGTTGCCGCCAAGGCCGCGTCAGAAGAAAAAGTGAAAGACGGCTGGTCGCAGATTCCCGACAAGCGCCCCGTCGTCGCCATGCTGGCGACCGGCATGCTGTTGAGTTTCGCCACCATGTCGATCGAGCCGATCATCACCGTCTATGTCCAGCAGCTCATCGAAGATCAGAGCCAGGTCACGCTGGTCTCCGGCATCGTCATGTCCGCGGCA
The DNA here is from genome assembly GCF_040322295.1 of Mesorhizobium sp. M0159. Lineage (NCBI taxonomy): Bacteria > Pseudomonadati > Pseudomonadota > Alphaproteobacteria > Hyphomicrobiales > Phyllobacteriaceae > Mesorhizobium > Mesorhizobium sp. M0159. The sequence continues at coordinate 93,282 of NZ_JAMYTF010000011.1, forward strand.
GCGCTAGGCGCCATCCTGTCGGCGTCGCGGCTCGGCAAGCTCGCCGACCGTATCGGCCACTGGAACGTCATCGTTGCCGCACTCGCCGTCTCGGCGCTGCTGCTGATCCCGCAGGCCTTCGTTACCCAGGGCTGGCAGCTCGTCGGCCTGCGTTTCCTGATGGGCCTGGCGCTTGGCGGTCTTTTGCCCTGCATCACCAGCGTCATCCGCCACAATGTGCCCGACGGGGTCGGCGGCAACGTGCTGGGCTTGTCGATCTCGGCGCAATATGTCGGGCAGGTCGCCGGACCGTTGCTCGGCGGCTTCGCCGGCGGCCATTTCGGTATGCGCTCGGTGTTTCTCGGCACATCCATTCTGATGGCGGGCGGAGCGGCCTATAACTGGCTGGTCCAGTCGCGCCGCGAACGCGACATGCTGGCGGAAGCCGGCAAATCCTGACACGGTTCGCGGCACTATCTCAGGCGGTCGCCAGGAATCACGGAGGCGTGGAAATGAGCACGGATGAACACGCGGCAGGCGGCCGCATTCTGGTTCTTGCCGGCGGCCTATGCGGCGCAACCGGCGTGGCGCTTTCGGCGGCGGCGGCACATCTCGGCGGCGCTTTCGTCGGTACGGCCGCATCCTTCCTGCTCTTGCATGCGCCGGTCTTCCTTACCGTCGGGCTGCTCGGTGGCAATAGCATCCTGCGAACCGGAAGCCTCATCCTTCTCGTCGGGCTTCTGCTATTCTCGGGAGATCTTTTGGCCCGCGACTTCCTTGGCTCGCGGCTGTTCCCGATGTCGGCGCCGATCGGCGGCACGTTGCTCATCGGCGGCTGGCTGATGATGGCCGCCTCGGCGCTGGTGCGCCCGCGCCGCCATTGATGCGGCAACCAATGGCCGCCGCTGCTCCTTCGCCAGCCGCCCTCGATCCACGAGCTCTGTCTTGCCAGCTCAGTCTCGCGGACGTTCGGGCCGGACTTGGCCATCGCTGTTGGTCGTCTTGACTACACGCCGCCGCTCCGGCCGTTCGGTGGCCGGCGAGATGCCCCAATAATTGCGATAGATGTCTTCGAACAGATGCTTGATCGGGTGCATGGTTTAATCTCCTCTAGTTTTTTGACTCGATCCAATCAGCGGGCACAAAAATAGGCCACCGATCAGCTCCGCTTGCGTCCTACGAGGAAACCCAGGTCGCGAATCCACGGACCGGTCCTGTCTCGCCGCTTCCGGGCCTCCGCGCTCGAACGGATGCTCCAGTCGTTCCGGTAAATGTCCTCGAACAGATAATTGACGGGGTGCATGGCGCTCTCCTATTGTATCGATCCAATCTGGGGGCGAAAAACGCTCTTGGATCGATTCAAAAAATACGCATCGCACCACAAATGTCAAGCAAAAATTTGAATCGATCCAACGAAGGTGTTAGGTAGTCGGGGATACTGTTGGACCGGAGTCCCGGAGACAAACAAATGGCATCACTCACCGAAGGCAGGAGGCCCATCCGGCTGGCGGACATCGCCAAAGCCGCGGGCGTATCACACGGAACTGCCTCCAATGTCTTCAGCCGTCCCGAAATCGTACGCGAGGAAGTCCGCGAGCGGGTCAAGGCGGCGGCCGACGCGCTGGGCTACGCCGGCCCCGATCCAAAGGGCCGCCTGCTGCGCGCCGGCAAGGTCAATGCGATCGGCGTCGCCACAACCGAGCCGCTGTCCTATTTCTTCGACGACCCCTTTGCGCGCGTGATGATGGCCGGCATCTCGGAGGCATGCGACGCCACCGGCGCGGGAATAGCCCTCGTGTCGGCCGGCAACGAGGAAAAACTTGCCTGGAATATCCAGAGCGCCCTGGTCGACGGCTTCATCCTGTTCTGCATCGAGGGCGGTCCGCGCCTCGTCGAGCTGACGCGCGAACGCAAGCTCCCCTTCGTCGCGCTCGAGCTCGGCTCGCAGGACGCCACGGTCTCCGCGATCGGCGTCGACAATGTTGCCGGCGGCCGGCTCGCGGCGCGCCATCTGGCGGAACTTGGACATCGCCGCTTCGCCGTGCTGTCGCTGGCCTTCGCCGACGACAGCACCGGACTTGTCTCGCCCGAGCAGGTCCGGACCGCAGTCTATACAGGAACCCGTGACCGCCTCCTCGGCTATCTCGAAGAGCTTTCCCGGTTCGGCGTCGATACCGCCAAGGTGCCGGTCTACGAGACTGAAAACGATGAGGCCAGCACAAAGGCCGGCCTCGAAACCCTCTTCGCCTCGGCAGAACCGCCGACCGCCATCCTGGCGATGTCGGACCGGGTCGCGATGGAAGCATTGGAATGGCTCAGCGCGCGGGGCATCGCGGTTCCTCGCGATGTTTCCGTCGTCGGCTTCGACGGCGTGCCTGAAGCCGCAATTTGCGAGCCTCCGCTCACCACCATCGCCCAGCCGATCGCCGAGATCGGCCGCCGGGCAGCGCGAAGAATCCTCGACTTCGACGGCACGGTGCGGCGAGAAACGCTCGGCGTCGAACTTGTCGTCAGGGCGTCGTCCGGGCCGCCGCCAGGCACAGGTTGACTGGGCAGATCGGCTCCAAATCTTATCGATTGGCCGCCATCGGACCGATGCCAAAGGATGGACGGACCGGCGGCGCCTCGTTGCGGACCGGCTTGCCCTTGCCGGACCAGCCGATAGCGGACAGCCATTCCAGATAGAAGGCGAGCGCGAACTGCATGGCGATGCCGGCGGCGAGCAGCAGACTGTCATAGGCAAAGCCGCCCGGGTTGACCAGCTTCATCACCTGCGCCGCCATGGCAATCACCGTGCCGGCAATGAAAACCGGCAGCGAGCGTTTGCCCAATATGGCGAGCGGATTGTCGCGGCCGGTGCGGAACAGGTTCGAGACGAAAGGCAAGGCGACGACTAGGTAGCTCATCGCCAGGATGTGCAGCAGCCGCGGCAACGACAGGAACGTCTTGTCGAAACCGGTCAGCACCACCGGCAGGTCGAGCCACGACACATGCCCCCACAGCGGGCTGTGCACCCAGACGAGCGCCGTCAGCACATAGGCGGCGGCCGCGCCGACCAGCCAGCGATTGACAGGGATGGTGCCGCCGCGCCGCACATGCAACACGCTGGCCATGCCGATATTGAACAGCAATTGCCATGACAGCGGATTGAGGAACCAGAAGCCGGGCTCCGGGTAGTTCGGCGGCGCGATCTGGTAGATTCCGGCAATCAGCCAAAGGGCTGCGGATACTGCGAGCGCCGCCAGTGGCCGGTAGCTGATGAACAGCAGGAAGACCGGAGCCATCAACAGCAGCGCCGCATAGACCGGCAGTATGTTGTTGTAACCGAGCTGATGGCCGAGCGTGACGATGCCGACCAGGACTTGTGGCGGGTTCCTGACGAGCGGCTCGATGTTGATCAGCGTCAGAAGATCCGGCCGTTTCGCAAACACCGCCGCCGCGCAGAAGATAGCCATGACCACCATCGTCGTGACGATGTGGGTGACATAGAGCACACCGGCGCGGCGCCACATTTTCAGTGTTGCAATCAGCCGGTTTCCCGGCTGGAACTTAGTGCCGTAGGCGAGAGCGACGGACATGCCGGAGATCAGCACGAAGGCCTCGGCCGCATCCGAAAACCCGAAATTCTTGTAGGTCAGGGTTTCGAAAACGGTGCCAGGCACGTGGTCGACGAATATGGTCAGGAGGGCGAGAGCCCGGAACACATCAATACGCGTATCGCGTTCCGGCGAAACTGGCATGGTCATCGATAAAAGGCCTTAAAGCTGGTTGTTCATGCCCGGCATGCGATCCCTCGGGCGACCACCCGGCGCACACTGCTTCGATCCCCCCGCGGGGATTATATCGGCAAAGAAACGGACTGAAATGCGCCCGGTTCAATCAACTTTCGCGGAGCTTGAAAATATTCCGTTTTGAAGCCGGCAAATTAACGAAAGTAACGCGGAATCAAAAGGATGTGACTATGGCCGAGCAAAGCCTCGAAGACGGTATTTTGCAGGAGAATTCAGGCTTTTCCTACCGGCTCCATCGATCCGCCAATTTACCCGGTGACTGGCTGTTCCTGTTGCATGGATCGGGTGTCGACGAGACGACCTTGCTGCCGCTTGGTCGGCAAATCGCGCCGCATGCGGCGCTGGTTACGGTCCGTGGCCGCATCCCTCAGGAGGACGGTTTCCGCTGGTTCACGCGAATCACCCCGACGCGATTCGAGCAGGCAAGTATCCGCGCGGAGGCAGATGCGTTTGCAAGCTTCGTCGCCGGCGTCGCGAAGCGCCACAGCCTCGATCTCCGCCGCGCGACCTTTCTCGGCTATTCGAACGGCGCCAATCTGGTTTCAAGCGTCATGCCGCTGCATCCGGGCCTCATCGAGCGCGCTGCATTGCTGCGCCCCATGCCGGTGCTCGACGAGGTGCCGCCGGCCGACCTGTCGAAGGCGCGGGCTCTGATCGTCGCCGGCGCCGCCGACCTGACCTACGCGCCTTTCGCCCCCGTGTTGGCCGCTCTACTGAGCTCGCATGGCGCCAAGGTCGAGACCCACACCATTGCCTCCGGCCATGAAATCGGCGACGCGGATGCTGAAATCGTCAGGCAGTGGCTGGCGGGGTCAGGCAACCGCTGAACGAGCGGATTGAGCGCACGCACAACGCGGGCCCGACCATCGAATGTCAGTGTGCGGCGGGCTGGAATAGCTCGATCGCATTGCCGGACGGGTCTTCGAGCAGGGTCTGCGAGCCGCCGACGCCGTTGATGATATCGTTGCGGAAGGCGAGCCCGGCGCCCTTCAGGCGCGCAACCTCTTGCTTCAGATCCGGCACCACCAGCAGGATGCGGTTCCACCCTCCCGGCACCGGCCGGCGGCCATCCGGCATCGCCCGTGCGCCCGAGCTCTCCGGCCCGCTCAGCAGAAGCCGCAGATCGCCGCGCGTGACCGAGCAGAAAGCCGGCCGCGCATCCCGTTCAATGGCAAAGCCCAGATGCTTCACGTAGAAATCGATGGAAGCGGCGACATCGTCGACAATATAGCGAACACTGACGGGCGTCATGACCGGGGACCTTTCAGTTTGAGTAGAACGTTTTATTAAAGGCTGCTCATCATCGGCAACGCCCCGGCAGCACTACGACGCCGCCGACACACTATGACCGTCGGTTCGCCAGGGGATCAGGGCAAGCAGACCAGCACTGCCGACCACGGCGAAGACAGCGCCGTAGATGAACACCGCCTCATGGCTTACACGATCCCAGAGCTGTCCGGCGACAACGCTTGCCGCGAGTTCCAGCAGGCCGACCGTGGTGCTGTACCAGCCGATGCCGCTGGCACGCAGCTCTTGCGGCACGAAGTCCGAGGCGAATGCCTTGCCGACTGAGCGGAAGATGCCTTGATAGAACCCGTAGAAGGCAAAAAGCAGCCCGATCAGATAGATGTTCCGGGTCAAGACGAAGCCGAGATAGGCGATCAGGAAGATGACGAAGGACGACAGTAACACGCCCTTGCGGCCGAAGCGGTCCGATAGAAAGCCGGCCGGGTAGGAAATCAGCGCCGCAACGAGATTGAAGCCTGCATAGATAAGAATGGTTGCCTCCAAAGAGGCACCGATATCCTGTGTTTGCAGAATCAGAAACGCATTGCTCGAATTGCCGATGCCGAAGAGAGCTGTCACCAAGAGATAGGTCCAATAGGCTTTGGGAAACTGCCGCAGATTGATGTCGATCTTGGCCTTTGCGGCTACGGCCAGTGGCTGCTCGTGCACCAACACCACCATGAGGAAGGCGAGGAGACCGGGAATGAGCGCGAGATAGAAGATCCAGCGGATATCGACTTTGAGCGCGATGAGAAGCAGCACCGCGAGCAGTGGCCCCAGAAACGCTCCCAGATTGTCGCCAATGCCTTCTAGGCCGAATGCTTTGCCTCGGTGCTCGTCGGCCACGGACGAAGCAAGGAGCGCGTCGCGCGGAGCGGACCGGAAACCTGCACCGAGCCGATCCACAAACCGCGCGCCCAGGACCATCGGCCACACTGTGGCCACGCCGATCAGCGGTTTGGCGAAAGAGGCCAGAAAATAGCCAATGAGGGCTATCGGTTTCCGCTTCTGAAGCCTGTCCGAGAGCCAGCCCGAAAAACCTTGCACGATGTTCTGCGTCGCCTGGGCGATTCCGTCGACCAGACCGACGACGCTCCCGCTTGCGTGCAGGGTCTGGGTTAGGAAGATCGGCAGGATCGGATAAAGCATCTCGGTCGAAATGTCGGCAAACAGGCTCGCCAGCGCCAGAAGCACCGTATTTCGGGAAATCCAGGCGAAGGTTTTCCTTGGCGCTGGCCCAGTCATTGCTTTGCCCTGTTCGGCAATCCGTTTGGCTGAAACGCAACGGCTACCATGTCGGTTGCAATGCGCCACTGCTGAGTGTCCTGCCCCCATCCCGAAGGTCCGCGCAGCAAAACCGATGCCCAAGCGGTCCTTCGATTCGGGATCATGGTCTACCCTCGCCCCATGCGGTTCCAGGCGTCCAGCCCGGCGATCTTGTAGGCTTCGGCCAGCGTCGGATAGTTGAAGGTGTTGTTGACGAAGAAGTCGACGGTGCCGCCGAGATTGATGACCGCCTGGCCAATGTGGATGAGTTCGGTCGCGCCCTCGCCGACAATATGGGCGCCGAGCAGACGGCGTGTTTCGATCGAGAACAGAAGCTTCAGGAAGCCGGTGTTGACGCCCATGATGTGGCCGCGCGATGTCTCGCGAAACCGCGCCACGCCGACCTCGTAGGCAGCACCGCTCTCGCGCACCTGCTCCTCGGATTGCCCGACGGTGGAGATTTCCGGCACGGCGTAGATGCCGTAGGGAAAGGTTTCGGGCGGCGGCGGCAAGGGCACGCCGAAGGCATGGCAGGCGGCCACCCTGCCCTGCTCCATCGAGGTCGAGGCCAGGCTCGGAAAACCGATGACGTCGCCGGCGGCATAGATGTTGGACGCGCTGGTCTGGAAGGTCTGCGGATCGACCTTGATGCGGCCCCTGGGATCGGCATCAATGCCGACCGTTTCCAAGCCCAGGCTGCCGACATTGCCGGTACGCCCTGCAGCATAAAGCACGATCTCGGAACGTATGGTGCGGCCGTCGGCCAGCATCACCTCGGCGTAATCGGGTTTCGAGGCGATCTCCTTGACGGCACTGCCCAAGCGGATGGTCATGCCGCGGTCGCGCATCTGATGGATGAAGTCGTCGACGATCTCGCGGTCGACAAAATCCAACATCGTATTGCGTGGCTCGACCAGCGTCACCGGCACGTCGAGCGCCGAAAAGATCGTCGCATACTCGACACCGATAACACCGGCGCCGATCACCGTCAGCGTGCGCGGCAGGCGATCGAGCTCCAGCATCTCATCACTGTCGAAAATCCGTGTTTTGTCGAACGGCACGTCGTGCGGCCGGTGCGGCCGGGTGCCGACCGCGATCAGCGCATGGGCGAAGCCAACCTCGCTGTAGTCGCCGGTGTCGGTGGTCAGGCTGACCTTGTTGGCGCCGAGGAATTTTGCCGCGGCGCGCGCGCTCTTGACCGTGTTGCGCATGAACTGATGCTGCAGCACCTCGACCTCATGGTCGAGCGTCTTGTGCAGGCGCTCGACCAGATCGCCGACCGAAATGTCCTGCTTGACGCGGTAGCCGCGTCCATAAAAGCCGCGCTCACGCCAGCCGGAGAGGTTGAGCACCGTCTCGCGCAAAGTCTTCGACGGTATGGTGCCGGTATGCACCGACACGCCGCCGAGACGCCGGCCTCTGTCGACCACCAGCACCGACTTGCCGAGCTTGGCCGACTGCACCGCGGCGCGGCGCCCGGATGGGCCGCTGCCGATGACCAGCATGTCGTAGTCCATGTCGCCCCGTCCCCTCGGCTCGGCGCGCTTTGTTGCGCCGCAGCAAACTAACGCCATCCGCGCCGTGAATTCAACAAGTCAGACGGCCCCAGGCACTCCGTCACCATCTACACGGCGGCGAAAGGCTCGATCTTGATTCCGCCGCGAACCTTCACCATTTCACCAAGAAGCGGCCCCGTGCATTAACCCGGGTTCGATTACGAGGAAATGACATGAACGCTCGCGTTCTCGACGGCGAAATCATCACCAGCAGGCTCGAAGATGTCCGCGCCTATGAGGGCGTGCGCACGCGGCGCATTCTCGCCTTTGTCATCGATTATTTCATCGTCGCGCTGCTCACCATACCATTCGCGATCCTGGTGTTCCTGTTCGGGCTGTTGACGCTCGGCCTCGGCTGGATGCTGTTTTCCATTCTCGTGCCGGCCGTCGCCATCCTCTACATCTGGAACACGCTCGGCAGTAAAGACCAGGCCACCACCGGCATGAAGATGATGGGCATCCGGCTCGACCGGCTCGACGGCAGCCGCATCGACGGGCTGACCGCCGTCGTGCATTCGGTGCTGTTTTGGGCCGGCAATGTCATCCTTTCGCCGCTGGTCCTGCTGGTGAGCCTGTTTTCCGACCGCAAGCGCACGCTGCACGACCTGCTGCTCGGCACCGTCGTCAGCCGCAGCGGCCGCTGAGCAGACTTTTGAAGCGCGGCCGCAGCCTTTGCGCACAAATGTGAAGACGTCCAATCAACCAGGCTTTCACAATCCTGTTGAATTTTTCGGCGTCCGCGCCAAAGGTAGAGCGATTCGCAGGAGTGTTTCCAAGGCTCGATGACGCAGCACCCGACCCAGTCGCCGCAGTTCTTTCTGACCGCGCCCTCGCCATGTCCCTATCTCGAGGGCCAGTTCGAGCGCAAGGTGTTCACACACCTGGTCGGCGACAAGGCCCCCGAGATGAACGATCTGTTGACGCAGGGCGGTTTCAGGCGGTCGCAGAACATCGCCTACAGGCCGGCCTGCGAGACCTGCCGCGCCTGTGTGTCGGTGCGCATCCTGGCGCAGGAATTCACCGCCAGCCGCAACTTGAAACGGGTCATACAGCATAATTCGGATCTGGTCGGCGCCATGCACGACGCCGAACCCTCCACCGAACAGTATTCGCTGTTCCGCAGCTATCTCGACGCCCGCCACCGCCGTGGCGGCATGTCAGACATGACCGTGCTCGACTACGCCATGATGGTCGAGGATACCCATGTCGACACCAAGGTCATCGAATACCGTCGCCGCGGACCTGACAGCTTCATCACCGGCAAGGGCCAGGGCGAGCTGATCGCCGTGGCGCTCACAGACAAGATGGCCGATGGCCTGTCGATGGTCTATTCCTACTTCAACCCGGACTTCGAGGACCGTTCGCTCGGCACCTTCATGATCCTCGACCACATCGCCCGCGCCAGGGCGATGGGCCTGCCCCATGTCTACCTGGGTTACTGGGTCAACGGCTCGCGCAAGATGAATTATAAGATGCGCTTCCAGCCGCAGGAGCATCTCGGCCCGAAAGGCTGGGAACGCTACAATCACGAAGCGGTTTCGCGCTGATCTTCGCTTTCGGTATTCACTCTTAAGTTGTTTCGAGGAGGATGCCGCTGGGCTTCCGGCCGATCGGCTGGAAAACCGGGCGGTCAATTTTGCGCCTCCAAGCCTACGCGAGAATTGCCGCATGTCTTCCCACAACGACCACCAGAGAGGCCTTCTGATCACCGCCATCGGCGGGCTGACGCTGACCGTCGACATTCCGCTGATCCGGCTCGCCGACGGCGAGGCGTGGACGATCCTGCTGTTGCGCACCGGCACGACCTTCGTCGCCACGCTTATCATCTGGGCCGCCTGGCGCTCGCTGAGCGCAAAGGCACCGCAGCTTGTGCCGGGCTGGTCAGGGCTCATCGTTGCCGGCCTCTACGGGCTCGGCTCGATCGCCTTCATCACCGGTGTCTACAATACCTCGACAGCCAACCTCGTTTTCATCCTGGCGTTCACAACCATGTTCGCGGCCCTTTTGTCATGGCTGTTCCTGAAGGAGAGGCCACGGCCCCTGACGCTTGCAGCGCTGGCACTGATGATCGTCGGGGTGACGATCATTGTCGGCGATTCCGTTGGAACCGGACATCTCTTCGGCGACCTGATGGCGCTTTGCTCGGCTTTCATGATCGCCGCGGCCATCACCATCTCGCGCGCCAGCGGCAAGGATATGGGCTTCACGGCGCTGATCGGAGTGGTCCTGCCGCTGGCCGTCGCCACCCTGATGGTTTCCAAGGTGGGTTTTCACGTCAACGCGCCATGGTGGATCGTCTTCAACGGTGCCGTCATCATGCCGATCTCGTTCTTCTGCCTCGCCAACGGCCCGAAATACATCTCCGGGCCGTAGGTGGCGATGTTCTACCTGCTTGAAACCGTGCTGGCGCCGGTCTGGGTGTGGATGATCTTCGCCGAAACACCGTCGCGCAACAGCCTGATCGGCGGCGCGATCCTCATCATGACCTTGATCGGCCATTCGCTCTGGCAGTTGCACGAGGGGCGCAAGCGCCGCGCCACGTTCGCCGTCAGTCACCCGGCCTGATTCTTTTTCGCGGCGGCGCGTCCGGCGACAATTTCGATCTGCGGCGGTGCGTCATCGTGCTCCGCCGGTTCGGCGGCAGCGAGCTCATCGGTCAGTTCCACTTCGCGCAGCCATTCGCGCCAGATTGCGACCAGCAGGGCCATCAGCACCGGGCCGATGAACAGGCCGAGAAAGCCCATTGTCTTGACGCCGCCAATCAGGCCGAAAAAGGTTGGCAGGAAGGGCAGCTTTATCGGCCCGCCGACCAGCTTCGGGCGCAATGTCTTGTCGACGATGAAGAGTTCGACCGCGCCCCAGATGAACAGCGCCAGCCCCGCCATCGGCGAGCCGCTGGCGGCGAGATAGATCGACACCAGCGTGAAGGACAGCGGTGCGCCGCCGGGAATCAGCGCCATGATGCCGGTCAGCGCGCCGAGCGTCACCGGCGACGGCACGCCGGCCAACCAGTAAGCGATACCCAGCACCAGCCCTTCGCCGATGGCGATAACGGTCATGCCGGTCACCGTCGAGGAGATTGTCGCAGGCACCACGCGTGAGATCCGTTCCCATCTGGCCGGCAGGATGCGTTCGCCGAGGCGATCGACCTGTCCGGCGAAATGCTCGCCGTCGCGATAGGCGAAGAACAGCGCGATCATCATGAATAGCAGCGTCAGCAAAAGGCCGAAGGCGCTGCCGCCGGCGGCAAGCACGCCGCGATAGATGCTGCCGATATTGGCGCCACTGATCAGCTGGATCAGTTCGCCGATACCGCCGGGGTGGCCAACGTTGACCGTCCATTGTTCATTGAGCCATTCGCCCACCACGGGCATGGTGGCGATCCAGTGCGGCGTCGGCGCACCGTAGCGGTTGGTCTCTATCGCCCAGTTGACCCACTCGCGCACCTCATTGATGGCGTAGGTGCCGGCAAGCGCGATCGGCACCACCAGGAAGGTCAGGATGAACAAGATCGCAAGCGTCGCAGCGATGGTGCGGTTGCCGCCGACGCCGGCGAGCAGCCGCCGATAGAGCGGCCAACTGGCGAAGGCGATCACCAGGGCGGCAAGGACCGGAAACAGGAAGCCGTGGAAGAAATAAACGCCGGCGGCAACGATCAGCACCAGGAGCCAGCGCGCCGCCGACAGCGGCGGAATGACAGCGGCCCTGAGCGGCGTCGACAGGCCAAACAGACGCTGCTGCCGCTCCGGCTTCTGGATCCTGACTTCCTTCAAGCGGCTACCTCTCCCTGGCCCATCGTATCGCTTATGCCCTGATATAGTGCAGCAATCGTGACGACATTCCAAATGTTTGGGTGGAGCTGCTAATCTCCCCCCTTGAGGGGGAGATGGCCGGCAGGCCAGAGGGGGTCGCCGCGCGTGAGACGCCAGTCTCCTCTGTCTGCGATAAGGGTCGCGTCTGGACGTTCCGACCCCCTCTGTCGCCTTCGGCGACATCTCCCCCTCAAGGGGGGAGATTACCGCTTCACCCGAACTTGCCCGTGCGCGGAAAGCCCTTCGGCACCATGCGACCGGCCGAGGCACGGGCGCCGATCCATTCGGCAAGCTCGTCACGCGATTTGGTGAAGGTGCGGTCTGCCGAATCCTGCCAGGACAGGCCGCTTGCGAGCGTGAAGGTCTTGAGGTCGAGGACGCCGCCATCCTTGTATTTCTGCAGGCGCACGCCCTTGCCGCGCCCCATCTCCGGGATCTCGGCCAGCGGGAATACCAGCATCTTGCGGTTCTCGCCGACAATGGCGAGATGGTCGCCGGCGACGCTCACGCAGCGTTGGGCTTCGTCGGGCGCCTTGACGTTCATCACCTGCTTGCCCTTGCGGGTGTTGGCGACGACTTCTTCTTCCGGCACGACGAACCCGTTGCCGTCATGCGAAACCAGCAGCAGCTTGCGCTTGGGATCGTGGATGAAGGCGGTGACGATGTCCTGGTCGTTGTCCATGTCGACGATGATGCGGATCGGCTCGCCATGGCCGCGCCCACCCGGCAGCCGGTCGGCGCCGATCGTGTAGAACTTGCCGCCGGTGGTGAAGACCAACACCTTGTCGGTCGTCTGGGCATGGAAGGCGAGCTTGAGGCTGTCGCCTTCCTTGAAAGTCAGGGTCGAATAATCGGTCAGATGACCTTTCATGGCCCTCAGCCAGCCCTTTTCCGAAACGACGACAGTGACCGGCTCGCGCTCGATCATGGCATGGGCGATATCGGTCAGGTCATGTTCGGGCGCATCGGCGAACTCGGTCCGGCGCTTGCCGATCTCGGTCTCCGGTCCGAATTTCTCACGGATGCTGGCGACTTCCCACTTGATCGTCGCCCACTGTTTGGCGTCGGATGCGAGCAATGCCTCGATCTGCTTCTTCTCGCCGCTCAGGCCGTTGAATTCCTCACGGATCTCGAATTCCTCGAGCTTGCGCAGCGCCCTCAGCCGCATGTTGAGGATGGCTTCGGCCTGGGTGTCGGTGAGTGACCAGCGCGCCATCATCACCTGCTTGGGCTCGTCCTCCTCGCGGATGATCCTGATCACCTCGTCGATGTTGAGGTAGGCGATCAGATAGCCGGCGAGGATCTCCAGCCGCCTCTCGATCTCGCCGAGACGGTGCTTGGAGCGGCGGATCAAGACGTCGCGGCGGTGCTCAAGCCACTCCTTGAGCACGCCTTTCAGCGACAGCACGTTCGGCACCTTGCCGCGCGACAACACGTTCATGTTGAGCGGAAAGCGGCTTTCGAGCTCGGTCAGCTTGAACAGCGATTCCATCATGATGCCGGGATCGACCGAGCGGCTCTTCGGCACCAGCACGACGCGGATGTCCTCGGCGCTCTCGTCGCGGATATCCTCGAGCAGCGGCAGCTTGCGCGCCATCAAGAGCTCGGCGATCTTTTCGATCAGCCTGGCCTTCTGGACGCCGTAAGGGATTTCGGTGACGACTATGTTCCAGGTGCCCCTGCCCTGGTCCTCCTGGCTCCATTTCGCCCTGACGCGAAAGCCGCCGCGACCCGTTTCGTAGGCTTCGAGGATCGAGGCTCGGCTGTCGACGATGATGCCGCCGGTCGGGAAATCCGGACCTTGCACGAAATCCATCAGCTTGGTGACGGGCGCATCCGGATGATCGATCAGGTGAAGCGCGGCATCGCAAAGCTCGGCCGCATTGTGCGGCGGGATCGAGGTCGCCATGCCGACGGCGATGCCGGACGAGCCGTTGGCGAGCAGGTTCGGGAAGGCGCCGGGCAACACGGCCGGCTCCTCGTCTTCCTCGTTGTAGGTCGGGCGGAAATCGACGGCGTCCTCGGTGATGCCTTCCAAAAGCAGCGTCGACACTTCGGTCATGCGCGCTTCGGTGTAGCGCATGGCGGCGGCGTTATCGCCGTCGATATTGCCGAAATTGCCCTGCCCGTCGACCAGCGGGTAGCGCATCGAAAAATCCTGCGCCAACCGCACCAACGCGTCGTAGATCGACTGGTCACCGTGCGGATGGAATTTGCCCATCACCTCGCCGACAATGCGGGCGCATTTGGCAAAGCCCTGGTCGGGGTTAAGCCGCAACAGGCGCATGGCATGCATGATGCGACGATGCACCGGCTTCAGCCCGTCGCGCACGTCTGGCAGTGCCCGGTGCATGATGGTCGACAGCGCGTAGGCGAGATAGCGCTCTTCCAGCGCCTTCTTCAGATCGACCGGCTCAATATTGTCGCCGCCGCCACTCTCGGGCGGCAAAAGCCTTTTTCCCATGGGCTGGCACTAGCCGAGCGGGTGATTCGCGGCAAGAGGCACCGGTATGCATCCTCCTAAAGCGAGTCGCATTCGACCGGCCCCATGCGACGCTTTAGGTCCTTGTTTTGATACATGCCGTTATCGCAAAACCCGCTGCACACTTTTGCGCGACATCCATTATGCAACAGGAATTGGAAGCGTCACGACGCCGGCCAACATCAACCCGTTACATCCTGCTTCTATCGCAAGGCTGATGGATCGGGTTTGCCTTTGGCCGCGATTTTCGACCATTGTGCCGAGGCCCGCCTTTTTCCGGTCCAGTTCGTCACCGAATGGTGACGACGCGACGATTTGAAAAGAATTTCAGGACACTCTCAGGGGAGCTCTCGATGACGATCAGACACTCGACACTTATTAAAAGACTGGCTTTTTCGACCTTTTTGCTGACGCTGCCGCTGAATGCGGCATTCGCGCAGGATACCGCGGTTGCCGACCGGCTGAAGGCTGCCCTCGCCGCCCAGGGCGTCGACCTCTCCTGGACCGGAGTAACCGGCGACACCTCCAGCATGGTTCTGCAAGGCGTAGCTGTCAAACCGGCGGCCGAAAAGGAGGCGCTCAAGATCGGCGACGTCAAGCTCGAAGGCGTGACCGAAGCCAATGGCGGCTATCAAATCGCGACGGTATCGACTTCGCCGTTCGAACACAGCGAAGATGGCGTCACGCTCAATCTCAGCCCTTTCGTCATCCACGACATGACGGTTCCGGCCGAAGGCGCAACCGGTCCGCTGGGCTCGCTGATGATGTACAAATCGGCCGAGCTCGACAACATGACAGTCAAAGTGGCTGACAAAACTGCTTTCTCGATGGACGGGCTTGCCATCGCAATCACGCCGCCGGCCGACGGCAAGGCCATGGCGTTTTCCGGCACTACGGAAAAATTCGCTGCCGACCTGACCCTGGTCGAAGATCCGAAGTCCAAGGAAGTCATCAACGCGCTCGGCTACCAGAACATAACAGGCAATCTTGAGATGGAAGGCACCTGGCAGCCTACCGACGGCAGGATGGACTTGTCGAAATACGAAATATCGGTCGACAATGCCGGCACGCTCGGCATGACCTTCGAACTCGGCGGCTACACGCTGGACGTCATCAAATCACTGCAGGAGATGCAGAAGAAGATGGCGGCGCAGGCCGAAGGCGCCAACAATTCGGCGCAAGGCATGGCCATGCTCGGGCTGCTGCAGCAGCTTTCGTTCAACAGCGCCTCGATCCGCTTCGATGACGATTCCCTGACCAAAAAGGTGCTCGATTATGCCGGCAAGCAGCAAGGCATGTCCGGCAAGGACATCGCCAACCAGGCCAAGGCGATCGTGCCCTTCGGCATGGCGCAGCTCAACAATCCGGAACTGACCGCGCAGGTTTCGGCCGCGGTCAACAAATTCCTCGACGACCCGCAAAGCATCGAGGTCTCGGCCGAGCCGCCGGCAGCGGTGCCGTTCGCGCTGATCATGGCGGGCGCCATGTCCAACCCGCTCGACCTGCCGAAAACGCTCGGCGTGACGGTTACGGCGAACGAAAACTGACCGAGCTTTCAAGCAAAAGCCCGGCAGCGATGCCGGGCTTTTTTATGAATCCACAGGACCGGTTCGGAGCGTTTCCTAAACCTCTTTCTTCGTCGCCACGACGCGCAGCGACAATTCGCGAAGCTGCTGCGGGCTGGCTTCCGACGGCGCGTTCATCAACAGGTCGTAGGCCTGCTGGTTCATCGGGAACATGGTCACTTCGCGCAGGTTCCTGGCGCCGACCAGAAGCATGACGACACGGTCGATGCCGGCCGCCATGCCGCCATGCGGCGGCGCGCCATACTGGAAGGCGCGATAAAGGCCGCCGAAGCGCTCTTCGACGGTCGCGCGGTCCAGCCCGACGGTTTCGAACGCCTTGACCATGGTTTCGGGCAGATGGTTGCGGATGCCGCCGGAGGCGATCTCGAAACCGTTACAGACCATGTCGTACTGGAATGCCTTGATGCCGAGCAGATCCTCGCCGTTAAGCGCATCGATGCCGCCTTGCGGCATCGAGAAAGGATTGTGCGCGAAATCGATCTTCTTCTCCTCCTCGTTCCATTCGAAGAACGGGAAGTCGACGATCCAGCACAATTCGAAGCGGTCGCGGTCGACAAGATTGAGCTCCTCGCCGGCGCGGATGCGCGCCGCTCCCGCGAAGGAGACGAATTTCTTCGGATCGCCGGCGACGAAGAAGGCGGCATCGCCATCGGCAAGGCCGAGTTGTTGTCGGATCGCGTCGGTGCGCTCCTCGCCGATGTTCTTGGCCAGCGGCCCGGCGCCTTCGAGCTTCTCGCCCTCCTTGCGCCAGAAGATGTAGCCGAGGCCGGGCTGGCCCTCGCCTTGCGCCCATGAGTTCATGCGGTCGCAGAAGGCGCGCGACCCGCCGGTCTTGGCCGGAATGGCCCAGACCTCGGCCTTCGGATCGTGGGCAAGGATGTTGGCAAATACCTTGAAGCCAGAGTCGCGAAAATGATCCGAGACGGCCTGCATCTCGATCGGGTTGCGCAGGTCCGGCTTGTCGGTGCCGTATTTGCGCATGGCGACATCATAGGCGATGCGCGGAAACTTCTCCGTCACCGGCTTGCCGGCGGCAAAGGTCTCGAACACCCCCCGCATCACCGGCTCCATGGTGGTGAACACATCCTCCTGCTCGACGAAGCTCATCTCCACGTCGAGCTGGTAGAATTCACCCGGCAGACGGTCGGCGCGCGGGTCCTCGTCGCGGAAGCAGGGCGCAATCTGGAAGTAGCGGTCGAAGCCGGACACCATGATCAGCTGCTTATATATCTGCGGTGCCTGCGGCAGCGCGTAGAAAGTGCCGGGGTGGATGCGCGACGGCACCAGGAAGTCGCGCGCCCCTTCCGGCGACGAGGCGGTCAGGATCGGCGTCGAGAATTCGGTGAAGCCCACGTCGCCCATCAGCTTGCGCATCTCGGCGATGATTTTCGTCCGCGCGACGATGTTCTTGTGCAGCGTGTCGCGGCGCAGGTCGAGAAAGCGGTATTTGAGGCGGATGTCCTCCGGATAATCCGGCTCGCCGAAGACCGGCAGCGGCAATTCCTTGGCCGCCGACAGCACCTCGATCTCGCGGGCGAAGATTTCGATCTCGCCGGTCGGCAAATTGGGATTCACGGTGTCGGCGAGGCGCGCCTTGACCTCGCCGTCGACGCGGACGACCCATTCGCCGCGCAGGGTCTCGGCGATCTTGAAGGCCGGCGAATCCGGGTCGGCAACGATCTGGGTCAGGCCGTAATGGTCGCGCAAATCGATGAACAGCAGGCCGCCATGGTCGCGCACGCGATGCACCCAACCCGACAGGCGAACGGCGAAGCCGACGTCGCTTTTCCTCAACTGGGCACAGGTGTGGCTGCGGTAACGATGCATTGTCATTCTTAAAGTCCGGATGTTGGGTTGCGGCCGAGGCATGATGGCCCAGCCTGAAAATTTGCGCGAAAAGCACATGAGAGGGTGCATTTGTCAAGGCAAGCGGCAGCCGGGTCGAGTTCGCGTTCTTCCCGCCCCTATCCCACCGGCATCAATTTGTGCTCGAGGCGTCAATCTGAGTTCGCTGCTCTGTGCCGGCAGTTCAACTATGCACTCACCCCTTGACCCCGCCCGCGGTGAGGCCGGAGATGATCTTGCGCTGGAAGATCAGGACAAGGATGACGAGCGGCACGGTGACGATCACAGATGCGGCCATGATGTTGCCCCACGGGATCTCGAATTGAGAGCTGCCGGAGAGCAGGGCGATGGCGACCGGCACGGTTCGCTGCTCGTTGCTGGAGGTAAACGTCAGGGCAAACAGGAACTCGTTCCAAGCACCGATGAAGGCGAGTAGCCCGGTGGTCGCCAGCGCCGGCCACATCAGCGGCAGGAAGACGCGGCTGATGATGATCCAGGGCGTGGCGCCATCGAGGATCGCCGCTTCCTCCAGTTCGATCGGCAGGTCGCGAACGAAGGCGGTGAGCACCCAGACGGTGAACGGCAAGGTGAAGATCATGTAGGACAAGATCAGCGCGAACGGCGAATTGTAGAGGCCGAAGGTGCGGATCAGCTCGAAAAGACCGGCAAGCACCGCCAATTGCGGGAACATCGAAACGGACAGGATAGTGAGGAGCAGAGCCGAGCGGCCGCGGAAGCGGATGCGCGCCAGCGCATAGGCAGCGGTGACGCCCAGGAACAGCGAAATGACGACAACGGCGCTCGAAATGAATAGCGAGTTCACGAGGTTGCGCAGGAAGGTCCCCTCGGTGAAAACGGTCTTGTAATTGCTGAAGGTAATCGTCTTCGGCCAATAATCGATCTGGAAGAGCGCCGTCCCGGATTTCAGGCTGGTGATGATGGCGTAGTAGAACGGGAACACCGCGACGACGACGATAACGGCGACGAGGAGATAGAAAGCCGTGCGCTTGACGATCCACATGGTCAGTAGTCCCCCATGATCAATAGTCCTTGTCCAGTCTTATCCGGCCGAGCCAAAGAACGAGCATGGTCAGCAGAGCGAGGATAAGGAAGAGAAGCGTCGAGGCGGCGGAACCGGAAGCGAACTTGTCGAACTCAAACAGGCTCTCGCGGGCAAACACCGACATCGACTTGGTGTGTATGTTGTTTGGCGTAAGCACGTAGATCAGGTCGAAGATGCGCAGGGCATCGAGACCGCGAAAGATCATGGCCACCATCAACGCCGGTCGGATGAGCGGCAAGGTGATCTTCCAGAAAATTCTCCACGCGCCGACGCCGTCGAGCTTGGCGACCTCGTAGATTTCTTGTGGAAGCATCTGGAGGCCGGCGAGAATGAGAAGCGCCATGAAGGGGGTCGCCTTCCAGATGTCGACAACAAGGACGGCGACCATCGCCGTGTCGGCGCTGGCCGTCCAGGCGATCTTGGTGCTGATCAGGCCGAGCTTGAGCAGGACGTCGTTGATGATGCCGAACTGGTCGTTGAGCATCCACTGCCACATTTTAGCCGAGACGATCGTCGGGATGGCCCAAGGGATGAGAATCGCGGCGCGTACGATGCCGCGGCCGCGAAACTTGGCGTTGAGCACCAGCGCGACGATCATGCCGAGCACCGTCTCGCAGGTCACCGAAATCACAGCGAAGCGCACCGTGTTCCAGACGGCGCGCCACCAGACCGGATCGGCGAGCAGCCCGTCATAGACGACGCGGCCGCTCGGCATTTGCAGGACGGAGAAATAGTTGGCGAAGCCAACCCAGCGGCGGGCTTCGAGGTCGGCGAGCGAGGCATCGGTGAAGCCGAAATAGATCGTGCGCATCAACGGCCAGCCGGCAACGGCGGCGAGCACGATGAGCATCGGAGCAAGCAGCAGCCATGCCGAGCGCACACGCTGACGCGCCAGCAGCGAGCCTGAGCGCGGCGAGGTCACCAGGCGGTGCCCTTGAGCCTGGTCAAGGAGAACTCCAGATCGGCAAGGTTGTCGGCGGCCGTGCCCTCGCCGGACATGGTGTTGTGGACGGCGGTCCAGAACTCGCTCGATGCCTCATTGTACCTGGTCTTGGCCTGGGCCGAGGGACGCGGCACCGCGTTGAGGACGACTTCCTTCCAGCGCGGAATGACCGGCTGCGCGCCGGCGATGTCGGCATCGTCATAGAGTGCCTGGATGGTCGGCAGATATGCCCCCTTCAAGGCGCGGTACTTCTGCATCTGAGGCGAGGCGATCCATTTGACCAGCTCGATCGCTGCATCCGGGTTCTTCGAATATTTGGAAACCGCGAGATTCCAGCCGCCAAGCGTTGCTGCCGGGCGCGCGCCCTCACCCGACCCCGGCGGCAGCGTGGTCACCTTGAACTTGCCTTTGATGGGGGAGCTTTCGCTGTTGCCAAGCGCGTAGGCGTAGGGCCAGTTGCGCATGAAGACGGCGTTGCCGGTCTGCCAGACGCCGCGCGACTCTTCTTCCTGGTAGGCCAGAACGCCGGGCGGCGAGATGGTTCCCACCCAGCTCCTCGCCATTTCCAGCGCCGCGGCTGCTTGCGGATTGTTGATGGAGATCGTGCCGTCCGGCTCGATAATCTGGCCGCCGCCGTTCGACTTCACCCATTCGAGTGCATCGCAGGTCAGCCCCTCATAGGCGTTGCCTTGGAAAACGAAACCCCACATGTCCTTGTTGCCGGCCGCGCGCTCCTTGTCCATGACAAGCTTGGCGGTATCGGCAAGTTCAGCCCAGCTGGCCGGGACCCTGGCGCCGTATTTGTCGAGGAGATCCTTGCGGTAGTAGAGCGCCGGAGCGTCGGTGAATATCGGCAAGGCGACGAGCTTGCCGTCCACGGTCTGCGATTTGATGATCGATGGGAAATGGGCGCCAACGACATCCTTGGTCGCTTCGGTCAGGTCGATGAACTGCCTTGCAAGCTGGGGGGCCCAGATGATGTCCGTTTGATAGACGTCGACGTCGCTGCTTCCGGCGGCAAGCCAGAGCCGGTATTGGCCAAACTGGTCCGTCGCCGAGGGAGGCAGCGGAACGACGCTAACCTTGTTGCCGGTCTTTTTCTCGTATTGATCGAGGATCTCGCGAAGGATTCTCTGGCCGTTGCCGGTATCTCCGGACACCATGGCGAGGTCGACTGCCCGCGCCGGCCCGGCCGCCAGAACTGCGGCCACGGCAAATGCCGCAAATGCGGAATGAAATTTCATGATGGCGGACCTCCCTTTGGAGCTTCAGGCCGGGCAGCAGAAACGACGTCGATGCCTGACACCGTCTCCGCACACCGGCAGCTCACAAGACGCGTATTCGCCCACCAGCACTGAACTACAAAGATACGCCTTGGTTCCCAACACGGAGGGTCCGGCGCCACGCGGTAGCCCCCGGCTGGCCCCAACGCCACCTGGAATTGCCGCTGGCATTGGCGAAGGCGATGGTTCAAGAAGGATCAACGACAGGCTTTCCTTCATGTCCTCCATCCGCCCGCTGATCCCCCTCCTGATCGCCGCCGGCATCCTGCTCGGCGGCAACGGCCTGCAGAGCACGTTGATTGCGCTGCGTGGTGCCCAGGAAGGTTTTCCCGCTTCCTCGATCGGCCTGATGGGCACGTTCTATTTCGCCGGCTTCCTGCTCGGCTGCCTTGCCGTGACCCGCATCATGAAATCCGTCGGCCATGTGCGCGCCTTTTCGGCACTCGCGGCGATCGCCTCGGCGGGAACGCTGCTTTTGGTGCTGGTCATCGATCCGGTGATGTGGTGCGCCGTGCGCTTTGCCGGCGGGTTCTGCTTTGCCGGCCTGTTCACCATCATGGAAGCCTGGCTGAATTCCGGCGTCACCAACACCGACCGGGCGCGGGTGCTTGCCATCTACCGGATGGTCGACATCGGCTCGGTGACGGGCGCCCAGTTCCTGATCCCGATCTTTGGCGCCGGCGGCTTTGCCATCTTCGCCATCATGTCGATGATGATCACCGTTTCGCTGGTGCCGGTTTCGCTCGGCGACCGCTCCAATCCGACGCCGCCGGAAGACGTCAAGCTCGATTTGGCGCGCGTCTGGCGGATCTCGCCGCTCGGCTGCTTCGGCTGTATCGCCGTCGGCGTCACAAACAGCGCCTTCCGCACCCTGTCGCCGGTCTATGCCGAGCAAATCGGCATGTCGGTCGCCGACGTCGTCACCTTCGTCAGCGTCGGCATTTTCGGCGGCGCCATCATCCAATACCCGCTTGGCTATCTCTCCGACCGCTGGGACCGGCGCTCGGTGCTGCTGATGACCACGTGCTGTGCGATGGTGGCGGCACTGGCGCTGGCATTCGTGGCAGGCGGCAGCCCGTTTCTCAACTTCCTGCTCGTCTTCATCTTCGGCTGCTTCGCCATGCCGCTTTATTCGTTGTCAGCGGCGCATTCCAACGACCGCGCCGACAAGGGCGAGTTCGTGCTGATCAACGCTGCCTTGATGCTGTTTTATTCCTTCGGCGCCATCGGCGGGCCGTTCGCAGCCTCGACGGTGATGCAATTTTTCGGGCCGAGCGCGCTGTTCGTGTTCAGCGCCACCGTCTATGCGATCTTCGTGGCCGTCATCCTTTACCGGATGCAGGCGCGCTCCGCCGTGCCGGCCACCCATCGCAGCCGTTTTACGGCGCTGTTGCGCACTTCGACGGTTTTTGCCCGGTTGGCGAAGCGGAATGCCGATCCCGATGAACCCGCAAAGCCTGGATAGAGGTGCTTGCGCTTGACGAAAGCGCGCGCGGCTGAAATTGAAAGAGACCCTATCCCTTGCCAAAAGCGATTTGATGCACGTCATCACCGCCCAGAAAGAACTCGAGACCGCTATTGCCGCTTTCGAAAAGGCGGAATTCGTCACCGTCGATACCGAATTCATTCGCGAAACGACCTTCTGGCCGATCCTGTGCCTGATCCAGATGGCAGCGCCCGGGGTGACCGCGCTGATCGATCCGCTGTCGCCCGACATCGACCTGAAACCGTTCTTCAGGCTGATGGCCAACGAGGCGATCGTCAAAGTCTTCCATGCGGCGCGCCAGGACATCGAAATCATCGTGCATCTCGGCGATCTGGTGCCGCATCCGGTGTTCGACACCCAGGTCGCGGCAATGGTCTGCGGCTTCGGCGACAGCGTCTCCTACGACCAGCTGGTGCAGCGCATCACCGGAGCGCGGCTCGACAAGTCCTCGCGCTTCACCGATTGGCGCCACCGTCCGCTGTCCGAAAAGCAGCTCGACTACGCGCTCGCCGACGTCACCCACCTGATCGAGGTCTACAAGCATCTCAGCGCCGAGCTGGTGCGGGAAAACCGCGCCCACTGGCTGAACGAGGAGATGGACGTGCTGACCTCGCGCGAGACCTACGATCCGCATCCCGAGGATGCCTGGAAGCGGCTCAAGATGCGGCTGCGCAAGCCGCAGGAACTGGCGATCGTGCAGGCGGTGGCCGCCTGGCGCGAACGCGAAGCGCGCGAGCGCGACGTGCCGCGCGGCCGGGTGCTCAAGGACGATGCGATCTACGAAGTGGCGCAGCAGGCGCCGCGCGACGCTGCGGCGCTGAGCAAGCTGCGTACCACGCCGAAGGGCTGGGAGCGCTCGTCGACGGCGACGGCACTGCTTGGCGCGGTAAACGCTGCCCTTGCCCTGCCCAGGGAAGAGATGCCGAAGCTGCCGAAGAGCTTCCAGCCGCCGGAGGGGTCAAGCGCCGCGGCGGAGTTGCTGAAGGTGCTGCTGCGGATCGTTGCCGAAAAGGAGGGCGTCGCATCCAAGGTACTCGCCTCCAGTGACGACATCGACCGCATCGCTGCCGAGGGCGAGGAAGCCGACGTGCCGGCATTGCAAGGCTGGCGGCGCGCCGTCTTCGGCGAGGCCGCGCTCAAGCTGGTGCGCGGTGAACTCGCCATCAGGTTCGACAAGCGCAAGATCGCTGTATTCGATTTGTAGCCTTGAGCTTGCTCAGATCAAGCCGAGCAGATGCAGCGCTAGCCATATCCAGCCAAGTGCAAGAACGACCGCGCCCAGGTAGAATGCCCTGCTGCGCAGGATTAGCCGATTGCTGGTCAAGTGGACCGACGCGTGAAGATAGCGGGAGACGACAAAGATCCACATCAGAGCCAAGGTCAGATAATTGACGCCATTGGTCACGTGCAGCGTCAAGCATAAGACGTAGAAAAGCACCTGCAGTTCGAACTCGTTGCTCAGATTGTCGGCGACGGTGATACTGGACCCAGGCTCCGTCGAGCGCGTCTTGAACTGGCCGGTCTTGGCTTCGCCCGACCTGACCGCACCATAGCGGCGCCGGCCCATTACGATATAGACGATATAGACCAGCAGCACCTGCGCCAGCATCGGCCAGAAGATCGCGGTCTGGTTCAAGACGCCCCCTGTCGTTGTCACCCAGCCTTCAAGGCCGTTTCTGAGCCATCAGAGTGAAAGCCGCAATGACCGTCACTGGTATCGCCAGTAGGGCGAACTTGGTGACGATCAGCGCCGAGGCGAAGGATAGTGAATCCGGATTGGCCGACAGAAAATCGGACAAAAGACGAGCCACGGCGATATTCTGGGCATAGTCGGTAAGCAGGTAGGGCAGCACCAGCACAACCGCGAATATCGACTGGGTTTGCGCAGGCAGTGCACGGAAATTCTTCAGCCGCCGGCCCGTGGCCAGGATCAGGCTGACCATCGTCAGCGATAGCAGCGCCGGAAAAAGCAGGTCGAAGGTCAGGTAATGCCAGACGAGAATAATTTCGCTGCCGCGCCGGCCGAGGGCTGTTAGCCAGGCCATGCCCTCATCCGGGGTGAAACCGGTATAGCGCATGTCGAGCGACGGCAGACCGCCGCTCAATTGGCGAAAATAGAGGAACTCCATCGCCGTCATGATGATGAAAACCGCCACGGTGGCGACACAGAGTGCGGCCGCGTGGCGCGACAGCCGCAGGATCATTGCCGCCAGATTGCGCCAAAGCGCATGACGGTCAGGCTCCGCCAGGATAATTCGGGCTTTCGCGGGTAATCGTGACGTCATGGGCGTGGCTTTCACGAAGTCCGGCATTGGATATCCGCACAAAAGTGGCGCGCTCGCGGAAATCGGCAAGGTCGCGGCCACCGACATAACCCATAGCGGCTTTCAGGCCGCCTGCAAGCTGGTGCAGCACGCCAGACACAGGTCCTTTGTACGGCACCTGCCCTTCGATGCCTTCCGGGACCAGTTTCAGCGTGTCGCGCACCTCGGCCTGGAAATAACGATCGGCGGAGCCGCGCGCCATCGCGCCGACCGAGCCCATGCCGCGATAGGCTTTGAAGGAGCGGCCCTGGTGCAGATAGACCTCGCCCGGGCTCTCGTCCGTGCCGGCCAGCAGCGATCCGATCATCGCAGCACTTGCGCCGGCGGCCAGTGCCTTGGCGAGATCGCCCGAATATTTGATGCCGCCATCGGCAATGACCGAAACGCCGGATTTCTGCGCCGTCTCGACCGCCGACATGATCGCCGAGAGCTGCGGCACGCCGACGCCGGCGACGATGCGGGTGGTGCAGATGGAGCCTGGTCCGATGCCGACCTTGACCGCGTCGGCGCCGGCATCGATCAGCGCCAAGGTGCCTTCCGCGGTGGCGACGTTGCCGGCCAGGATGCGAACCGAGTTGGACAGCTTCTTGGCCCGCGTCACCGCGTCCAGGACGCGCTGCGAATGACCGTGCGCGGTGTCGATCACCAGAAGGTCGACACCGGCATCGATGAGGCGCTCGGCCCGCTCGAAGCCGTCATCGCCGACGCTGGTGGCGGCAGCGGCGCGCAAGCGTCCCTGCGCATCCTTGGTGGCGTGCGGGTTGAGCTGCGACTTCTCGATGTCCTTGACCGTGATCAGCCCGACGCAATTGCCGTCCCGGTCGACCACAACCAGCTTCTCGATGCGGTGCTGGTGGAGCAGCCGCTTGGCCTCGTCCTGATCGACGTTCTCCTTGACCGTGATCAGGTTCTCGCGGGTCATCAGCTCATAGACCTTTTGCGCCGGATCGGACGCGAAGCGGACGTCGCGGTTGGTCAGGATGCCGACGAGCCGACCGACCGTATGGCCGCCGGTGCCGCCGTTCTCGACCACCGGAATGCCCGAAATGCTGTAGGTGCGCATCAGACCCAGCGCATCGGCAAGCGTCGCCTCGGGACCGATGGTGACCGGGTTGACCACCATGCCGGACTCGAACTTCTTCACCTGCCGCACCTGCTCGGCCTGTTCGGCCGGCGAGAAATTGCGGTGGATGACGCCAATGCCGCCGGCCTGGGCCATGGCGATGGCGAGCCGCGCCTCTGTGACCGTGTCCATGGCGGCCGACAGGATCGGCACGTTGAGGTCGATGTCGCCAGCGATGCGGGTGCGGATGTCGGTCTCGCCGGGCATGACCTCGGAATGACCCGGCTGCAGCAGCACGTCGTCAAAGGTCAGCGCCAATGCGCCGGTGGACGTCTCGATGATTTTTGCCATGGCCAGCCCTCGGAATGCAGGAAAGGCGCTCGCCCTGGATGGACAGCGCCGACTCGTCTTCTTCCCTTTCAGGATTGGCGCTGGCTCGTAACACGTCCCGTGGCCGTTGAAAAGCCGATGGTCGTGCGCGTTTTGATCGCGGATGCAACAAGTCGCGCAAACGTGACAGCAAATTAATGCGACATCCGGGCCAAGCCGTGATAACCGCCCTACGTGTCGGTTTGGCCCCCAAGGCCGGCAAGAATCGCGACGCAGATTTCAAGGCCGGATCCATCGTGAACCGCACCATTCCGCTTATCCTGGCGGTCGCTCTTTTCATGGAAAACATGGATTCGACCGTCATTGCGACATCGTTGCCGGCGATCGCCATCGACATCCACACCAGCCCGATCGCGCTCAAGCTGGCGCTGACCGCCTATCTGGTATCGCTGGCGATTTTCATTCCGATCAGCGGCTGGATGGCCGACCGCTTCGGCGCCAAGAATGTCTTCCGTGCCGCGATCGCCGTGTTCATCGTCGGTTCGGTCGCGTGCGCCATTTCCAATTCGCTGCCGGCTTTCGTGGTGTCACGTTTCCTGCAAGGCATTGGCGGCGCCATGATGACGCCGGTCGGACGCCTGGTGCTGGTACGCGCGACGCCGAAAAGCGAGCTCGTCGCCGCCATGTCGTGGCTGACTGTCCCGGCTCTGGTCGGCCCCCTGGTCGGCCCGCCGGTCGGCGGCTTCATCACGACCTATTTTTCCTGGCACTGGATTTTTCTGATCAATGTGCCGATCGGGCTGATCGGCATCTGGCTGGCCACGCGTTTCCTGCCGAAGACCGACGCCGCGCAGACGCCGCCGCTCGATTTCACCGGTTTCGTGCTGAGCGGGCTGGCGGCATCGGGCATCGTGTTCGGCCTGTCGGTGGTCAGCCTGCCGGCTCTGCCGCCCGTTGCCGGCTTTATCACCGTTGCCGTCGGGCTGGCATCGGCGGTGCTTTACCTGCTGCACGCGCGCCGCGCCAAGAGTCCGCTGCTGGCGCTCGAGCTGTTTCGCAATCGGGTGTTCCGCTCGTCGGTGCTCGGCGGCGGACTGTTCCGCATCGGCATTGGTGCCGTACCTTTCCTGTTGCCGCTGATGTTCCAGATTGGTTTCGGGCTGACGCCGTTCCAGTCCGGCATGATCACCTTCGTCTCGGCAATCGGCGCCATAGGCATGAAATTCGTCACCGCGCTGATCTTCAGGGTCGCCGGCTTCCGCCGGGTGCTGATTTCAGGCTCGCTCATCGCTGCCGCGTCCATCGCCATCAACGGTCTGTTCACACCCGACACGCCCTATGGGCTGATCCTCGCCATGCTGCTCGCCGGGGGCTTTATCCGCTCGATGTTCTTCACCGGCATCAATGCGCTTGCCTACGCCGAGATTTCGGCCGCCGACACCAGCAAGGCCACGCCGATCACGGCGGTGTTCCAGCAGTTGGCGATCGCACTCGGCGTGGCGCTGGCCGGCGGCATCCTGGAAGTGTCGACCAAGATCCATGGCGGCCCGCTGACGCTGAGCGACTTCCACACCGCCTTCTTCATCGTAGCGGCGGTGTCGGCGGCAGCCTCGCTGTCGTTCATGCGGCTGGCGCCGGACGCCGGCAATGCCGTGTCGGGACATGGCAGGTTGACACCGCCGAAGACGCTGGAGCCGGTGAGCCCGCCGGGGAGTTGAGGACCCCTTCCCTTCTCCCCTTGTGGGAGAAGGTGGATCGGCGCGCAGCGCCGAGACGGTTGAGGGGTGTTGGAAGAAATGAGGCGATGATAACTGCAAGCGTGTTGCCAAGCTGGAACACCCCTCATCCGACCTCGCTTCGCGAGGCCACCTTCTCCCACAAGGGGAGAAGGAAAGGGCGCTACCCCTTAAAATCCTTCGCCAGCAAATACAGCTCCACCGATTCGTCGCGTGAGGCTGGCGGCTTGACGTGATGGACCGAGCGGAAATTCCGCTTGAGTCTCGCCAGCAATTCGTTTTCGGCGCCGCCCTGAAACGTCTTGGCGAGGAAATGTCCGCCAGGCTTCAATACCGACAGCGCGAAATCGGCCGCCACCTCGCAAAGATGCATGGTGCGGATGTGGTCGGTCCGCTTGTGGCCGGTGGTGGGTGCAGCCATGTCGGAGAGCACGATGTCGGGCTGGCCGCCCAGCGTCTCGGCCAGCTTTTCGGGTGCCTGCGGATCGAGGAAATCCATCAGCAGCACCGGCGCGCCCGGCACGGCGTCCATCTCGAGATAGTCGATGCCGACGACGTTCGGGTGTTCCGCGGTCGACTTGGTACGCGCGGCGGCGACCTGGCACCAGCCGCCGGGTGCCGCACCAAGGTCTATCACCTTCATGCCGGGCTTGAGCAAATGGTGCTTGTCGTCGATCTCGATCAGCTTGTAGGCGGCGCGCGAGCGATAGCCGTCGGCCTTCGAGCGCTGGACATAGGGATCGTTGATGTGGCGCTGCAACCAGCGGCGCGACGATTCCTTCAAGCCGCTTTTCTTCTTGATCTTCGTCTTCAGCACGCGAATGCCGGCGGAGCTCGGTCTTTCCGGTTTTTTGGTCATTGCCGGCCCCGCCCGCTGTTGCGCCAGACGCCGTCATCGGCCATCAATTCGCTCAGTATGCCCTCGCGCAGGCCACGGTCGGCGACACGCAGCCGCTCCGACGGCCAGACGGCACGGATCGCCTCCAGTATGGCGCAGCCGGCCAGAACCAGGTCGGCGCGGTCGGCGCCGATGCAAGGGTTGGCGACGCGCTGCTGGAAATCCCAGCCGACCAGTTTTTCGACCATGCGGTCGACGCTGTCGCGATCCATCCACAGCCCGTCGACGCGGCGGCGGTCATAGCGTTCGAGGTCGAGATGAACGCCGGCCAGCGTCGTCACAGTGCCCGATGTGCCGAGCAAATGGAATTTCGGGCTGGACAGGAGGTGGCTCAGCCGATCGCGCCCGTCGAAGGCGCGCAGCCGCATTGCGACATCCTCGACCATGGCGCCAAAGATCGCGCGCGTCACCGTGCGGCCGCCAAAACGCTCGGCCAGCGAGACGACGCCGACCGGCAGCGACGTCCACGAGACGATGTGGTTGGCAAGCCTTGGCGAGCGCTGACCGGTGAGGTCGATCAGCGCAATTTCGGACGAGCCGCCGCCGATGTCGAACAGCACGACGCCTTGCGTGTCGCGCTCGACCAGCGAGCCGCAGCCCGACACCGCCAGCCGCGCCTCGGTCTGGCGGTCGATGATCTCGAGCTTCAGGCCGGCCTCGCGCTCGACGCGCTCGAGGAACTCGACGCCGTTGGCGGCGGTGCGGCAGGCCTCGGTGGCGATCAGCCTGGCCTTCCTGACCTTGCGGTTGCGCAACTTGTCACCGCAGATCTTCAGCGCCTCGACCGCGCGGTCCATTGCGGCGCCGCCAAGCCGACCATTGGCGGTAAGGCCCTCGCCCAGCCTGACAATGCGCGAGAAGGCATCGATGACGCGGAACTGGCCATGGCGCGTCGGCACCGCGACCAGCAGGCGGCAATTGTTGGTGCCGAGATCGAGCGCCGCAAATACCGGCAATTCCTGCAGCGGTGGCGGCGTGCGGGCACCTTGCTCCGGCCTTGGCGAGGCTGGAGGCAATTGCGCGATCGAGGACTGGGGCGCGATCGAAGCCGCTGGCTGGGGCGGGCGAGCGGCCGGGGCCTCGCCGGCGGCGGACACCGAAGTGCCTGATATCACCGGACGAGCCTCGTCGCGTGCGAAAACCTTGCGCCCGCGCCGCCGCTTGCGCCGTTTCTTGGGTTTGCCGTTCTGATGCGGGCCGTTCTGGCCCTTGTGGTCGTGGGACGTGTCGCCAGCCTGTCCATTGCCGGACCGGGGCTGCACCTGACGGCCGTAGCGTCCGGTGGATGGGCTTGCCTGGCCGGACGGCGTCGGCGAATCCCTGGACACGCCCACTTCCGGCGCGCCAGCGCCGGCTTCGTGGTCTTCCACTGTCGTTCCTTCCGGCGCCGCGCGAACCGAGATCGGACGCAGCAGGCGCTTTTACATGTTCAAGTTGTCGCCAGACTATCAGCGCCGGGCCGGATCACCAAGAGCGCTCGCGGCGAATTTTGCCGGCGGCGTGAAGGCGGCGACGTCGGTGATCCCTTGTCCCCTGGGGAGAAGGTGGCCGAGCGAAGCTCGGTCGGATGAGGAGTGCCGGAAGGATCGCGGCATTGAAGATGTAACCCCTTCAAATCATTTTATTTTTTCGAGCCGAGTTCCTTCCGGCACCCCTCATCCGGCTCGGCGCTGCGCGCCGATCCACCTTCTCCCACAAGGGGAGAAGGGAAGGCGCGAGCGCCACAACGCGCCTTCCCGGTTGAATAGCCGGCTTCAATGAGGCATTTCTGAAATGAACCATTCGGGACTGCGGGCGGTTTGCCTGCTGCGAACCGGAAAACGGGGTACGGGCTGCAACGCATGATCGTCAGGCCATGAACTGGAGGCGTTATTTCTGGCCCGTGATCGGCATCGCCGCGGTGGTGTTCTCGCTGTGGCTGCTGCTGCACGAATTGCGCGGCATCTCGCTCGACGATGTCTGGGCCGGCATAATCGCCATCCCGGCGCGCGGCTGGGTGCTGGCGGCGCTGAGTTCGGTCATCGCCTATGCCTCGCTCGCCGGTTACGACCACATCGCGCTGCTGCACATCGGCAAAAAAGTCTCGTGGCTGTTCGTCACCTTCTGCTCGTTCACCACTTACGCGCTGTCGCACAATATCGGCGGCTCGGTATTTTCTGGTGCGGTGATCCGCTACCGCGCCTACGGCACCAAGGGCCTGACCGGGCAGGATGTCGGCGTTCTGGTGGCGATTTGCTGGATCACCTTCGTGCTGTCGACACTGTTCGTCTCAAGCATCGTCCTGCTGCTCGAGCCCGAGGTGATCGACCGGTTTTCCGGCACGCCGCATCACAAGCTGTCGCAAGCCGCAGGGCTCGCCATGCTGCTCGTGGTGGCGGCCTATGTCTTCGGCAGCTGGCTGCATCTGAGGCCGCTGAGGATCGGCAGCTTTCAGTTGCACTATCCGGCGCTGCCGATCGTGGCGCGGCAATTGCTGGTCGGCCCGATCGAGCTGCTGGCGGCGGCGGCGATCATCTTCTTCGCCCTGCCCGTCGCCGGCAATCCCGGCTATTTCGTCGTGCTCGGCGTCTTCCTGGTGTCGTTCTCGATCGCGCAGATCTCGCATGCGCCGGGCGGGCTCGGCGTGTTCGAGGTGGTGTTCCTCGCGGGCTTGTCACATATGGATCAGGTCGGCGTGCTGGCAGCGCTGCTGGTGTTCCGGCTGTTCTACCTGATCGTCCCGCTGCTGATCGCGCTCGGCGTGGTGCTGTTCTTCGAGCACTCGCAATACAGTCGCAGCGAGAGTTGAAGTGCCGGAAGACGATGATTGAGCCCCAACACAGGGTTGACTATTTTCCGGCGGCGGCTACAAGGCACGCGCGGCGACGTCGCCGCCCTGCCCGTGTGGTTTTCAACAGCCGCGCCTGCTGGGGAATAGGTTAACGGTAGACCCACGGACTCTGACTCCGTTAGTCCTGGTTCGAATCCAGGTTCCCCAGCCAGCTTCTTTTTTTCAATAGAAACAATTACTTAGATCATTCCCGAAAATGGCATGTGTTACAACCATGCGGATGATCCGCATGGTATTCTATCCGCGTCATTCGGACCGGGAGGTGGCATGAATCTTCGATGGTCAATAAACCTGCTTGAGGACGGCGCTGTCGTCACTCAGGAAGGCGAATATCTCGGAACTTGGGGAATCGATGAGTCGGACGCGATATATGAATTCACGCCAGACGGTGCAGCTGAGCCGTTGCTGTGCAGTGGATTTGTGAAGTTCCTATGCGATAGCATTGAACAATGGCACAGCCTGCAACAGAGCGGCGGCGCGTGAGCCACTCGCGATCGAAGCTGTCAAGTGCCTGCGTCCGCGCACGACGTTGATCCTTATACTTGCTGGACGGCTGAGCACACTACATCTAGGAATTACGGTGACAGTGCACTTTTTACCATGTCGCCCCGTGTCTAGATTGACCGCATGGTGCACCTTGCCCGCGTTCCCGCCCTGCCGCATCCCCGGACCGTACGGGCGAGCCAAAGTGTTTTCACGTCCGAAGACTATGTGTTCCGCAAGAACTGCTCATCGAGTATTGCCGCGTCGCCGATGTCGCGGTTTTTCGATGCACCCGGGGGCCGAGAGTATCGCCGGGCAAATCGGCAAAGCCGAGAAACCCGGAAACGAGCCAGGCGGCGAAAAGAAAATAGTGCACCGGAATTACGGTGACGGTGCACTTTTTACCATGTTCGCCCCGCCGCATCGTGTAACCTTGCCCGCGTTCCCGGTCTGCCGCAGCACCGTACAGGCGAGCCAAAGTGTTTTCACGTCCGAAGACTATGCGTTCCACAAGGACCGCTCATCGAATATTGCCGCGTCGCCGATGTTGCGGTTATCGATGCTGGGGGATGCGGCAGACCGGGAACGCGGGCAAGGTGCACCATGCGGCGGGAGCGACATGGTAAAAAGTGCACTGTCACCGTAATTCCGCATGACAACCACCGCAAAATGCGGGTCTGGATGATGACCTCTGGCAGCCAAACCCCGTCCGCGTTAGAATGGGACAGGGGGACATTCACCAACCCAGCAAGGGAGGTCCGCCATGAAAGTCAAAGACGCAATGCATAAGGGTGTCGACTGGGTCAGCCCCGAAACCGCTGTCACCGAACTGGCGAAAATGATGCGAGCCCAGGATATCGGGTCGATTCCCATTGGAGAGAACGACCGACTGATCGGAATGGTGACCGACCGCGATATTGTCTGCAACGGACTGGCAGAAGATGGTTTCGACGGCCGCATCGCAACGGCGCGCGATGTTATGACGGCCGGCATTCACTGCTGCCGCGAAGACGACGATCTGGCCAAGGCCGTACGGCACATGGAAGAACTGAAAATCCGCAGGTTGCCGGTGATCAACAAGAATATGCGGATGGTCGGCATCCTTAGCGTCGGCGACGTCAGTCAGTCGGCACCGAGGGAACTGGTGTCCGAATACGTCAAGAGCGTTTCCGCCCACCACCACTGAAGGGCGGCTCGCCCGTGCGCTAAGGCCTCAGTCTGCCGCCGCGCTGGCCACAGCGCGCCGGCAGAAATGTCCGGTCATCGAGGCCGTGGCGCACCGGAAAAGCCCGCCGGCCGAAGCCGGCTGGAGCGTCTGCAGTCGCCAGAGTGTGGGTAACTTTATGCAGCCTTCAGGTTAATCACCCGCATCACTGCGACCGCTGTTCCGTTGTTCGTAGCAGCCTCCTTCGTGCTACCCTTGCCGCAGCTCCATACGTCACCCTCCTTGGCCGTGAACTGCATGTCTCCGGCCGTGACCTGCAGCTCGCCTTCAGTGACCGTGCAGACCATATCGTCGGCCATGACATCCCCGAGCGGGCTAGTTGCCTTTGGCTGGTAGACGACGTCTTCCATGGCAATTTTCTTGTACCCCTTGATATGGGAGTCTCGTGTTCCCAGTTCGACGAGCCGAACGCCGGGAAAAATCTCTTTGCCATCAGTCGGACCGTAGGTCTTGGCCGCTACCGGAATGGGCTTTGCGACCAATAGCGGGGCCGCCAACGAGGTGGCACCAAGGGCGAGAGCATTACGTCGATTCATCTTCATAACATCCTCCCTGAGTTAGTTCGCCCGACCGGGCGAACCTGATATTTTACGCTCCCGTTCAGCCAAATAGTCAAAACACAATTGGGCAAGCCAACGCCTGGCCTGCGCGCGTTCTGGCGTGCCGCTGTCCTACACCGCCGAAGGTGCTTCGCGCGTCTTGGCGGCTCGCTGCGGCTGGCTGCGCATGGCCTGCCTGCCACACCTCTTGACTGTCCGAGCGGGTTAGATACTTTTTGCTGCGTGCCTTGAGAAAAGCGGTGCCGGGCACCTTGGCCAGCCGCGTGATAACCGACGAATGGGTGAGCCCTCACGTCGAAGAGAAAGAAGAAACAGCACCAGCTCTTGCTGGCCGCGCTGCCTAAAGCGAAACCGAAAATGACCTAGATTGTTGATGCGACGCCGGAAATTGGCCGCTAAGGATGAATTACGGTGACAGTGCACTTTTACCATGTCGCCTCCGCCGCATTGTGCACCTTGCCCGCGTTCCCGGTCTGCGGCATCCCCCAGCACCGTACCGGCGAGCCAAAGTGTTTTCACGTCCGAAGACTATGTGTTCCACAAGAACTGCTCATCGAATATTGCCGCGTCGCCGATGTCGCGGTTTTCGATGCACCCGTGGGCCGAGAGCATCGCCGGGCAAATCGGCAAAGCCGTGAGAACCCGGAACGAGGCGCGCGGCGAAAAGAAAATAGCGGACTGTCACCGTAATTCCTAAAACCTCTCCGGCAACCCTTCTACTCCCCGACAATGGACGTCGGCGGGCGTGCCGAGGTTATCGGATCGGCATGACGAAGGACGATCCTCCACGCGCCTTCCTCGCGCCGGAATATGGTGGTGACTCGAAGCGCAATCGGCACCAGTTTGTTGCCACCACCGACCTTGGATTGGAACCGCTCGACCTCGATGATGTATCCCAAGTCGGCTGTCGCATACTCCGAGATGCGCTCAAATCCGATGGCCTTGCCGTGCCGGTAATTGGTGGCGGCCCGTTCCATGGTCTCAGCGGCCTTTCTCCATCCCTTCGCCGGCGGGCCAAAGGGATTGGCAATAATGACGTCGTCCTGTCGCGAGTAGAGGTTTTTCAAGGGCTCAGGATCGCCCTTTACGAAGGCATCCAGAGCCAGATGATCCTGCTCGATAAATTTCGTTAGGTCGGAGGCTAACATCTTAACATCGCCACATGACTAAAAAGAGAACTCTATCAAGCGCTTCATCCGCCCTTCGCCTTGCCGTAGGCATTCGAGCTGGTGTCCCGAGTATAGATCAGAATTACGGTGACAGTGCACTTTTTACCATGTCGCCCTCGCCGCACGTGCACCTTGCCGGTGTTCCCGGTCTGCCGCATCCCCAGCACCGTACGGGTGAGCCAAAGTGTTTTCACGTCCGAAGACTATGTGTTCCACAAGAACTGCTCATCGAGTATCGCCGCGTCGCCGATGTCGCGGTTTTCGATGCCCCGTGGGCCGAGAGCATCGCCGAGGAAATCGGCAAGGCCGTGAGCCCGGGAAAACGAGGCAGGCGGCGAAAAGAAAATAGTGCACCGTCACCGTAATCCGCTCACAGGCCTCTAGCTGTGGCGGCGCCTTCACTAGACGGTGGAAACTATGACTGCCGTGAAATCGGTAGGCGGAAATACCCTTCCACTTGTGTCCTGAGCTGACTGCATCACGACGATGTATTCCGATCCAACCTGCTTGATCCAATAGCTACTCGTTACATGAGGAACGTTATGACAGTGAGATACTATTGGCACAAAATGCCCTTTGTACTTTTCTGCAATTTCAAATGATAACACATTGTTTTCCCATTTCACATTTGCCGAATGTTCCGCGAGCTGACCTTCCTTTATTCTGGCTGACGCAAGAATGACAGACATAATTACCCTCCCAGTTAACCATTAGACTTAGACCCGATTACAGACCAATGACACGCTGGTTTCTAGGAGGAACGGTATTTGCGTTCCACACCGAACCAACAACGAATGCTCAACCCCTAGTATCTTCCGCACGCTCGACAGCGCCGCCTCATTCACCTCGATATAGGCGACGATGTACCACTCGCCGTTTTCTTCCCTGGCCATGCCCATCGGCTCGGCCCGCCATTTGAGCGCACCGTGGTGCGGCATGAAGTAGGTTTCCTGGATGCCGCCGACTGCGCTGAGGCCCTCGTCGAGAGCGTATTCCATCACCGCGCAGCACAGCTGCGTCAGCGTGCCCCTCAGTCCAGCAGTTCGTTTATCGGGAACGACGAATGTGCGCGTCCATTCGGCCCAATCGGGACGCCTCGGGACGCCCGATCTTTCGCACATGTGAGAAAAGACCTCCGAGACCATATGCGGCTCGCTCGTTGGGATCAATCGAGCCGAAGTCACCACACGACCATCTTCGATACCGAGCAGGTAAGTCGCCGCGTCTGTATCGAATTGGTCCAGCTCGCGACCGTCCGGGCTTGGAGGGCGCCAATGTTTCTGGTGCACGAAAAAGTCGTGCCGGCGGCGCAGAAACTCGTCGAATTCGTTTTCATAGAGATGCTTGTTATGCGCATTGACTACGTGGGCCGTTATCATGGCGCGATCCCCCGATCGTTCTCAACGGGATACTCGCAGTCGCGCTAATATACGTCACCTGTCCGATGGGACAGTTGACGCGTTTAGGGGTGGATCAGACGCCGGCGCACCGCCTCGACGACCGCCTGCGTGGTCGTTGCGACGCCAAAAGCCTCGCGAGCCCGTGTCGAGTGCCATTTGACCGTGCGCTCGGTCAGGCCAAGGATCTGCGAGGTTTCCGATGAGGTCTTGCCAGCCGCGGCCCACAAGAGCACTTCTTTTTCGCGGTCGGTCAGCACGCCCTCGTGGTCATCGTCGTCATTCGCCAAGGCCTGGATCGACATGCCCGCGTATACCGCCATGGTCACCAGTTGCACCTGATGGCGCGGCGACAGGGTGCAGGACTTCGTGGAAGACGCAAACGACAGCACGGATTGCCAATGATGAACGCTGAGCATCGGTACGGCGAAGCCGCTACAGATGCCGAACTCTGTCGCCTCGCCGGCAACGCGTCGCGAGCCCTGCGTATCCGACCACTTTGCCGGGACTTCGGACCAGAGGAACGGCTTCAAGGTCTTTGCCGAGTAAACGCAAACGCCGTCGACGGCGGCATGATCGGCCTCGACATAGCGCTCGAACCAGCCGGCCGGCCAGCCATTCAGTTCGACCATCGGTGCAAGCTTCTGGCCACCAAGCGGCACGCCGCTCAGGATAAGGTGCTCGAAGCCGAGATTCCTCACGGTTTCAAGCAGGTCGCTCAGCAGCGGCCCGGTAGCTGTGTGTTTCCTGCAGCGTTCGACAAAGTCGAACACATCTGAATCGATCATGACAGAGACCCCCGTCTCCACGCCGAAAACAAAGTTTAACTCAAATTAGCAACTTCGAATACTCCCAATAAGTGTGTCCGCGACGCAGGACGCGTGGACCAAAATCAGCTAAATCAGCCAGACGTGATCAGCGAAGCAGGACCACCAAGCATGACGCCAGCATTGCCGAAACGAAACGAGCCGTTCCGGGCTGGCGAAACTGCGCTGCTGCTGGTCGACATGCAACGGGTCTGGCTGGAGCCGGGTGCCGATCCGGCGCATCCGGAGCGCGGTTCCGACCACTATTTCTACCGGCAGACGGCGTCGCAAACGATCCCCAACCAGGAGCGCCTGCTGGCGGCGGCGCGGGCCAACGGCGTCGAGGTGATCCATACCATCATCCAGAGCCTGACCGAGGACGGCCGCGACCGCTCGCTCGACCACAAGCTGACGCCGATCCATATCGCGCCGAGCCGGCCGGAGGGGCTGCCGGTGCCGTCGCTGGCGCCGGTCGGCGACGAGATCATGCTGCCGAAGACATCGTCGGGTGTCTTCAACTCGACCAACATCGATTATGTCCTGAAAAACCTCGGCGTGCGTTACCTGGTCGTCGCCGGCATCATGACCGACCAGTGCGTCGACATGGCGGTGCGCGATGCCGCCGATCGCGGCTATCTCGTCACCTGCGTATCGGATGCCTGCGCCGCCGCCACGCGGGAGCGCCATGATGGCGCGCTCGAGGCTTTCGGCGGCTATTGCTGGGTCGCAGATACCGCCATCGTTACTGCCCGTTTCGAAGCCTTGGGAAAAGCTGCATGACCGTCGAACCGCTGGTTGCCGTCGTCACCACCGATCTTTCGGCGATCACGCGCGGCCGCTCCGTCGTCGAAAGCAGGCTGCAGAAGATCGCCGCGACCGGCGTCGGCTGGCTGCAGGCCAATCTGTCGCTGACGCCGTTCAACTCGATCGTCGATCCCAATCCCTGGGGTTCGTCCGGCGATGTGCGGCTCGTTCCCGATCTCAACGCGCGGTTCCGCACGGCGCTGACCGGATCGGCGACGCCCTTCGACATGGTCGCCGCCAACATCGTCGAACTCGACGGCAGCCCGTGGGTCGGCTGTACGCGGACCATGCTCAAGGATGCGCTTACTGAGTTGAAGGCAGCGGCCGGGCTTTCCGTCATCGCCGCCTTCCAGCATGAATTCCATATCGAGGGCGACTTCGGCCCGGCTCATTCGATGTCGTTGGCAGCACTGCGCCGCGCCGACCCGTTCGCCGCCAATCTGATGGCGGCGCTGGCGGAAGCCGGCGTCGCGCCCGAAGTGGTGATCGCCGAATTCGGCACCGACCAGTTCGAGGTGACATGCGAGCCGGCCGATGCGCTCGCCGCGGCCGATCGCGCCGTCGCCATCCGCGAGATCACGCGCGAAGTCGCGCGATGTGCCGGCTGGCGGGCGAGCTTCGCGCCCAAAACCGCGCCCGATGCCGTCGGCAACGGCGTCCACATCCATTTCAGTTTCGTCGACGAGGCCGGCAAGCCGGCGACCTACGATCCGGCCCAGCCTGGCGGCCTTTCCAGCCGTGCCGCTTCGTTCTGTGCCGGCGTGCTGCGCCACCTGCCCGCGATCACCGCCATGACGGCGGCGAGTGTGTCGTCCTACTACCGGCTGAAGCCGCATAGCTGGAGCTCGTCCTACACCTGGCTTGCCGATCGCGACCGCGAGGCGAGCCTGCGCATCTGCCCGACGGTGACGATCGGCGGGCGCGATCCGGCGCGGCAGTACAACATCGAATACCGGGCAGCCGACGCCACGGGCAATCCATATCTATCGCTGGCGGCGATCGTGCGCGCCGGGCTGGAGGGGCTGAAGGCCAAGCTGCCGGCGCCGCCGCTTGTCTCGGGCGACCCGACGCAGATGAGCGGTTCCGAGCGCAAGAAGCTTGGCCTCGTGCGGCTGCCGGAAACGCTGCCTGCGGCACTCGACGCGCTCGTTGCCGACAAGACCGTCACCGGATGGTTCGCGCCGGTGTTCGTCGAGACCTTTGTCGGCCTCAAGCGGCATGAGACCGAGCGCCTCGCTGGTCTCGACCCAGTGGCGGTCTGCGATCTCTACCGGACGCTGTGTTGATGGCTGAGCCGCTTGCTAACGCCATCCTACCGGAAGGTTGGCTTCCAGCGGTCGAAGCAATCAACGAAACGGGGCGTTCCGATATCGTTTTGATATGCGAGCACGCTTCCAATCATATTCCGGCAGAGTATGCGCGGCTCGGTCTCGACAGCAGCCATTTGCAGCGCCATATCGCCTGGGACATCGGCGCCGCCGAAGTGACTCGTGTTCTGTCAAGACTGCTCGACGCTCCGGCTTTCCTCAGCTCCTATTCGCGGCTTTTGATCGATCTCAACCGGCCGCTTGGTTCCAGCGGCAGCATTCCGGTGCTATCGGAAGGCACTGACATCCCCGGCAATGTCGGCCTCGATCCGGAGGAACGAAGCCGGCGTGCCGAAGTCATGTTCGCGCCGTTCCATGACCGCGTGGCCGCCCACCTCGATGGCCGGGCGAAGCAGGGCAGACCGACGCGGATCGCGACGATCCACTCCTTCACGCCGGTCTTCCTCGGCATTGCACGGCCCTGGCACGCCGGCGTGCTTTACGATCGGGCAGTCGATTTCGGCCAGGCAGTGCTTGCCGGCCTGCGCGCCGACAGTGCACTCAACGCCGCGGCAAACGAGCCCTACGTGATCAGCCGCGACGGCGACTACGCCATACCGGTCCATGGCGACGATCGCGGCATTCCCGCGGTCCTTATCGAGATCAGGCAGGACCTGCTGGCGAGCCGCTCCGGCATCGAGCAATGGGCGAAGCGGCTGGCGGCGGCGTTGCCGGCGCAGACACAGGCTTTGTGAACAAGCTCGGCTCAGTAGCGCAACGCGAGAGCCCCGAGCCGTCGGTGAAAAGCCTCCACGCGTCCTCAGGAGAAGATTTCCGCCAAGTCTTCGACGCTGGTGCCTTCCTTGACTTGCCGCAATTCGACATAGCTGACCGCTGCCGCGATCGACAATACGACTTGCTCGGCTGCGCCCCGCAAGGCGTCCAGGAAGAACCCGAGCGTAATGCCTAAGGAAGATAGGACGCGGTCCGACGCAAAATTGATTGCGACCGAAGCCACGAATAGGGGAAACCAGAGACCGAGCAGACGCCAGCGGCTCCCCTTGGAAAGGTCGCGGCTGCGGCCCAAACTCGCGAATACTCCCAAACGTTCCTGTATCAGAACCGGTATCGCTACAACCCAGAGAACCAACCACAACAATCCCGGAACGATGAGCAGCACGAGGCCGACTGTGAAGCCGATGTTACAATCAGCGAAATGCCGATTGCCGGCAGCAGGAGCGCCAAGGCTGTCCCCATACAATCTCGCATCGACGGCCGCTTGCCGCTCAAATCCTCGATCGCAGCGCGCGTCAGCACCGCCTCCAGGAAAGCCATAAGGACCACATAGCCGATCGCGCCAACGACCGTGAGCACGAGCCGTTGAACCGAGAATTCCGCAACGCCATGCTCGATATTCGTAACGGATTTCCAGAACCAGAGCGCAAACACGAATCTGGGCAAGGTGTAGAAAATCAGGGCAAGCCCGAGGCAGAGCGCGAGATTGCGGCCGATGACCGCAAAGCTGGCGCCGAAAACCCTGCCGATACGAAATGTGTTGGGCTGGTCCAGCGTTATTGACGCCACGATATTACCTATCCAGTCCAGACCGATCCTGACGCGATGAAGGCAGCAAATCCCTTGCCGCTACGAGAAGATTTCCGCCAAGTCTTCGACGCTGGTGCCTTCCTTGACTTGCCGCAGCTCGACATAGCTGACTGCCGGGGCGATCGACGTCACAATGGATACGATCGCTGTCACCAGGGCGCCAAGAAATATGCCGGTGGTTAGGCCAAAGACCATGATCGCACGGCTGAGCACGGCCTGGATCAGCACCACAGCTATGAACAGGACAATCCAGAATCCGAACAGAGCCCAGCGGCTTCCTTTGGTAAGTTCCCGGCTGCGCTTCATGCTGCCGAAGACCCCCAGTCTTTCCTGAACCAAAACAGGCACAGCGACAGACCAACGAAGCCACAATATGATGCCGGGAACGAGCAGAAGCATCGCGCCGGCGGCGGCGCCGAGGCTCACCAGCACCGCGATGCCTATCACCGGCAGCAGGAGAGAGATTGCCGTCTTGAGGCAATCGCCAATCAATGGTCGCTTGCCGTTCAGATCCTCGATCGCGGCACGCACCAGCGCCGCCTGCAGGATTGCCGACAGTGTCATGGAAACCAACACGCCAACGATCGTGGCAGTGATTCGTTGGACTGAGAACTCCGGAACGCCAGCCTCGACGTTGGTCGCCCATTTCCAAATCCAAAGCTGGTAAAGAAGCGTAGGCAAGCCTGAGAACAGCATGGCCAATCCAAGGCAAAGCACTGGATTGCGGCTGATGACAGCGAAGCTGTCGTTGAAAACCCTGCCGATGCGAAATTTGTTCGGCCGTTCCAGTGTCACTGATGTCATGATGCTTCCCCCTGCCTCACCGCCGCATGGCTGGCGGCCCCGGTGGTAAATCTGCCAAGATTGGTGGTCGCCGTCCAGCCCACTTGCAATTGTTCCGCTGCATTGTCAGTGTCGGCTGGGAACCACAGGTTGCAGGGGAGCGGGTGGCGGTGGCACAGCCAGGCACAGCGGAAGCCGAACGGCTGACCAATCTGCACAAGCAGCTGATCGCCGACGAATCGATCCAGTTCGACCTGCCGGCCTATGTGCCGCCGAAGCCGCCCGAGTGGCTGAAACCGCTGCAGGATTTTTTGTCGTGGCTCGGTCCCTACATGATCTATCTGTTCTGGGGGGCGGTGATATCGGGCGTCGCAATCATCCTGCTTCTGGTCTTCCTTGAGGTGAAAGGCATCGCCTGGCGGCTGCCGTGGCAGCGCGCGCGGCCGGAAGTCGAAGACGAAGAAACCTGGCGCCCAGACGCCGGCGCCGCGCAGATCCTGTTGTCGCAAGCGGATGCGCTGGCCGCACGCGGCGACTATGACGAGGCGGTTCACCTTTTGCTTCGGCGCAGCGTCGCCGATATCGCCGGCCGGCTGCCGGACTTCCTGCGCCCGTCGCTCACCGCGCGCGACATCGCCAATGCCCCTTCCCTGCCGGGAAGGGCACGCCATGCGTTTACCGAGATCGCCCGCATTGTCGAGGCGGCGCTGTTCGCGCGCCGGCCGGTCGGCGCGGAAGGCTGGCGGCAGGCGCGCGGCGCCTATGAACGTTTCGCCTTCCGGGATGCCTGGACGTGAGTGCACCGACGGTCGAGGCACAGGAGCCGTTCAATCGAAAGACACTGTTTTGGGGGATTTTCGCCAGCCTCCTTGCGGCGGCCGGTTTTTTCCTGCTGTCCACCTATGCTCCCGATTTCCGGCAACCCGGCAATGGCGGCGCCACGCCGCTATCGAAAAGCGGCGTCGGCTACGCCGGCCTGGCGGAATGGCTGCGGCTCACCGGCGAAGCGCCCTTGATGGCGCGGACCGAAGACGATCTTGCCAGAGATATACTGCTGATCGTCACCATCTCGCCCGATAGCGATCCGGAGGCGCTCGACCACATCCTCAATCTTCGCCAGGATCAGAACACGCTTTTCGTGCTGCCCAAATGGCAGATCCTGCCGCTGCAGGGGCATGAAGGCTGGAACATGAAATTCGGGCGATTGCCCGGTTCGGTGGTGAACGAATGGCTTGGCCGCATCGCCGATGCGAAGATCGGTGCCGGCCAGAGCACGGCAAAGCAACTCGACATCGAAGGCAACATGGTTGCCGCACCCGAAGAATTGCAGTGGGTGGCCGACAAGTACCCTCTCATCGCAGCCGGCAATGACAAGGCTGTGCTTACCGAACTGAACGACAAGCCGTTCTATATCCTGACTGACCCCGACCTGATCAACAACGCCGCCCTCAAGGATCCCGAAAAGGCGGCAGCCGCGCTCGGGCTGATTGCCTTGCTCCAGCCCGACGACGGCCTGGTGATGTTCGATCTGACGCTGCACGGCGCGGGGCGGAAGTATGATCTGGCCAAGCTTCTGGTCGAGCCGCCGTTCCTGGCGCTGACACTGACGATCCTGATCGCTGCGGCGCTGGCGTTCCTGCATGGCCTTGGCCGGTTCGGCCCGCCGCGTATCGACCAGCGCGCGATCGCCTTCGGCAAGCGTGCGCTGGTCGATACGACGGCGATGCTCATGCGGCGTGCCGGCCGGCTGGACGAGCTGGGAGGCCGCTATGCGGCCTTGATGCGGGTGCGCGCCGGCGCGCTGCTCGGCGCACCGCAAGGGTTGCAAGGCAAAGCGCTCGACCACTGGCTCGACTCTCGCGATAAGGAGCAAGCTGGCGGCTTCACGACGCGCTCGCAAGCGGCCGGCGAGGCGAAGAATCTGACGCAGATGCAACAGGCAGCAGAACGGCTGCATGACTGGACGGCAAGGAGGCTCGGTGAACGTCGATGATGTGAAGGCCCTGGCGACACGGATCAGGGAAGAAGTGGCCAAGGCGATCACCGGGCAGCACGATACGGTCGACCTGATGCTGACCGCCTTGTTTGCGGGCGGGCATATCCTGCTGGAAGGTCCTCCGGGCACGGCCAAGACAATGACGGCGCGCTGCTTCGCCCAGGCGCTTGGGATCGCCTACGGGCGGATCCAGTTCACGCCGGACCTGATGCCCGGCGATATCGTCGGGTCGAACATCTACAACTTCCAGACCGGGCAGTTCACGCTGACGCGCGGCCCGATCTTCTGCGATCTCCTGCTCGCCGACGAAATCAACCGCACGCCGCCCAAGACGCAGGCCGCACTGCTCGAGGCGATGCAGGAACATGCGGTCACCTTCGACGGCACCACGCATTCGCTCGGCCGCAATTTCATGGTCGTCGCGACCCAGAATCCGATCGAGCACCAGGGCGTCTATCCGCTGCCGGAGGCGCAGCTCGACCGCTTCCTGTTCAAGCACCACGTCAGCTATCCCGGCCCGGAGGAAGAACGAGCCATTATCGTCCATCACGGCGGCGGCTCCGCCTCGCACGACATCGCGCAATATGGCATCGAGGCGCAGACGGATCGCGAAACGCTGCAGGAGGCCCTTGAAGTCGTCGGCTCCGTCACCCTTGTCGACAATGTCGTCGGCTACATAGCGGCGCTGGTTCGGGCTACGCGCGAAAATGCCGATCTGGAGGTCGGGGCCAGTCCGCGCGCCGGCGCCATGCTGGCGCGGGCGGCGCGTGCCCGGGCGGCGCTGGACGGACGCGCTTATGTGATCCCCGACGACGTCAAGGCGCTGGCGGTGCCGGCGCTGCGTCATCGCGTCATCCTTTCGCCCGCCGCA
Source organism: Mesorhizobium sp. M0159 (assembly GCF_040322295.1). Taxonomy (NCBI): domain Bacteria; kingdom Pseudomonadati; phylum Pseudomonadota; class Alphaproteobacteria; order Hyphomicrobiales; family Phyllobacteriaceae; genus Mesorhizobium; species Mesorhizobium sp. M0159. Next base: position 137,848 of record NZ_JAMYTF010000011.1, read on the forward strand.
CAGATCGATGGCCGGCTGGTCGAGCAGATCGTCTCCGACCTGGTCGACCAGACGGAAGCACCACGTTGATCTATCCCAGCGGCCGAGCGGTATGGGCAGCTGCGGCCGGCGCGGTGCCGGCCTTCCTGGTCGCGCTGGCACTGCCGTCGTTCTGGTATCTGGGGTTGCTGTGGAGTTGTCTGCTGCTTGCCTTCCTGGCGGTGGATGCAGCGGCCGGACGCGGGCGGGCATCGCTGAATGCCAGCATCGATGCGCCGCAGCAGGTCGGTGTCGGCGGCGAGTTCGGCGTGCAAATTGCCGCCCGTCACTCGCGGCCGCGCGCCGCGGAGGCCCGCGTCGGCCACGATGTGCGGCTGGCGCCGGTGGACGGCAGCGGCGGGGCCTTGCCAACCGGCGGAGGCGGCTCGCTCGACCTTCGCTTCCAGGCGCTGCGGCGCGGCGTCGCCAGCTTCGACCGTCTCTGGGTGCGCTGGCGCGGGCCGTTCGGGCTGGTCTGGAACCAGGTCGTCCTGCCGGTGGAAAGCAAGGTTGCGGTGCTGCCCGACGTCAGCAGCGCTCGCGGCGAGGCAATCACGCTGCTGCAACATGCGGCGCTTGCCGAAGGCCATGCGCAGCGCCGCGCCGGTCAAGGCCGCGAGTTCGACGCGCTCAAGGATTACCAGCCGGGCATGGGCCGGCGGATGATCGACTGGAAGCGCAGCGCCCGCCACGGCAAGCTGTTGGCGCGCGAGTTCCGCATCGAGGAGAACAACAACATCGTGCTGGCCATCGACAGCGGACGCCTGATGTGCGAACCGGTTGACGGTGTGCCGAAGGTGGACCGGGCGGTGACGGCCGCCCTGCTGTCGGCATTCATCGCGCTGAAGGGCGGTGACATGGTCAGCTTGTTCGGCTTCGATGCAAGGCCGCGCGTTTCGAGCGGCGCGGTGCGCGGCCCCGCCAGCTTTGCGATGATCCAGAAACGGGCCGCCGAGATCGACTACTCCAGCGAGGAGACCAATTTCACACTGGCATTGACGACGCTGGCGGCGCGGCTCGACCGCCGCTCGCTGGTCATCATCTTCACCGATTTCGTCGATTCGATCAGTGCGGAATTGATGCTGCGCACCGTGGGCCGGCTCACCGAACGACATCTCGTGCTGTTCATGATGATGAAGGACACCGAACTGGAGGGCCTGGCCGACCTGCCGCCACGCTCCGGCGAGGATGTTGCCCGCGCGGTCGTTGCCGGAGGGCTCTTGCGCGAAAGGCAGGTCGTCATCGGCCGGCTGCGCCTGCTCGGGGCGCATGTGATCGAAGCCGACCACAACCGGCTCGGTCCGGCGCTGGTCGAGCGCTATCTGCAGTTCAAGCAGGAGGATTTGCTGTGACGGCGCCGGTACGCGGCAATGCGATGCGCGGCGACGCGGTACGCCAGTCGCTGGCCAGCTTCCGCCGCGAGCGCGAGGCCGACTGGAAGGCATTCGAGGCGCTGCTGGCGCGTGTCGAGAAGCGTGCGCCGCGGACGCTTTCCGAAGAGGAGCTGCTGTCGCTGCCGCTGCTCTATCGATCGGCGCTGTCTTCCCTTTCCGTGGCACGGGCGACCTCGCTCGACAACGCGCTGGTCGCCTATCTCGAAGCACTGTCGCTGCGCGGTTATTTCTATCTCTATGGCGCACGCCGCGGGCTGCGGCAGCGCCTCGCCGATTTCTTCCTGCATGACTGGCCCGAAGCCATTCGCGACCTGTGGCGCGAGACATTGGCGTCGGTCGCGCTGATGGTGATCGGCATTGGTGCAGGCGCCTGGCTGGTGGCATCCGACAAGAGCTGGTTCGACGCGATCATCCCGCCCGGCCTGGCAGGAGGCCGCGGCCCCGACACCTCGGCCGAGCTGCTGCGAGGCATGCTTTATGATGGCGACAATGGCTTTCTCTCAGGCTTTGCCGCCTATCTGTTCACGCACAACGTCCAGGTCGCAATCCTGGCCTTCGCCCTTGGCTTCGCCTTCGCGGTGCCGACGGTGCTGCTGATGCTGTACAACGGCTGCATGATCGGGGCGTTGTTCCAAGTCTACTGGTCCAAGGGGCTTGGCATGGAGCTCGGCGGCTGGCTGGCCATCCACGGCACCACCGAATTGTTCGCGATCTCTTTGGCCGGCGCGGCGGGCATGCGCATCGGCACCAGCATCGCCTCTCCCGGCGAATTGACACGCATGGCGGCAGCGGCTCGCGCCGGACGCATCGCCGCGAACGCCATGGTCGGGGTCTCGGTCATGCTGCTGTTTGCCGGGCTGCTCGAGGGTATTGGCAGGCAGACCATCACCAGCGACGTCACGCGCTACGGCATTGGCGGTGGCATGCTGGTGCTGTGGATCGGTTATTTCTACCTGTTCCGGGCGGTGCGGCATGGCGATCGCTAAACGCGCCGCATTCGCGGCTATACGGCCGCTGATCACGCCCGAAGGCGTCGATCTCCGGATAAAGTTGGCCGACGCCGGCACGCGGGCCTCCGCCTTCCTGCTCGACATCGTGTTCATCGCCGTGGCTGCAATCGTGATCACGATCGTCGCGCTGTTCGGGGTGGGAGGCCTTGGCAGCGAGGGATTTCAGCCGCTCTTCGTCGTCTGGATCATCCTGATCTTCTTTCTGCGCAACGCCTACTTCATCGTTTTCGAAGCGGGCCGGCGCGCGGCTACGCCCGGCAAGCGGATCGTCGGCATCCGGGTCGCGTCGCGCAGCGGAGACGGCCTGTCGATCGACCAGGTCATCGCCCGCAACCTGATGCGCGAGATCGAGGTGTTCCTGCCGCTGTCGATCATCGTTGGACGCAGCGGGACCGACCTCGCCGACACGCTGACGACGGTGTTCGGACTGGTGTGGGCGCTGCTGTTTGCCTTGTTCCCGCTGTTCAATCGAGACCGCATGCGGATCGGCGACCTGTTGGCGGGGACCTGGGTGGTCGAGGCGCCGAAGCGCGCCTTGCTTGAAGACCTGTCGGCACGGCAGGATCCGGCGGCCGGCGCCTTCCGGTTCAGCCACGCCCAGCTCGATGCCTACGGGATTGCCGAACTCCACAAGCTGGAGGAGGTGCTGCGCCGCGACGACTATTTCGCCCTGCGGACGGTTGCCGAAACGATCGCACGCAAGATCGGCGCAGCACCCCAAGCCCATGACCCGCGCCCGTTCCTGACGGCTTACTACGGCGAGCTACGGGCGCATCTCGAACGCAAGCTGCTGCTGGGCAACCGCAGAGCCGACAAGCATGCGCGGTAGCAGTTGCCGAACAGGTGCAGCTAGCGACAAGCATCGGTGCTGCCCCTCATCCGCCTGCCGGCACCTTCTCCCCGTATAGTGACGGGGAGAAGGGAGATAGACGCAATGTCGACCACTATTCCGCAACGCTGCCAGTTTGCGAAACCATCTGCGATAGCGTCTTTCTCCCCGTCACTATACGGGGAGAAATGCCCGGCAGGGCAATGAGGGGCGGCGCCGACGAACCTGATGAGCCCCTCTCATGAGGCCGGTTCAAATGCCACCCTGCCCTACCCCACCCACTTCTCATAATCGGACACCAGCAGGTGCAGCGGTGCTGTGTCCTCGTCGATGTCCGCGAAGCGGCCGATTGGTTCGCGAAAGACATTGTCGGTGAGATCGTCGTTGACGGTCGAAACCTCGCCGATCAGCACGTCCTTGCCCTCGGCCCAGAAGGCATGCCAGACACCCGGCAGCAAAGTGACGCTCTGGCCTGGGTCGAGCTTCAGGAGCCCACCCGCAGGTAGTCTGTGGATGGTTCCGTCGACAGGCACCGATACTTCGGCCTTCGGATCGATGCCGCCATCGCGATCATGCATGAACAGCTCCAGCACCAGTTTGCCGCCGCCGCGGTTGATGATGTCCTCGGCCTTGATGTTGTGGCGATGCATCGGCGACAACTGGTCCTTGCGCGAGATCATGATCTTTTCGGCATAGAGCATGCCCATGCCCTTCTTCATGTCCTCGTAGCGGCCGTTGCGGACGGTGAACAGGAACAGGCCGAGCTCGTCGAATTTCTCCTGGCCGTAGTCGGTGATGTCCCAGCCGAGCCGGGAGGAGAAGATTGCCGACGAATCCTGCCGACGCGCCTTCATCTCTTCGGGGGTCCAGTAGGCGAAGGGCGGCATGATGTAGCCGAAAGAGCGGATGAAGGCGTCGGCGTCGCGGATGATGTCGTTGATGGCGGAGCGTTTCATGGTCGTGGTTCCTTCCCGTCGCGTTCCAAGCGCTAACCGCATAGCCGAACGCCCATCCGGTGTCGATGCAAACTGCTGTCGCTGGCCCCATGACATGCGGTCCGATCAGGGCCATAAGGTCAACCAATTTTCCGATGGTGAGACCATGCGCAGCATAGACGACCTCGATACGCCGGCGATCCTGATCGATGCCGGCCGCGCCGAAGCCAATATCGCGCGGGCGCAGGCCCATGCCGACCGGCACGGGCTGAAGCTCAGGCCGCACATCAAGACCCACAAACTGCCCTACTGGGCAAAGAAGCAGATCGCGGCCGGCGCCGTCGGCATCACCTGCCAGAAGATCGGCGAGGCCGAGGTCATGGCCGACGCCGGACTGACCGACATCTTTCTGCCCTACAATATCCTCGGGCGGGCCAAGCTGGAGCGCCTCAAGGCGCTGCACGGCCGCGTAACCCTGTCGGTGACAACGGACAGCATGGACACGCTGATGGGACTTGCCGCCACCTTTACCGATCCCGGCCACCGCCTGCCGGTGCTGGTCGAATGCGACACCGGCATGGGCCGCTGCGGTGTGCAGTCGGCCGGCGAGGCAGTCGCGCTGGCGAGCGAGATCGACAAGGTCCGGGGGCTCGTCTTCGGCGGCTTGATGACCTACCCGGGGGCGGGCCGCGCCACCGAGACCGAGGCGTGGCTCGCCGATGCGCAGCAAGCACTTGCCGCAGCCGGCCTTGCTTGCGAGCGCATCTCCAGCGGCGGCACACCCGATATGTGGCGTTCCGGCGAGCACAGCGTCGTTACCGAATACCGGCCCGGCACCTACATCTATCTCGACCGCTACCAGGTCGCCAAAGGCGTCGGCAGCCTCGACGATTGCGCACTGACGGTGCTGTCGACGGTGGTCAGCCACCCAACGCCGATACGCGCCATCCTCGACGCCGGCAGCAAGGCGCTCTCCAGCGATACGCTGGGGCTCGCCGATTTCGGCGAGCTGCTGGGCATTTCAGGCGCAAGGGTGACCAGCCTCAGCGAAGAGCACGGCAACGTCACGCTGTCAGGCGGCGCCGAGCTTCGCATCGGCGAGCGCGTGCGCGTCGTGCCCGACCATTGCTGCGTCGTCACCAACCTGTTCGACGAGGTGCATCTGATCGAAGGCGACAAGGTGCTGGAAACGCTGCCGGTGGCAGCACGCGGGCGGATGGGGTGAGTCCAGCTGGAGCGCGTGCGCTTCAGGTACAAAATCCTTCAAACGCTTATGGGACAGCGCCCCCCTCTGGCCTGCCGGCCATCTCCCCCTCAAGGGGGGAGATCGGTAGCTTCGCCGGTAGCGCCTCTCTTTCAACATTCGCGATTGGCGAAACGATACGTGACATTCAATCTCCCCCCTGGAGGGGGAGATGGCCGGCAGGCCAGAGGGGGGCGCGAAGGAACTCGACGGCGGTCAGTTAGCCTGCCTCGCGGCAACCCGGCGCATCGAAATGACGCGGCGGCGCCGGATCTCGGTGCGCATCCCCATCAGATGCAGCGCGAAGAACAGCACTGTGAAGCCGAGTGCCATCACCAGCAACGGCCACAACAGGCTTGGATCGATGGTCGGCCCGCCAAGCCGGAACACCGACGCCGGCTGATGCAGCGTGTTCCACCAGTCGACCGAAAATTTGATGATCGGAATGTTGATGAAGCCGACCAGGGTGATGATGGCGGCGGCCCAGGCGGCGCGCCCGGCATCGTCGAGCGCGCGGGTCAGCGCGATGATGCCGAGATACATCAGGAACAGTATGAAGACCGAGGTCAGCCGCGCGTCCCACACCCACCAGGTGCCCCACATCGGCTTGCCCCAGATCGAACCGGTGATCAGTGCAAGGGCGGTGAAGACGGCGCCGATGGGTGCCGCCGATTTTAGCGCCACGTCAGCCAGCGGATGGCGCCAGACCAGCGTGCCCAGTGCCGAGACCGCCATCAGCGTGTAGCACATCATGGCAAGCCAGGCGAAAGGCACGTGGATATACATGATGCGAACGGTGATGCCCTGCTGGAAGTCCTCAGGCGCCGTGAAGCTCATATAGAGACCCACGCCGAGGACGATGGCGGCCACGCTCGCCAACCACGGCACCACCTTGTCGACCAGCGCGACGAACCGCGTCGGGTTGGCAAGGTCCATCCAGCCGGAGAGGCGTGAAGTCGTATCGCTCATGCGGCTTTACATAGACCGCCGGCGGAGTTGCGGCAACCGCAGCGGCGGTACGTCTTCCCTTCTCCCCTTGCGGGAGAAGGTGGATCGGCGCGTAGCGTCGAGCCGGATGAGGGGTGCTGGACGGAGTGAGGCGCCAATGATCGCCGTGCGCCGAAGTCTGGATTTGGATGAAGATTTGCGCCAAGCTGGAGCACCCCTCATCCGACCTCGCTTCGCGAGGCCACCTTCTCCCGCAAGGGGAGAAGGCAAGCCGCGCTGCTCAGGCGGCTTCGTTCACCGGACGGCTGAGGCGGCGGACCTCCTCGTCGTTGAGCAGGCCGCCGGCGCGCAGCAGGCTGGCGAAGCGACCGTTGCGCAGCGACAGTTCGGTGAACCCGCCCATCTCGACCACCCGGCCCTTGTCCATGAACACGACCAGATCGGCGTCGCGAACGGTGGTCAGGCGGTGGGCGATGATGAAGGTGGTGCGGCCGCGCCGCAATTCGTCGATGGCGTCCTTGACGCGGTCTTCCGTCTCGACGTCGAGCGCGCTGGTCGCCTCGTCGAGAACCAGGATGGGCGCGTCCTTCAGCACGGCGCGGGCGATCGCGATGCGCTGGCGCTCGCCACCGGACAGCTGTCCGCCGCGTTCGCCGACGACCGTGTCGTAGCCCTCGCACTTTGACAGGATGAAATCCTGCGCGGCGGCGGCATTGGCCGCGGCATGGACCTCGTCATAGGTCGCCTCCGCGCGGCCGACGCGGATGTTGTCCTCGATCGAGCGGTTGAGCAGGCCGGCATCCTGGAAGACGGTGGCGATCGAATGGCGCAGCGACTTGCGGGTCACCGTGCGGGTGTCGATGCCGTCGATCAGGATACGGCCGCTGGACGGGGTGAAGACGCGCTGCAGAAGGTTGATGAGCGTCGTCTTGCCGGCGCCCGTGGGGCCGACGATGGCGACGGTCTGGCCGGCCTGGACCTCGAACGACGCGTCGTCGACGCCCTGCCCGGAATTGCCGAACTCGAAGCAGACGTTCTCGAAACGCACGTGACCCGTGACGTTGACGAGGTCGCGCAGCCCGTCGGGCTCGGCGGCATCGGAAGCGGAGTCCTCGAGATGATAGAATTCCTCGAGCTTGGCGCGTGCCTCGGAAATCTGGTTGGCGAAAGCCGACATCTGGTCGAGCCGGGCAATCAGCAGCGTGGCAAAGCCGGTAAAGGCTATGACGTCGCCGATGCGCAACTGGCCGTGCGTCACCAGGTAGGCGCCAATCAGAAGCACCACCATCATCGAAATCGTCGACGACAGGCGATGCAGCGCGTTGGCCATTGCCCACCAGTCGAGCACGGGGTTCTGCACATCGAGCAGATTCTTGACGTAGCGCTTCAGCGCCTCGGTCTCGTGGCCGATGCGGTTGTAGCTCTGGAGGACGGCGACGTTGCTGACCGAGTCGGTCACATGCGCAAACACCTTGTGGTAGTGACGCTCCACGGCCGCCTGGCCTCCCTTGGTGCGCCGCATCACCAGCCGTCCGATGCCGACATAGAGCGCGCCAAGCGCCAGCAGCACCATCGACATGCGGATATCCATGCTGAGCGCCGTGGGCACCAGCAGAACCAACGCGACCGCTGTCGACAGGTGCTGCCGCATGAATTCGAGCCAGAGGCTGAACAGGGTCTCGACCGCCCGCAGAAGCGTGTGCAGGGAATTGGAGGTGCCGCGCTGATGATGCCAGGCAAGCGGCATGGTGATGACGCGCTCGAACGACTGGCAAAGAACCTCGCTGCGCCGCTGGTGGGCAAAGCGATCAGCGCCGCGCGCCACCAGAACGAAGGCGACGATATTGAAAGCGCCGATGCCGGCCCACATTGCGAGCGTCGAGAACACCGAGCCGCGGTCCGAAATGGCATCGATCACCCGGCCGAACATGATCGGCTCGAGAATGGCGATAATGGCAAGCGCGACATTCGCCCCGCAGATAAACGCAACGCGTTTCCTGTCGGCAGCGAGATAACCAAGGGCTCGCCAGTAGATTTGCAGAAGTGACACTTCAGCTACTCCGCCAATTATTTATGGTGCAGTGCGTCATTTTTTGACTCGTATCGGTTGACGCGTCGCAAAACAATGCTCGTCTAGCTCTTCCGTTCCCATTCCGCGAACAAAAGATGACGACGCTTCGAAATTTGCCGTGATCGTCTAACAGTTTGAGATAAAAGGTGAAATGTCAGCGTTGCGGCAAAATCATGGCAGCTGGAAAGCACTGCCACAATTTTAATCAGCAAGACCCTGGGCACGACGTCTAAAGTCGTGTGCAGGCATTCAGCAAGGTCAAACGCAAATATAACCGGTAGAGGCACTTGGAGCGCCCGTGCGTGCCCTGGGAACGCTAAGCGACGCTCCAAGCCCTTGAATCTAGGCCGGTATTCTGACGACCACCTCGGCACTATCTCCGGCTTTTGGCTCGAAGGACGAAGATTTGGTCTTCGTGCCATTCACTTCAAGTGAGATGGCCCGGGCCTTTTTGTCGCGGACGACGCGTACCTTGATCTCGGCGCCCAGCATCTTCAGAGTTGCCGAATAGCCGTCCCAATGGCTAGGAAGTCTCGGCGTGAACTGGAGGCGCTGTCCGCGGCGCTCTATGCCGAGAATGCTCTCGACCGCGGCGCGATAAAGCCAGCCCGCCGACCCGGTATACCAGGTCCAGCCGCCGCGGCCGCCCTTGTCTTGCCCGGAATAAACGTCGGCCGCGACGACATAAGGTTCCACCCGGTAGCGCTCTGCCGCGGCTTCGTCGAGCGCATGGTTGACCGGATTGAGCATTGAAAGGCAACGGTAGGCATCGTCGGTGCGACCCATCTCGGCTAGCGCAATGACGAACCATGTTGCCGCGTGCGTGTATTGGCCGCCGTTTTCACGGACCCCCGGCGGATAGCTCTTGATGTAGCCCGGGTCCTTTTCCGTCTTCGAGAAGGGCGGGGTGAACAGTTTGGCGATCTTGAGGTCGTCGTCGACGAGCGCTTTCATCGCCTGCGCCATTGCCGTGGTCGACCGCGCCGGGTCGCCCTCGCCCGAAAGCACGCTCCAGGACTGGGCGATCGAGTCGATCTTGCACTCGTCCGACTTGCGCGAGCCGAGCGGCGTGCCGTCGTCGAAGCTGCCGCGCCGATACCACTCGCCATCCCAGGCGGTGCTTTCCAGCGCCCGTTTCAGCACCTCGGCGTGCTTCGTCCAGGCCTGCACGCGCTTGGCATCGCGCTCCGCCTTGGCGACGGCGGCAAAGTCGCCCAGCGTCTTCAGCAGGAACCAGCCCAGCCACACGCTCTCGCCCTTGCCGTGCTCGCCGACGCGGTTCATGCCGTCATTCCAGTCGCCGCCGAGGATCAGCGGCAGCCCGGCCGGGCTGCTGCGCTTGACGGCAAGATCGAGCGCCCGCGCGCAATGGTCGTAGAGCGAGGCTGTCTTCTTCGAGATTTCCGGGATGAAGAAAGCATCGTGCTCGCCTTCGCCCAGCGCCTGCCCTTCGATGAAGGGCAGTTGCTCCTTCAGGATCGCGGTGTCGCCGGTCACCAGCAGGTAGCGGGCCGTGGCGTGGGCCAGCCAGACCACGTCGTCCGAGATCATGGTGCGGACGCCGGCCTCGGTGCGCGGCAGCCACCAATGCTGCACGTCGCCTTCGGGGAATTGCCGCCGGGCCGCGTTGAGGATCTGATCACGCGCCAGCTTGGGGTCATGCGCCAGCAAAGCCAAGGTATCCTGCAGCTGATCGCGGAAGCCGAAGGCACCGCTCGCCTGATAGAACGCAGAGCGGGCACGGATGCGGCAGGCCAGGCTCTGATAGGGCAGCCAGTGATTGACCATAGCGTCGAGTGCCTTGTCCGGCGTCTCGACCTGGATTGTGTCGAGAAAGCCGCGCCATGTGCGCTCGTTGTCGGCCAGCCGCTGATCGAAATCCCTTGAGCGATGGGTCTGCACCAGCGCGCTGGCCGCCTCGGGCGAGGCCGCGTCGCCGAGCAGCCAGAGCAGCGTGACGTCGCCGCCGGCAGCGATGTCGATGTCGCGTGCGATGGCCGCGCAGGGGTCGTCGCCGGCCTCGACACGGCCGGACAGGCCGGCGCCGCTCAGCACGGCATGCGGAAACTCGCTCGTGCCTTGCCTGCCGATGAACTCGCCGCGATCGGCGGTGACCGAATGCACAGCACCGTCGGCGGCCAGAAAGGCGATCCGCTCGCCGAAATCGAGCCCATAGGGATTTTGCGCCAGCAATGCGCCGGTTGCGGCATCCCTCGACGGAACGATGCTTGCAGCGGTGCGCGAGCGATGGCCGCCAAGAACCCATTCCGCATAGGCGTAGACGCGCAGCCGCATCGGCACCGAACCCGAATTCTGGATGCGCAGCCGCGATATCTTCACCGGATCGACGGGATCGACGACATGGGTCAGGTCCATCGACAGCGGCCCGCGTTTTGAGCGGAACGTCGAAAAACCCTGCCCGTGCCAGGTTTCGTAGGTCATTGTCGGATCACGCACCACAGCAGCCATTGGCGAGAACGCCCTGCCACTGGCATGATCGTAGATATAGATGCCCTCGCCCGGCCGGTTGGTGACCGGATCGTTCGACCATGGCGTCAACTGATAGTCGCGGCTGTTGCGGCTCCAGGTGAAGGCAGCGCCTTCAGCCGACATGTGGAACCCGAACGATGGGTTGGAGATGACGTTGATCCACGGCTGCGGCGTCGTGCGCCGGCCGGCAAGACGCACGACGTAGTGGCGTCCGCCGCCGTCGAAGCCGCCGAAACCGTTCCATTGGTCGAGCCCGCTGCCGTCGACGCGGCCCTCGATCAGTGCCTGGGCGGCAGATGCTTGCGACGTCGGCACCGGCAAGGACGGCTCGCGAAGCGCTGCAAGGTCTGCCGGCTGGAGGGCGGCGTCCCGCGCCTGCAGTGCCGCGGCCTCGGCGCGCTCGATCTGGTCGAAGATGGTGCCGTTGCGCGTATGCAGCACCACCCGAGCGACGGCGAGCAAGGTCCTGTAGGTCGTTTCCTCCATCAGATCGCGGCGCACTGCGAAGATGTGCTGGCGGGGTCCGAGTTCCTTGCCGCGCAACCGGCTGTTTTCGCACAGCGTCTCCACCGCGCGCTGCAGGTCCTGCACGTAGGATGACGCCTGCTCGTTGACGACGACAAAATCGATCATCATGCCGCGGGCGCGCATGTATTCCTGGAAGCGAAGCGCCTGGGCGACGATCTCCAGATCGGCGACATCGGCGATCCTGACCAGGAAAATCGGAAAATCGCCGGATATGCTGGTCGGCCACAGGCTGGACTGCCTGCCGAGCCCGGAGACGATGGATTCGCCCGGAAGGCGCAGGAACGGATCGGGATAGATCAGATAGCGCGCCAGCTTCTGCACATTGGCGGCGTCGGACAGGCTGAGGCCAAGGTGCCGGGTCTGCACCTGCGAGCGCGTCCAGGCGAGCATCGCCTGGCGGGCGAAGCTTTCGGGATGGTCGAGCCGTGCGATGGCGGCATCCAATTCGGCGCGATGGCTACCGACGACTGTCCAGAACGTCAGCGAAATCTTCTTGTTGGCCGGCACGCGCACCTGCCGGCGAAGCGATGCGATCGGATCCAGGGTGAAGCCGGAATGGCCGCCAAGCGTGGCGCCGGGATCAAAGGCAGCCGCTTCGGTGATGGTGCGGCCGCGGCCGATGAAGGCGCGCCTGTCGGTTTCCGCCTCGGCGTCTCGCGCCGATCCAGACGGGTCGGTGACGAAATGCACCATGGTGACGTCGGGTTCGTCCTTTTCGCGCTTGCGCCTGGTGGCGAAGATCGCGCCGTTGTTCGGCGCGATCTCGGTTTCCACGAACATCTTCGAAAAAGCCGGATGGGCATTATCCGAGGGCTCGGAGCCCAGCACCAGTTCGGCAAACGAGGTTACTTCGATATGCCGGTCGGCGGGGCCATCATTGTGGAGCGTCACCCGTCGGCCCTCACCATTGCCTTCCGAGATGACGATGCACTCGACTTCCGAACGCAGCGATCCAATCGATTTGACGAAGCTCGCCTTGTCGTCGGAGAACAGCGTCTGCGCACGCTCGCCGGCGGCGCGCTTCGGCTCGGCGGTGGCCGACCACCAGTCGCCGTTGCTCGCGTCGCGCAGGAAAATATAGGAACCAAGGCGGTCCTCGGTCGGATCCGGCTGCCAGCGCGTGACGGCAAGTTCGCCCCAGCGGCTGTACCCGGAGCCGGTGGCGGTCACCATGACCGAATAGCGGCCATTGGACATGACACTGGTCGAGCGGAGCGCCCTGAGCGGATCGAGCACAATGCGGGTATCCGGGCTTTCCAGCTCGGTCTCGTCCTTCGAGCGCTCGTCGGCCTCGGTCCTGACGGTCGCAGTCGGGATGTCGCGCGGCGCCCGTTCCTGCAGCAGCAATTCGGCCGACTCGATCACCGGATCGCTGTGGAAGCGGTCGCGCAGGCGCCCTTCGAAGATCGCATCGGCAACCGCGGCAATCGACATGCCGGAGTGGTGGGCCATGTAGTTGAGCACGACGGCGTGGTCGGTGCCCTCGGGGACGCGTTGCGGCGTGAAATCCACCGCGTCGTAAAAACCGTGCCGGCCCAGTGCGCCCAGCCGCCTCAGCCTGGCCAGGTTCTGGACGGATTCATGCGGCGTGAACTGCGCTGCCAGCACGGTCGCGTAAGGCGCGATCACCGTGTTTTGGCCAAGGCCGCGCTTCAGGCCGAGCCCGGGCACGCCGAAATTGGTGTACTGATAGGTTAGCTCGCGGTCGCGGGCGTTGTAGGCCGCTTCCGAAATCCCCCAGGGAACGTTCTTCGAACGGCCATACTGGATCTGGCGCTTGATGATGAGCTTGCTGGTCTGGTTGAGAATGCTGCCTTGCGGCTCCTTCATCACCAGCGGCGGCATCAGATATTCGAACATCGAGCCGGACCAGGACATCAGTGCGCCCTGGAAGCCGATCTCGACGATCGGCCGGCCGAGCCGAAACCAGTGCTCGGTCGGCAAATCGCCCTTGGCGATGGCGAACAGGCTGGTCAGCCGCGCCTCGGAGGCCAAAAGGTCGTAGCAGCTTTCGTCGAGCTGATGCTCCTCGACCCGGTAACCGATCGACAGGAGCTTGCGCTCGGGCCGCATCAGGAACGAGAAATCCATCTCGAAGGCGAAGCGGCGCGTGCGCTCGCGCAAGGTCAGAAGCTTGGCCCGCAACGCCGCGACCGCGTTTTCGTCGCTGTGCGCATCGTGCACATGCGCCTCGCAGGTGGCTTCGAGCCTGGCCGCCCAATCGGCGATGGTGTCGCTCTGGGTCGACGCGGCCTCGGTATGGATGGCTGTCGCGAGCTTGCGTATCTCGCCGGCCAGGACGGCCAGGTTGATGGTGCGGATCGACGCCATCTCCGGCTGCGCCTTGATCAATTCCACCGCCCGCCGCATGCCGTCGAGACGGTCGGCGAGCCGCTGGCGCAAGGGCCGCAATTGACGCCGGTCGTCGGGCAGTTCCTCAAGGCTTTCGTCGAGGATGGTGACGGTGTCGAGGATGCCTTCGAAGTCGCCCTGCACATGCACCGACGGCGCTTCGGCCCATTCGGCGCAGGCAGCGGCCACGGCCACCAGATGGCCGGCGAGATTGCCGCTGTCGACCGCCGAAATGTACAGCGGGTAGAGCGGCTTCAGGGTCGTGGTGTCATACCAGTTGAAGAGATGGCCGCGGTCGCGCGGCATGCTCTCGATGGTCGACATGGTCGCGTCGATGCGGTTGACCGCGTCGGAGAGGCTGATCCAGCCGAAATCGCGTGCCGAAATCACCGACAGCAGGTAGACGCCGATATTGGTCGGCGAGGTGCGGGGCGCCACCACGGGGGCCGGGCTTTCCTGGAAATTATCCGGCGGCAGATTGTGATGCTCGGCCGTCACGAAGGTCTCGAAATAGTGCCATGTACGCCGCGCCACGGTGCGCAGCGCGTGGATGTCGGCGGCCGATATGCGCAGGCGGTCCTCGGTTTCGGCCGAACGGCTGATCCAGCAGGCGATGGCGGGCGAGCCGATCCAGAACAAGGCAAAGAAGAAGGCGACGAAGGCGCCGGTGGAATCGGCCAGCACCGGGACGGCGAGGCCGACGACGCCGATGGTCACCGCGCCGTACATGATGCTGTAGTAGGAGCCGAGATCGTTGTCGCCGCCCTTGTGTGCCTGCGAGGCGGTGCGCCATTCGAGCAGGTTCTGGCGGCTGACGAACAGGCGGTAGAGCGTGCGGATGATCGCGTCGCCCATCATCCAGGCAAGATGCGCCATCAGCACGATCTTCAGCGCCACCAGGGCAGTGCCGAAGGCAACGTCGCGTGCCAGTGCCGAGAAATGGCCGCGCGGCGTCTGGTCGCCGCTCTTCGGCAGGATGGCGTCGACGATGTCGAAAGTGGGCGCCATGAACAGCGTGAGGATCAGCAGCGCCTGCCATTGCGCGGCCTGCGTGAAGGGCAGCAGCGTCCAGCCGGCGATCGCGGCCATCACCCAGAAGATCGGCGTCACCGAGCGGCGCAGATTGTCCACCATCTTCCAGCGCGACAGCGCCGGCACGTTTGAGCGCGGGCCAAGAATGAAGCCCAGAAGCTGCCAGTCGCCGCGTGCCCAGCGATGGTGGCGCGACGCGTCGACCGAATAGCGGGTCGGATAGTCCTCGACCAGTTCGACGTCGGTGACCAAGGCCGAGCGCGCCAGGGCGCCTTCGAGCAGATCATGGCTGAGGATGGTGTTTTCCTCGATGCGGCCTTTCAGCGCCGCCTCGAAGGCGTCGACATGGTAAAGACCCTTGCCGGTGAAGGAACCGTCGCCGAAGATGTCCTGGTAGAGGTCCGACACGGCAAAGACGTACGGATCGAGCCCGCGATTGGCGGAAAAGACACGCTGAAAGAACGATGCCTCGTCGCCACTGGTCAGCGACGCGGTGATACGCGGCTGCAGGATGGAATAACCTGCCGTAACCTCGCGCCGTGCGACATCGAAATGCGGACGGTTGAGCGGATGGCAAAGCTTGCCGGCCAGCGCAGCGACGGCGTCGCGGGTGGTGCGGGTGTCGGCGTCCAGCGTCATCACGTGGACGACGCTCTCCGGCAATGGCACTTCCAGCGGCAGGAAGGTGGTGTCGCTGTCCCCGCGCAGCAGAAGGTTCAATTCGTGCAGCTTGCCGCGCTTGCGCTCCCAGCCCATCCAGACGCCTTGCGATGCGTTGTAGAGCCGGCGCCGATGCAGCAGATAAAAGCGCGGCGCCCCTTCCGAGGGATAGCGGGCGTTCAGCCTGGCGATTTCGGCGCGGGCGAATTCGAGGATTTCGACATCCGCCGTATCGATCTCGGTCTTCGAGTCCGGCCAGTCGGAAAGCAGCGCGAAATAGACTTCGCCCGCCGTGTTGGCGAGGTGATGCACCTCGATGTTGCGGATGTTCTCCTCGACATCGTCGCGCGAGCCGATCAGCGACGGCACCACCACCAGCGTGCGCGCCTCGGGCGGCACACCGTGCCTGAAATCATAGCCGATGAGACGCGTCGGCTTCAAAAACAGCGAGACGACGGTGTTGAAGAATGCGAGCGCGCCTTCGCTGGCCGGCACCGCGAACAGGGCCAGCATCAGGACGATCGACGGCACCGACAGGCCGAGATTGGCAAGCGCATTGCCGGAAACGACCAGAAGCAGGACCGTCAGCGCAAACACCGGCACGACGATGCCCAGCCATCCGGTCTTGCGGAAGGTCCGGTTGAGCGTCTTGCCGATGGTCGGCCGGTAGCCGATCGACCGCTCGAGCTCCTGCCGGCGCGGGCCGACCAGAAAGAAGCCGACGTCGGTGTGAGCGATCGGACCGGTTTCGGAGCCCGGTGCCTCGGCAGCATGGCCGGCGAGCTCGATCGCCCTTTCGGCAACGCGAAATTCGGAGAGATCGGAACGGCGCGCCAGCTCCTCGATCGCAGTCCGGTATTGGTCGCGCGAAAAGAAATCGAGCGCGGCGAAATCGGTGCGTTCGCGCAGCAATGTGTCGATGCGGCTGACGCCCTCGAACCACACCGTCCAGTCGATGTCGTTGATCAGGCGCAGGCCGCGGATGATGTTGCCGGTGGTCACGTTGCCGCTGGACAGCGTGTGGTGCTCGCTGAGGATGATCTCCTCGGCGTCGGAGCCGGTCCTTTCCAGCTCGCCCTCCAGCCATTCCAGCGCCCTGCCGGCATTTTGCGAGCCGTCACGCAGCCGGTAGAGCAACTGGGTGGCGAAGGTGGTGTCCTGCGCATGGGCGCTGTAGTGGGAAAGTATCGCCTGCCGGTCGGCGCTGTCGTCCGTCGCCAGCACACGGTCGGCGACCTCGTTGGCGATCTGGCGCAGTTCCCGCGTGCGATTGACGCGGACCGCGATCCGGCGAAGGTTCTCGATCAGGACGAAGCGCAGCAGCGACGGCAGCGCCCATAATTCGCCAATCTTCAGCGGCTCGACGGACTGGAAGCCTTCGACGATCGCCTTGAACATGGCCGACGAGACGGAACTGTCGGAATGCGCGACATAGGTCCACGCGACCGCCAGTGCGCGCGGCACGCTGGATCCATCCGACAGTTTCAGCGTCGGCAACTGGCGGTAGAAGCGGCGCGGCAGGTCGCGCTTGACCTGAAAAATGGTCTCCTCGACCAGGTAGTTGTTGTCGAGCAGCCACTGCGCCGCGGGCGTGATCGTTTCGCCCCTCGCCTGGGCAGCGTTGGTGGAACGGTAGACATCGAGAATTTTCCTGGCGCTGTCGCGGATGCGCGCCTGAAAATCGAAAGGCGTCAGACCGAACAAGTCCTTGGCGTCGCCATTGGCAAGGGCTGCGCCCAAAGCGCGCAGCCGATCTTCCGGCAGGAAATTGGAGCGTATCGGCACGTCGGTGACAGCCGGGAAGCTGGCGCTCGTCTTTTCGATCTGTGCGAGATTGGTCTGGATATTCATCTAAGGTTCCGTGTTGGGGACGCAGTGCGGCGTCACCGCCACGGCAATGTCCCTAAAACCGGTCCAAATGCAATTGGTTGCATCGCAACACTTGGCCGAAAGTTTTGTTTCCGCACCACGACAAGATGCCGTCTTTCGACAACTTCCAGGCGGGCACTATGAGCATCGTTTCGGCTTCTGATCGGCGGAAGATTCAGGCTTTTTCGTGATGCAGCGACCAGCTTACGCGATATTTGGCCGGCGTCACGATCATGTTTGGAAACAGACGTTAATCGTTGCCGGCAATGCGGTCGATGCGGATCACGAACAGCATGGCCGGCCGGACCGGATCCAGGCGCAGTTCCGGCGCTTGCGCCCCGAGCAACAGCGCGTCGAGCGGCCCAAGTTGCATGGGCGCCGCGCCGGCCACGCTGAGTTCGCCGTCGACGCACAGGATGAGTGTTTCATCGGCTTCGGCCTGGATCTCCGTCGGAGCCGAAATCAGCAGGCGCTCGACCGTGTGGATCGCCCGGGCGCGGCGGGTCATGACGTTGAGGTCGGTGATCGGACCGGCGATCAGCGTGGCTTGCGTCGGCACGTCGGCCGGAAAGGCAAGCGGTGCGGAAGCCTTGATGATTTCGACCGGTAGCCGGCCGGCGATGTCGAGGATCATGCCCTCGCCTTCCAGCAGCGCCAAGGTCCGGTCGACGCCAGGAAAGCCCGAAAACGGGCCGTCGCCCTCGACGCGCGCCATCGAGACGCGCCAGTCGAAATCGTCGAGCCCGGCACCTGGCGGCGAGACGGCAATCTCCGTCGTCACCCCGCCGCCGTTCTTCCACGGCATCGACCGGTATTCGGCTGCCCGAAGGATGCGCAAGGCGCGGCTCAGCCCAAAATGCCGGGCAGGTTGAGCTGGTTCTCCCGGGCGCACTCGATCGCGATGTCATAGCCGGCATCGGCGTGGCGCATGACGCCGGTCGCCGGATCGTTCCACAGAACCCGCTCCAGGCGCTTGGCCGCCTCGGGCGTGCCGTCGGCGACGATGACCATGCCGGCATGCTGTGAAAAGCCCATGCCGACGCCGCCGCCATGGTGCAGCGACACCCAGGTGGCGCCGGACGCCGTGTTGAGCAAGGCATTGAGCAACGGCCAGTCGGAGACGGCATCGGAGCCGTCCTTCATCGCCTCCGTCTCGCGGTTCGGCGAGGCGACCGAGCCGGAATCGAGGTGATCGCGGCCGATGACCACCGGCGCCTTCAGTTCGCCCCTGGCGACCATCTCGTTGAAGGCGAGGCCGAGCCGGTGGCGATCACCAAGCCCAACCCAGCAGATGCGCGCCGGCAGGCCCTGGAAGGCGATGCGCTCACGCGCCATGTCGAGCCAGTTGTGCAGATGGGTGTTGCCGGGGGTCAGTTCGCGCACCTTGGCGTCGGTCTTGTAGATATCCTCGGGATCGCCGGAAAGCGCTGCCCAGCGGAACGGGCCGATGCCGCGGCAAAACAGCGGACGGATATAAGCCGGCACGAAACCCGGGAAGGCAAAAGCATTCTCGAACCCCTCCTCCTTCGCCACCTGGCGGATGTTGTTGCCGTAGTCGAGCGTCGGCACGCCGGCATTCCAGAACGCCACCATCGCCTCGACATGCTCGCGCATCGACGCGCGGGCAGCTCTTTCAACGGCCTTCGGGTCGCTGGTGCGCTTCTCGCGCCACTCGGCCAGCGACCAGCCCTTGGGCAGATAGCCATTGAGCGGGTCATGCGCCGAGGTCTGGTCGGTGACGATGTCAGGGCGCACGCCGCGCCGCACCAGTTCCGGCAGGATGTCGGCGGCGTTGCCGACCAGGCCAACCGATTTCGCCTCACCGGCTTTGGTCCAGCGCTCGATCTTTTCCAGAGCCTCGTCGAGCGTGTCGGCGCGCTCATCGACATAGCGGGTGCGCAGCCGGAAATCGATGCGGTCGGGATCGCATTCGACGGCCAGGCAGCAGGCGCCGGCCATGACCGCGGCGAGCGGCTGGGCACCGCCCATGCCGCCGAGACCGCCGGTCAGGATCCACTTGCCCCTGAGATTGCCGCCATAATGCTGGCGGCCGGCCTCGACGAAGGTCTCGTAGGTGCCCTGCACGATGCCTTGCGTGCCGATGTAGATCCACGAGCCGGCCGTCATCTGGCCGTACATCATCAGGCCCTTTCTATCGAGCTCGTTGAATTTCTCCCATGTCGCCCAGTGCGGCACCAGGTTGGAATTGGCGATCAGCACGCGCGGGGCGTCAGGATGAGTGCGGAACACGCCGACCGGCTTGCCCGATTGCACCAACAACGTCTCGTCGTCGCCAAGCGTCTTCAGCGAGGCAACGATGCGGTCGAAATCGTTCCAGGTGCGCGCCGCCCGGCCGATGCCGCCATAGACGACCAACTCGTTGGGGTTTTCGGCGACGTCTGGGTCGAGATTGTTCATCAGCATGCGCAACGGCGCTTCCGTCAGCCAGGTGCGGGCGTTGAGCTCGCTGCCGCGCGGGCTGCGCACTTCACGGATGTTGTGGCGAGGATCGGTCATGATTGTCCCTTTCGAGTGAGGTGCACCGCGCGTCAGCGTTCGGCCCAGGCGATCGCGGTTTCCAGGATCTTCTTCAGCGTGACGCGGATCGGCGCCGCGAATTCGGCCTCGTAAGGCACCGGCCAGTTATCCGGTTCGCCCTTGCCTTCGGGCTCGCGCATGTAGCCGCGGTTGGAGAGTTCCATCTGCAGCGCGTGGACGCCGGCTTGCGGCTGGCCGAAATGGCGCGTGATCCAGCCGCCCTTGAAGCGCCCGTTGACGACGTAGCTCTCGCCGGTTTCGGCGAGGATCTGGCCAACCGTCGCTTGCAGCGTCGGATCGGCGCTCTTGCCGTCATTGGTGCCGAGATTGAAGACCGGCAATTTGCCTTCGAAAAGGCGCGGCAGCACCGAGCGGATCGAATGGCAGTCATAGACGACGACCTTCCCATGCAAAGCGCGCAGCCTGTCGATCTCGGCCTGCAGAGCGGCATGATAGGGTACGAAGAACTTCTCGCGGCGTTCGTCGATCTCCGACGGTCCCGGCTCTTCACCCTTGCGGTAGAGCTGATCGCCGTCAAAGGTCTCTGTCGGGCAGAGCCCAGTCGTCGTCTGGCCGGGATAGAGCGAAACGCCGGACGGATCGCGATTGACGTCGATAACGGTGCGCGAAATCGCCGTATGCACAACGGTCGCGCCGAGGTCTTCTGCGAAGTCATAAAGCTTGTCGATCCACCAGTCGGCGTCACGGCGGCCGAGCCAGGGCGAGACCAGCCGGCTATCGAGGCCGGCGAGATCGATGCCGGTATGCGGGATCGAAACCAGCAGGGGTGCTGTGCCTTGGGTGACGGTGAGCCAGGAGGGCGAGGTCATAGAAGATTCTCCCGCGTTGGAGCTCTACGGCACCCCCCTCTGTCCTGCCGGACATCTCCCCCACGAGGGGGGAGATTGGCCGTCAGACCGGCTTTCGCCATTCTCCAACGTTGCAGGACAGAGCGAGGCGCCGCAGCTGCCAATCTCCCCACTAGAGGGGGAGATGCCCGGCAGGGCAGAGGGGGGCGCGAAGGAACTCGACCAAGCGTACCGACGTCGGGATTGCCGACAAGGCGAGGCAGCGCAGGGAATTCGCATTTTACTGCCCGCTGCAACGCATTTTGTTCTTGCTTTGTGCCGGCAGCTATGCTACTAACTTCGGTATGGTGCTGATTCGGCCCGACGACCCGCCTTTGAGGCGGGTTTTTTGTTTCTGGATTTGAAAGTTTCGGTGTTGCCGGGGTGAGGTCGGCGGGACAGCGCCCCCCTCTGTCCTGCCGGACAGTCCGGCAGTACAGAGG